>JBFIFS010000076.1:0-10431 GCA_041602695.1 Kiritimatiellia bacterium
AAGCACAGCTGAAGGTTGAGGAGTACTGGATGGGCGCCTTGCGCAATGCTGTGGTCAACGGCGACGTCGATAATGGCTCACTGATGGCCGGACAAAGCGTTGGACTCATGGACAAAGTGCAGCCAATGAAGGAGATCTTCACGGAACTGGTCACCGAAGCGGAGTCCGAACTTCAGAACGTAAAGGCGCTGCTTCAGTAGGGCTTAGACAAGGACCTTCACTGCATAGCGATCAAGGGTGATGGTCCCCTCTAACTCGTCGCCAGTCAGCAGATCGGCATACTTCCTGTCCAATGTCAATTGCACGGACTCACGATTGAAGTTCGAAAGAAAGACGTAGCGCTTATCCCCGTCCGTGCGCAGCTGCGCTGTGACTCCAGCCGGAAGCTCCACATCTATGACGCGTTCAATCCCAAGAGATGCTACCAGCTTACAATAGAAATCGGACAAAAAGCCTTCAGCTGTGCGCGCGGCTATATAATACGCCTTGCCTTTGCCGAACGCGTTTACGGTAAGAGCAGGCGAACCCGCGAAGTACTCTTCACTGAAAATCGCCAGCACATCCGAACCCTCGGCATGTATCACGGAACAGGTATCTACAGCCCTGTAACTCCCCGTTAGACCGAGCGGGTTTCCGTCCGCCGCAATGATGCCCACCGATTCGTTCGGATAGTAACTTTGGCTCTCCTCTTCCCAAACGCCAAACACCTCCCTCAGGCCGTCACCGGGAATCCCGCCAAGGAAACAAAGATCAGTCTGGTCCACTACGGCGCTCCAGTAGGTCATCACTGCGGTTCCGCCCTGCTCGACATACTTCTTCAGCTTTTCCGCAAAGCCCGGCCTCAGCATATATGCCATGGGAACGACAACAAGCTTGTAGCCGTCCAGAGTTCCGTTCTGATCAATCACATCAACCGGGACCCCGCTCTGCCAGAATGGCTTGTAATGAGCATTCATCTCCCCGCGGTACTTCACGTTTTCCCCAAGATATACCTTAGCACCCGAATTCAGGGCCCATTCGTTCTCCCAGTCCTGAATAAGCGCGACCTCAGGCTCGACGGTGGTACCAACAATGTCATCCATCTTCGCAAGCGCTGCCCCGACGTCGGCGGTTTCCCTGAATTCGCGGGTCCGCTCCGATCCCTCGTGATCTACCACCGCTCCGTGAAACTTCTCCATGCACCCACGGCTCTTCCGCCACTGGAAATACTGTACGGTATCCGATCCGTGCGCCACGGCCTGCAGGCTGGAGAGAACATTCATGCCAGGTTCCTTGCGCTTCTTGACCCGCCCTCGCGTCGGTATGCTCGGCACGCTCTCCATCAGCATAAACGGCTTTCCACCAAGCATAGCTCGGCATTGGTCGTGCTGACGCGCTGCGCTGACAGCTTCGCCTATCTCGTCCTGGTGCTCGTGCCAGTTGGGATACGAATCCCAGGAAATCACATCCATAAACTTGGCAAAATAGCCGTAATCAAGAGTCGCCCCACCCGGCATGAAATTCGTCGTTATCGGCACGTCAGGAGTTATTTCCCTGCAGGGCTGCGTCTCAGCCTTGAAGAAATCGACAGTCTGAAATGTCTTAAACCGCTCCCAGTCGATCATCAGTCCATGAATACCGTGGTCAGTGGGAATCACATAGTCGAAATCAGGAAATGAGTGCGACCAAAACGACGACCAGTAAGCGTGGTTAAGCTTCTCGATATCATTGTCGTAACGCTCGCGCAGCCAATCATGGAATGCCCCCAAACAGAGTTCACACTGACAGTCGCCGCCGTTGTATTCGTTTGAAGCATGCCACACTAGAAGTGCCGGATGGTCCTTGTAGCGCTCGGCTAGCTTTCCATTAATTATCTGACATTTTTCCCGATAGACGGGAGATGTGCGGCAATGGTTATGACGCCCGCCATGAGGCTGGCGCGTCCCGTCCGCCTTTACTCTCCTGATCTCCGGATACTTACGGCTCATCCAAGCCGGCTTAGACCCACTGGGCGTTGCCATGACAGCGTAGACATCGTTTTCGGCGAGTTTGTCCATGATCGTATCCAGCCAGCCGAACTCGAACTGCCCCTCCGCCGGCTCCAGTCGCGACCACGCAAAGATGCATAGCGACATTGCATTGCTGCCCGAGAGCTTCATAAGGCGCATATCCTCGTCCCATATCTCGGGCGTAGCTATCCACTGGTCAGGATTATAGTCCCCACCATGCAGCATATGTTTGCACTTCGGGTTGATGGGATCAAAACGTTCAGTCATCTGCGTGCCTCCGCTGGTTTGTGAAAGGATGAAATATGAATGACCTGCACTCCGCAATCAAGGCATATCAACCGGTGTCAGCTCAACCGCGCATATTGCCAAACCTGCAGAGGCATCCGGGTCAATCCGCTCGGCCTTGAGCGTCAGCTCATGCTCGCCTGCCTTACCTATATTGATCCGTCCCAGAACACTGCGCGGCTTCTGTGGACCCGGCGCGGCCTCACTCACATCAATATCCTTAGCGCCCGCTTCACCCTGAACGCTCTGGCCGCACACTGTCACCTGAAGAGCGTGGTTCCCAAACCGTTCCGGAATTCGCTTGCGAGCAAATGTTACCGCAGCAAGCTCATATTCTCCAGGTGTACGGGCCCGGAAACACCACTTGGCGCTGTTTGCGGTATCAGTCCATTTTTCCGCATGACCGGCCGGACTTACAGTGAACTCTCCCGTCGTCTCAGCAACATGCATCGGAAGCACTATCTTCGAGGCGCCTTCCTGTATTACCATGTTCTCTACATCCGGTTCACCATCAAGCTCCACCGCAACTACCGAAACTATAACTTCGGGCGCCTCACACGGAAGAGACACCGTAACCGTGTCCCCTTCCTGCAAGACTGTTGCGGAGCTATTGCCGCCTCCCAGCACACGGGCCGACTTGACCTTATTGCGGAGTCCGACAAGGCCAATCGAGCCATCCTGCGGCCACTCCTTGACCAGAAGGTACAGCGTGCTGCCCTTCGCCGTAATACGCCCCCACGGCGGGTCGAGCGGGAATGGACTCGCCACGGTTCCATATATCGCTTCCCCGTTCCTCTCGAGCCATGCCCCAACCTGTTTCAGGAGATCAACGCTTGGCTGCGGAATTACACCTTCAGCAGTAGGCCCCACGTTGAGCAGGTAGTTAACACCTTTGGAAGCGCAGTTGACGAGAAGCTCCAGCAGGTAATCGAGGGATTTCCAGTTATGATCAAAGTGCTTGAAGCCCCACGTGTCATTGAGAGTGGCCGGGGTCTCCCAGGCGCCGCTGACTTTACCCGCGGGATGCTCATTATCACCCATGCTGCCGTAATCGCCGACATCATGCCCGACGCGACCGCTCACCAGACATTCCGGCTGCAGGCTGTGCACAAGGTCCCGCAATTCTTCGCTCTGTTCTTTCGTGATTGCGACCGGAGTGTCAAACCATATGAGCCCAATCGGCCCGTAGTTAGTCAGGAGCTCCCTCAGGTTAGGCTTAACGACCGTGTCCAAATATTTCCTGAAATCCTCAGGGCCGCGAGCATAGCTCAGCCAATCATCTCCCTCACCGACCTCGTCCCAATGGCCTGCACCGCCATCGGCATGCCAATCAAGCGCCTGCGAATAGTAGAAGCACAATTTTATCCCGCGCTTACTGCATGCATCCGCAAGCTCCTTCATCGGGTCCCGCTTGAACGGCGTCTTATCAACAATGTTGTAAGGATTGCTGGGCGAACCGAACATACAGAAGCCGTCATGGTGCTTTGAAGTAATCACCAGATACTTCATGCCTGCCTGCTTCGCAAGCCCTGCCCACTCATCGGCATTGAACTTCACTGGATTGAAGTCATCTGCCAGCTTCTCATATTCAGGAATCGGGATTTTCAGATCACGCATGATCCATTCCCCTATACCAGCCTGCTTCTGCCCTTTCCACTCACCAGCGAGGCTGGCATACAGCCCCCAGTGAATGAACATCCCAAACCTTGCCTCATGCCACCACTTCAGCCGCTCTTCAGCCGTAATCGTCATTTCTTCGCTCTCCTAATCTCTCATCATTCAAAACACCGGGAGGGACGGCATTCTGCCGTCCGGTCAGCAGGATCCTGACCCTCCCACCGAAAACTCAAACACATAACTCCCTGACCCGACTTCAAACACACTCTCTCCGTCCTCCGAGCGAACAGCCGTCACTCCCTCTGAGTCTGCTGCAGGTACTCCACCTTCCGTAACAGTTGTTGATTCATCGCAAGGCACATACACTGTCGCGGTGCTGTTCGCTGGAATTCTGACCTTCATAGCCGCCCGTCCTTCGTCCTGCTCCCAGGCCGAAACAATCTCGCCGCGCGCGGTCCTGATAGACGCCCGGACAAAAGGCAGCTCCGCAGGAAGATACGGTTTAATAATGATCTTCTCGTAACCGGGCGCAGATTCGTCAGGCCTGATCCCCGCAAGCCCCCAGTAGAACCATTCATCAATGGCGGCTCCGAGTGTCGTATGGCACTGCGACGCCGCACCGGCCCAGTTCTCGGTAATAGTGGTCTTGTTGTCACGAAGCATGTATCCCCAGCTCGGATAGTCCGTGGCAATGGCGCGTTCCCAGAGGATGTCATTTCGGCCGGACTCGGCAATGGCTTGAACAACCCACTTAGTACCCGCATAACCTGAAGTAATCCGCCGCTGTCGAAAGTTTACAGAAGAATTGAGATAGCCGGCGAGTCGCCCTCTATGCGACTCAGGAACGAGATCAAAACAGATAGCCAGTGCCTGAACGCTCTGACAGCCGATGTCGTAGTAACCTGCCGCATCGTCAAAAAAGCGCTCGTTGTAAGCCTGCTTTATCCGGCCGGCCAGCTCCCTGTAGCGGTCAGCGTCCTCCCGCAAACCAAGAGTGGCTGCTATGCGCGCCATAATTAGCGCATCATAGTGGTAGAATGCCGACGCCATAGAGCGCGGCTGATCATGCCCCATGCCAGAGCCGCCCTCGTGCGTGGCAAGGTGATCAGCAAACCAGGAATGCTGAAGGTAACCATGAGACTCCGCCGTAGAATAACGGTCCTTTACCGGTGTCTTTGGAAACAGAAAGTCCGGAGGCTCCTTGCCCTTCAGATCCGGAAGCTCATTCTTCCCTGTCTTCTCAAGATACGCTAGATACTTTTTCAGATACGGATAGCTCTCTTCGAGAATGCGGCGGTCGCCATAGTGCACGTAATGCCACCACGGAATGTATATAAAGGCCGCGCTCCAAATCATCGCCTCGCCCCAACCCGGCAGCGGACAAATGTAACCGACCAAGCCGCTGTCCTCGTCCTGCTGGTCATAGAAGTCGGCAATCCATTTGGTCCAGAACCGCGCGGCATCCAGGTTGTAAAAGCTTTCCTCAGCATAACTCCAGGCATCACCGCACCAACCCAGACGTTCTTCTCGCTGTGTGTCATCCGTCGGCACGCCCATCTGCATATTGCATTTCTGCGACTGCACCGTGCATGTATGGATCTTATTGATGAGGGCATGCCCGCACTCAAAGGTCCCTGTACTCTCGACCCCATTATAAACGTGGCAGGCCTGCAGCGAGTCCAGAGCCGGCTCGCCGGGAAAACCTGTTACTTCGACATAGCGGAAACCGTGGTATGTAAAGCGCGGCTCATATGATTCATTCTCGGCGCCCCTCATAGTATACACATCCGCCTGACGGGCACCTCCAGCTGTGCGCGGGTCTATCATGCCACTCTGATGCTGCAGCTCAGCATACCTGAGCGTAACGGTCTCGCCTGCCAAACCTTTAGGGACTGTAAGGCGACACCAGCCGGTCATCACAGTCCCCATATCAAACACAAACACGCCAGGCGCCGGCTCACACACACTCAGCGGAGCGAAACGCCTCATCACCTTGTTCAGCTGATGATCCACTGCCGTTAGCTTGCCCCCCGGTCCTGACACAACGTTTACGGATTTCCAGCGCCCGCCCGCAAACCCCGGCATGTCCCAACCTTCCTGCTCAAGGCGTGCGTCATAGTCTTCGCCGTCATATATACAGCTCAGCGTTATAGGTGACCAGTCGCCCTGCCAACTGCCGTCACTCAGCACACGTTCCTTCGATCCGTCTTCACACTCGATCTCAAGCTGGACCAGAGCCCGCGGTGAACCGAACCAGGGCGCCTGCCAGTGCCAGTGCTTCTTCTGTGCATTAAACCATCCATTGCCGAGCACTACGCCAATGGCATTGGAACCCTGGGTCAGACACGACGTGACGTCATAAACCGAATAGTATACCCGCTTACTGAAATCTGTTCGCGGTGTAGCAAGAACATCATCCCCGATCTTCTCCCCGTTTAACCGGAGCTCAAAGAGCCCAAGCCCTGAAACGAATGCACGGGCACGTCGGACAGGCCTGTCCACCATGAACTCTTTGCGCAGGAGTGGCGATCTTGGCTCCGGCTCAAAGTCCTTCAGTTCATCCGCCAGCTTCACCATGTCCTCAGGGCTCAACTTCAAGCCGGAGGATGCATCATCCTGGGATATCGAGTAAGGATCCAGCGCAGGCTCCGTCGGCTCACCCATCCCGATCCAGTCTGACTCCCAATCGGACTCTTCAAACAGGGCCGTGCCGAAACGTGCCGTCCTCCCAAATCCGCCGCCCTCGCCTTTCTCATCCCATACTTGAACCGTCCAGAAGCAGTCGATGTTGCTGCGCAGCTCCGCACCTGCATATTCCACGTTCGTCGACTTACACGATTCAACTTTGCCGCTGTCCCACAAATCAGCCATGCCTGGCTCCAGCAGCTCCTCTTTTGTGGCCACGAGGATCTGATACGCACTTTGCATACGGCACCGACCTTTGAGCGGAACCTCCCAGGAAAATCTGGGCGTTCTGACGCCTATTGCCATGGGGTCTTTAGCGTATTCAACCAGCATCGTCAGGAGTCCCTAGTTTTCTCGCACGCATTTGTAAACAAGGTCAAAAGCGAAGGTAAGCTCTTCAATGCTGCAATGGTCCTGAACAAAGTGACTCGTGCAGAACAGGAGCCCTCTTTCCCTAAATCTTTTTAGAATCGCCGGAATCTCTTCGTTCAGCCTGTCGTAGTTGCCAAAACCTATCGTCGTCTGCACATCCATCCCGCCCATGATCGTGAACTTATCTGCGTACTTTGCAAAGTAGTCAGCGTAATCCATCCCTGCAGAGACTTGATAAGGGTGAAGGACATTGTAACCTAGCTCCACAATACCATCGAGGACCTGTGTAACATTTCCGTCCGAATGAAGGCTCAGGTAACCACCCCTCGCGCGCACGGCATCGCATGTGATCTTGTGATAAGGATACATCAGGCTGCGCCACGTATCCGGACTGAACATAAGCCCTGTCTGGGCGCCCCAGTCATCCGAAACGTGAATCATGTCTATACCCAGGTCGAGGCAGTTCATTGCAAACTGGCGGTTCCATTCTGCCTGGCGCCTGTACACCTCATGCAGCTCCTCTTCATACAGTGCCAAATACATCAGATGATTCTCGATCCCGAACTGACTGTTGAGCCGCTCGAAAATTCCGGGTGTCTGGACATACACAAACCGTTCCCGCTCGACCTTGTGATGCTGGATCTCAGCTTTAAGATCATCGTAGCCCGGACCTTCATTAACATCACACATTTCAAGATCGAGCAGGTCGGCAGGCTCGATTCTGCCATCTTTCGCGTCGCGTATGGACTGGAGGTCCTCACGATGGAAGGTAGCCGGGCAACCGAAAAGGTGAGCAAAATCAAATTCGTATTTGTCCTCGAACGCCTCTACGGATCCGAAGGCCTGACTTATCTGCTCGCCAAGGTTTGCCTTAACCCACCCGTATACCGGGATCCGATCTGCCGTCTTACCTTCGATTACCGCTGCTACACGCTCTCTCGAGTTCACTCAGTGCATTCTCCATTGATTTAGCAATGAGCGAAAGAATAGCACTCCAAAAGAGATGTGACCAGTCCTATGGGGGGTCATCTCAAAATGCGACTATGAACGGGTGCCTTCTGCCCATTCATGTTCATATCTGCCGTCAGTAACCCGCTCCTCGGAGGCGCCTGGCCCGTCATCAGCCCGGCACGAGACGGACTGCACATGGTCGAGCTGGCATAGGCATTAGTGAATGCGAATACCCGCCGCTGCCATTGCATCAATATTCGGGGTTTCGTTGAGATCATGGCCATAGCGCCCAGGCTCCGCCCGGCCCGAATCATCCGCCAAAACAAAGATTACATTCGGCTTCTTCACTTCCAACAGTCCTCCCCTTCAGACCTCATATTTCAGAATTCAGACTTTCTCCTCACCCTTCTCTAACCCAGACCAGCATCTCGCCAACGCCACGGTTGGCCCACAGGAAATACGGGACGGCCTTAACCGGGCATGGGGTCACCCTTGAGCGCTGCACACGGTAGAGTTCCCCATTCCAGCCCTCCTTCGAGCGCTTCCGGCCATGGGCCTTGACTACAGGCACTTTGAGCTCAGCATCCAGCGAGACACTGAGGCGTGCCCTTGGATCCAGAAGAATGTCGTTCAGGTCCTTCCCATTGTCGGCCTCCTCGAGGCAATAGACCACCGGCCCGCGTTGCAGTGCCACACGCCCAGCGTCGTGCCTTACCGAAGGATGCGCCTCAAGCCTCTCGACGGGCATTGGCAATGACAGGTCGATCTTGTCACCCTCGCGCCATTCTCTCTTTAGAAGGGCAAAGCCCTTCCGCATTGGCGGTCTGACTGTCTTTCCATTCACCTTGATTCCAGCCTTGCGGCACCACCCTGGCACCCTGAGCGCCACAGTGAAAGTCTGCTTTTCTACCGGTTTCACGGTAAGATGGACGGTTTCCTTCCAGGGATATCCCGTCCTCTGCTGGAGAACGACTTGCCTTCCGTTTAGGCCCACCTGCGCACTGCTGCCTCCGTAGAGGTTTACATAGACCGTGCTTCCGCGCAGCGAATACATGTATCCACCGATACTGGCCATCAGGCGCACGATGTTCGTAGGACAGCACGCGCACCCAAACCATTCCTGCCGCTCGGGCGACTTCTGCCCATTGAACTTATGACTTCCCGGCATACTCGCGAGGAAGTTGTCGTAGAAGAAATGCTTCCCGTCAGCCGACACTCCACTTACCACATTATTGTAAAGAGCCCGCTCCATCACGTCCGCGTACTTAGCGTCACCTTCAGCATTGAGCATCCTGTGCGCAAAGAAGACGAGCGATATGGCCGCACATGTCTCAGCGTAGGCGGTCTCGTTGGGAAGATCGTAGTCAAACGTGAAGCGTTCGCCGTGCCTTGTAGAGCCAATTCCACCCGTAATATACATGCGCCGCTCCGTAATGTTCTGCCATAGGGTCCTGCAGGCTTTGAAAAGCTCTTTGTCGCCGGTCTCTGCCGCAACGTCGGCCATACCGGCATAAAGGTACCCCGCTCGTACCGCGTGACCCTCTGCAGTCTTCTGCTCACGAACAGGCAGGTGCGCCTGCAGGTAATCATAATCCCCCCAGCGATAACTCTTATTCTCGCCGCGGGCGCGGGCCTCTTTCGCGAAGTAGTGCGGCCGGCGGCCCCGCTCGTTCACGAAGAAAGCCGCGAGATCGAGATATCTCTTCACACCAGTCGCCCTGTACAGCTTCACAAGAGCCAGCTCTGTTTCCTCATGACCTGGATACCCGCGCTTCTGCCCGCGCTTTCTGCCAAACACCTTGCAGAGATAATCGGCGTAGCGACACATAACGTCCAGCAGCTTACGCTTGCCGGTACCCTCATAATAAGCAACCGCAGCCTCCATCAGATGGCCCGCACAGTACAGCTCGTGCTCGTCCCTCAGGTTCTTCCAGCGGCCCTTTGGGTCGACCACACTGAAATGGGTATTCAGATAGCCGTCAGACTGCTGTGCGCCGGCAATCCAGTCAATCACCCGGTCCGCTCTTCTCTGCAGATCTGGGTCGGGATTCGTCCCGAGGCTCAACCCAGCTGCCTCAAGCCATTTAGCCACGTCAGAATCCCAGAAGACGTGCGGCTCATTGGGTTTACCCGGCTTCCAGTTCAGCTTGAAGGCTTCGAAACGACCGGTTGATTTACAGTGCTGATATCCCACCGGGATCGTCGCCTCTCGATTCACGCGGTTTCGTTCCTCCCAGAATCCCGCTGTAAGCTCCACATCTTTCCATGGTATTGGCTTCAATGACTTCATCCTTTTTATCCTTTCCCTCTACGGGTTGACCACAAGACACTCTATAAGATCATCGTGGGATCTCTCGACAGGCTCGAGATGACAACAGGAGCGTAGAGCTTGTCATGACCATCACCACTTGTCAGCCCGAGCACCACCACTTGTCATTCCAAGCATCACCACTTGTCATTCCAAGCATCACCACTTGTCAGCCCGAGCCACCACCTGTCATTCCGAGCACCACCACCTGTCATTCCGAGCGTA
>JBFIFS010000077.1:0-10406 GCA_041602695.1 Kiritimatiellia bacterium
GCGCCCTCTGATAAGTCGCTTTGCCAGTCCCTGTTATTCTGATCGTGACAAACTCCTTGGCAAGATCTGTGATGCGGCCTTCTACAGTTCTGCCTGACCGCAGAAGCACCCTGATATCGCTGCCGATTTGCGGCTCGCTAAACTCGTCGCTGTATTTTTCCTTCAGCTGATCTCGACGAACGTCCCAGTCCACCGCGCCGTCCGCCGTCATCGGGAGCGCTCCGCCAGCGAACCCCTGTGCAGGCGTACCCGGGCCGGCCTCTTCAAGAGGCCGCACGCCGCCAACCACCGTGTCGGCAGCAGGTGCCTCCGCGTCCGCAGCGGGCGGCAAGGCGTTTGCATCCGGAAGATCAGGCTCCTTCACCTCCCTGAAAAGGAAGAAATACGCGGCACCCCCCAGAAGCAGAAGCACTACAATTACTATGGCTGCATTTCCTTCCTTCCCAGATCCGTCATTGCGCATATCGAGACTCCTTTCACAGATATTTGCGAATTGTACTCAGATCGTCCATTAATCTCAAGTTAAGGAATTGGCTTGTTTTCGCCCTAAGCCTGAACAATCATCGTACTGTGAATGCACCGACAACAGGCTTGGCACTTGGCAGCGGCGGCGCCCGCGGCTGGGCACATATCGGCGTGGTACAGGCCCTCAGGGAGCTGGACATATCGGTAGACTGCGTAGCGGGCACGAGCATGGGCTCATTAGTTGGCGCGGCGATAGCCACCGACCGCGTCGATTCCCTGCACAAGGTTGCACTTTCTCTCGACTGGAAGCACCTCTTCCACTACTTCTTTGAATTCACTTTTCCGAGGACCGGACTTATCGACGGAGGGAAAGTTGTTGAGTTCCTCGAGAAGCACGTCTCGACCGGAAAGATCGAGGACCTCGACAAACCTTATGCGGCCGTCGCGGTTGATGTAATCTCAGGAAGTAAGCATGTCATAAATTCCGGCGACGTCATCAAGGCGGTGCGCGCAAGCATATCTGTGCCAGGCATCTTCGCCCCTGTGAAAATCGGTGGCAACATGCTTGTTGATGGCGGACTGACCGACCCTGTGCCGGTTGACGTGGTTTACGACATGGGCGCGGAATTCGTCATAGCTGTAAACCTCAACAAGAACATAGGAGACATAAAGGAGTCGCCGCTCCTGCCCGGCCCCAACGTCAAACCTGTGGACAGGATTGAGGAGAAGCTGACTGAGTTCATCGAGAAGCTTAACCGGACGCCGCTCGCCAAGAAGAAGCCGCTGGACCTGGGACCGGTTAAACAGTGGTTTGACGCAGCGCGCACCCCCGATATATTGGAAATACTTGGAAACTCGCTGAGAATCATGGAAGCTCAGCTTGCTCAGTTCCAGCTTGCAGCACAGCCACCGGACATACTCATAGAGCCCAAGCTTCACGAGATCAACTTTATGGACTTCCACAGGGCCGATGAGGCGATTCAGATCGGCTACCAGGAAACGATGAAGGTCATCGCGAAGAACAGGGGGCTTGTGACAGAGAAGCTGTCGCTTGGCGATAAGATCCAGAAAACTGTGGAACGGTTCTTCGACAGGATAACGCGCTAGCTGTCCCGCTATCGGTCTTTACCGCCGGCATCAATGCGCAGGCGAGGATCCAGCGCATTCCGCAAGGCATCGCCAAAGAGGTTGAACGCCAGCACCATTACGAATATGGCCGCTGTAGTGAAAGCCATCTCCCACCAGACCCCATGCCAGAGGCGCAGCCGGGCGCTGCCAATCATAAGCCCCCATGACGGCTGGTCCTGTACCCCTATGCCTAGAAAGCTCATGAACACCTCTGTGCCAATCGCGGACGGGAACCTAAGGGAGAAGGAAATGATCACAAGGTGCATAACATTGGGAAGGATGTGCCTGAACACGATCCTCATATGCCCCAGCCCGGCTGACTGCGCAGCCTGCACGTAGGTCCGGGTTTTGTGCTTCATCACCTCGCCGCGAATCAGTCGACAGAGCCCGACCCACGTAGTCAGTCCGACCCCAAGAAACACACCCGTGAGTCCACGTCCGGCTATCATCGCAATGGCCAGGATAAAAAGCAGCGAAGGCATGCAGGCGAAGGTAGAGTATATCCAGACGATGACATCGTCTATCCATCCCCCGAAATAGCCGGCTATACACCCGAAGACCACGGCAATGGGTATGGCTATGAGGGAAGTGACTATGCCCACCTGGAAGGCGATACGCGTGCCCTGAACAAGGCGCTGGAAGACATCGCGCCCCAACCCGTCCGTCCCCATCAAATGGTCACGGGACGGCGACAGGTATTTCTTATCCAGGTCCTGCTTTTCATAAGGCGCAAACCCGGAACGCACCTCCTCAGCACGAAGCACCTTGATCATAAGTTTCTGCACCGGGACAAGGACCTTCGGCGCATTCGCATCAAGGATGTTATACCGCCAGTAGACGGCTTCTCCATAACCCGCGACGCAAGCCATGAGGATGATCACCCCTAAACAAATCATGGCAATGCGGCCCTGCTTAAGCCTGCGCCAGGCATCACGCCAAAGCGACATGCCGCCTGCTTTTGCTTCTACTGATTTGTCTTTAGCGGAAACACTCACTTCAGTTTTATCCTCGGGTCTACCATTGCGTAGCAAATATCGGTAAGAAGGCTGGCTATGAGGTATATGACACCGCCTATCATGACCAGGGCCTTTACAACATCGAAGTCAGACGAATTGATCGCGTTTATCCCCATCCGCCCCAAACCCGGAATGCCGAAGAAAGTCTCCAAAAGGATACTTCCCGTATACAGGAACGGTATCGCCATGACTACGCTGGTCAGAATAGGGATCATCGCGTTCTTAAGAACGTGCTTGAACAACACTCCTGATTTGCTCACACCCTTCGCGAAAGCAGTGCGCACGTAATCCCGATACATTTCGTCCAGCATGACCGTTCGATAAAAGCGCAGGTTTGCCCCTAGCCCGCTCACAACGCCAATTATGCATGGCAGCAGCAGGTATCTGGCCGACTCATACCCCCATACCGGGAATATGCGGAGCGAATAGCCAAGTATGTATTGTCCAAGAACGATCCATACAAGATAGTTGACGCTCATCAGCACAACCGAAACCAGGACAAATGCCCTGTCAATCAGCGTGTCCCTGTAAAACGCGCAGATCAGGGCAAGGGAAATAGAGACAAGCAATCCCACGATAAACATCGGCACAGTAAGCGACAGCGACGGCAGGATTCCGTCCTTGATCATAGTACTGACGCGCTGGTTGGTTTCATGCGAAACGCCGAAATCGAAGCGGGCGAGCTGGCGGATGTAGAAGAAGAACTGAGAGTCGAAGAAGTGCCTGTTTTTCCGCCCAAGCGCCAGCTTCCTGATTTCAAGACCGCTGTCCGGCACCTCTATCGCGGTGATAACAGGTTCAATGCCTTTCGGGATCTCAAACGTCACTTCGCCCCTGCTGTTTCCGGGCACGAGCTCCAGCTCGGCTATAAGGTTAGACGCCCCATACACTTTTAGCCACGCGGGCTTGTCGCCGCCAAGGCTCCAGTCAATCTTCCAGCGATATTCTGCAGGGTGCAGGCTGAAGCCTGTCGGAACCCGTGTTTCACCAGGTTTATCGAGAAGCAGGTTCCCGTCCTTCTGAGATACGCCCTCCATCGAGCCCCACACGGACAAACCTTCCTTAAAGGTCTCCGTCCTGTAAGCCCTGGTCGTCCCCCAGTTGCCGATTATCAGGGGCTTGTCATAACCGCGCACCAGGTCAAACTCCTCCATGAGCTCGGGCGTGGCGTGCTTTCCAAGTTTAATCAGGGCGGGGTCGCCACCGAATCCGTTGAAGAGCACAAATGTCAGGATGATGATTCCGAGCAGAGTCGGAAACATATAAGCGATCCTGCGAAGGATATATTTGAGTGTCCCGCTACTCATTTACTTCCTTCCAATGTTTTCGGCCGAATGTCTTCTTCCATTCGTCCCTCGTCTTAACATTGATCTTACGGTACTTCCCCATACTGTAGGGAAAATCATGCGGCTTGTAGTTCTCCACCCACGCGTGATAGAGGCCGTAGGACATTGGGTTATGCATGAAAATCCAGGGAGCGTCCTCAACGACCATGTCCGCCATCTTCCTGTAAATCGCCGTCCGCTCCTCACCGTCAGGCATCGTTTGAATCTGTCTGTAAAGTTCGTCAAAAGCGGGATTCTCATAGTTTGAATGGTTGGGTCCCGGTGATGAATTAGGGCCATAGAACAGCTGCAGGAAGTTCTCAGCGTCAGGATAATCCGCGACCCAGCCCAGCATATACAGCTGGCACTGCCGCCTGTCCATCTTGGAGAGAAATGTAGGCCAGTTGTTATAACTCAGCTCGATCCTCACGCCGATCTTCTTCATGAACGCGGAAATGAGCTCAAGCGACTGCCGAAATTCTGAGGAAGCGGCGCTTCCGACTTCCATCTTAAGGGAAAGCGTCTTCCCCGTCTCTGGATCGATCCCGTCCGGATACCCAGCTTCGGCAAGAAGCTTCTTCGCCTTATCCAGGTCGAAAGGATAAGGGCTTGGCTTGCTGTCGTAGCCTGCCACCCCAGGCGGGATTGGGCCCGTCGCCCGGGCTACCCTGTTATTGTAGAATCGTTCCCACTCCTTCGAATTGAAAGCGCACGTCAGGGCCTGCCTCAGCTTACGGGCTTTGGCTACCCGCTCCGGATCAGCGCCCTCTTTGGGATTGCCGCCTACCACTGGATCATCCATGTTGAACCCAATGTAATAGACATCAAGCGTCTGGCTCGAGAAGAGACGGACCCCCATCTTGCGGAGCCCCTCGCTCAGCTCCTTCTCCTGAGTCAGGACCGCGTTCCAGTTGTCACGTGATATCCCCGAAGATTCCATTTCTCCAGTAACGAACTTCAGCCACTGGGTTGAAGTGTCGTCAATAACACGGGCGATAATGCGGTCAACAAACGGGACCGGCTTGCCGGCATCATCCAGAAGCCCTTTCTCTGCGTCACCGGGCTCGCCCTGGGAAGGATACAGCTCAACGCGCCCTGTCTCGGCCCACTTGGGATTCCTCTCGAACTCGACGCGGTACTGCCTGCGCCATGACGCCAGCCTGTATGGACCCGTTCCCACCGGATGATTCAGGAAGTCCTTGCCGTAATACTCAACCGCCTCGCGCGGCACAGCATAAGCGTAATGCATGGTCAGGATCCAAAGAAGCTGGGGGTAAGGTTTCGTGAGCTTCATCTGGAACGTATACTTGTCGAGGGCCTGCAGGCCTTCGACCGGGGCGTCGTAATCAGTCGTCTTGGACTCCCTGCTCGCGTCACGGAACTCATTCAGCCCGGCGATGCGCTTGTTGTACACCCAAAAGCCCGTCGATTCGGCCCTTACATCAGCGATGCGCTTTATTGAATAGACAAAGTCACCTGCCGTCAGCTCCCGGCCTTTGCCGTTCGTCGCTTCGAAGCAGGGATCATCCTGAAAATAGATGCCCTTTCGAATCTTGAAGGTATATACGAGGCCGTCCTCGGACACTTCTGGCAGCTCCTCGGCCAGCAGCGGCTCAACCTTGTAGGGACGCTCGAGATATGAGTACTGAAGCAGGCCCTCGTAAATTCTGGCTATGGAAAGGGCTGACGCCACATCGCCTGCTTTTGCGGGGTCAAACCCCCTGATTCGAGAGGTCTGGTAATACATGACCATCTCATCAGGATCTGCGCTGGCGGCACCGCTCCCGCATCCGGCGCCGAGAAGCGGCAGAAATGTAAGCGAACAGAGGAATAGCGCTCGGAACAGGTGTCTTCGCAGCTTTCCTTGGGCGGAGGACATTATTCTGTAGGTGCCGGTATCGGAGCCCCTTGTCCACCGGCCGGAGGAGAAACAGGAGCCGGCGCGGTAGTGGCAGGCCCGCCTACAGGCGCTTCAGCCTGCGCAGGAACCGTCACAGGGCGGCGGTACTTGGCCTTGACGGCCATAAAAGTGAGTACAGTGGTGTTTAGAAGAAAGACTACGGCAAGTATGACAGTCACCTTAGTCATAACGTTCCCAATCTGCCCTCCGAAGAGAGTTTCACCAACACCCGACCCAAACGCAAGTCCCGCGCCCTGGGTCTTTGACTTCTGGATCAGGATAGCCGTTATAAGGAGAAAACATACGATGACCTCAACAACGGTCAGCGTAATCTTTAAAAAAGTGAACATAATGCTGGTATCCTTTCTACTCGGAAGCCGATTTAACTATCTCAACAAAGGACAGCGCGTCAAGCGCGGCACCGCCGATGAGTCCGCCATCAATATCTGGCTGGCTGAGAAGCTCAGCGGAATTGGAGGGCTTCATGCTGCCGCCGTACTGAATTCGAATGGAACAGGCGATGTCTTCGTTGGACATGGCCTGCAGAGTGCTGCGGATAGAGGCGTGCATTTCCTGCGCCTGCTCGGATGTGGCCGTCCTGCCGGTACCGATAGCCCACACAGGCTCGTAAGCCACAACCACCTTCTCAAGCTCGGCTCCGAGTCCGGCGAGGCTGTTCATGACCTGCGTCCGCACAACTTCCTTTTCCCGTCCCGCATCGCGCTCTTCAAGGGTTTCCCCCACGCAAACTATCGGTATTAGATGGGCTGCGAGCGCGGCCTTTACCTTCTTGTTAACGATATCGTCTGTCTCGCCAAAATACGACCGGCGCTCACTGTGGCCGAGAATCACGTAGTGGCAGTAGAGGTCGCGCAGCATTCCGGGTGCCACTTCGCCGGTAAAGGCGCCTGAGGTCTCCCAGTGCATGTTCTGTGCTCCCACCTTTATCTGGCAGTCCTGCACGACGGCGCAAACGGCCGGGATGCTCGTAAACGGAGGACAGAGAACAACATCACAACCAGTGTGGTTCTCCAAATCAATCTTAATGCCATTTGCCAACTCAGTTGCCTCAGCAACCGTCTTGTTCATCTTCCAGTTGCCTGCAATGATCTTCTTACGGTATTTCTTGGCCACTTCTGCTCCTAACTTTACTTATCGCTTAACGCGCTTATTCCAGGCAATTCCTTGCCCTCAAGAAATTCAAGGCTTGCGCCTCCGCCGGTGCTGATATGAGTCATCTTATCAGCCAGCCCACTTTTGTTAACGGCGCTCACACTGTCACCACCGCCAATAATACTGATACAGCCGGAATCCGCAATGGCTTTTGTTACTCCCATGGTGCCGTTTGCGAATGGTGCCATCTCAAAACAGCCCATCGGGCCGTTCCAAACCACCGTTTTGGCCTTAGAAACCTCCTCCGCGAAGAGTTTTGTCGACTCAGGGCCTATATCCAGTGCCATCCAGCCATCGGGAATATCCCTCTCAGCTACGGTCTTTGTGTTGGCTTCCGCGCTGAAAGCGTCTGCTATGACATGATCCACAGGAAGAAGGAACCTGACGCCCTTTGACTTGACCTGGTCCAGAATGTCCCTGGCCATATCAATACGCTCTTCCTCAACCAGTGAGTTGCCCACCGGTATGCCCATGGCCTTGTAAAATGTGTAGACCATGCCGCCGCCAATGATGATGGCATCGCATTTGTCCATGAGATTGGTCACAACATCGATCTTTCCGCTGATCTTTGCCCCGCCGATGATCGCCACAAAGGGCTTTTCAGGGTTGGAAACTGCCTGCCCGAGATACTTTATCTCCTTCTCAAGAAGGAATCCGGCGACCTTGTCTTCGAAGTGGGTGGTGACAACCGCCATGGATGCGTGTGCCCTGTGCGCCGTTCCGAAGGCGTCACATACATAAACTTCGCCCAGCTTGGCCAATTCCGCCGCGAAAGCCTTCTGCTTTTCCTTCATCTCAGCCTTGGCTGCTTTAGTCTCCTCCTCGGTGGCATCTTCCCCCAGCTTAACCTTGCCTTCCTCTTCCGGATGGAAACGCAGGTTCTCAAGCACAAGGATATCGCCGGGCTTGAGGTCAGCAGCCATCTTCTCAACTTCCGCACCAACGCAGTCAGGCGCAAAAGCGACCGGCTTTCCAATTACTTCTGCAAGCTTGTCGGCTGCCGGCTTGAGGCTGAATTCTTCATTGCGTTTGCCTTTCGGCCGACCAAGATGACTCATAAGCACAAGCGAAGCGCCCTGCTCCAGCACATGCTGTATCGTGGGCAGAGCTGCCGTGATCCTCGTATCGTCAGTAACAACGCCGTCTTTGAGCGGAACATTGAAGTCCACACGCATGAGCACACGCTTGCCGCTGAAGTTGACGTCCCTGACAGTCTTCTTGTCCATTGTCGCACCTCCTATAATAGGCACGGGACACCGGGTCATCCCGGTGCCCCGACGCAATCAAAATTTCCAGATCTCAGGCCTTAGCCGACCGTAGACATATGAGCGATGAGGTCGAGCACCTTGCAGGAGTAACCCCACTCATTGTCATACCACGAAACCAGCTTTACGAAGTTATCGTTCAGCGGGATACCTGCGCCGGCATCAAATACCGAGGTGCAGCTCTCGTGAATGAAATCGGAGCTCACAACCTGGTCTTCAGTATATCCGAGCACGCCCTTCATTGCTCCCTCAGAAGCAGCCTTCATGGCAGCCTTGATGTCATCATAGCTGGCCGGCTTCTCGAGCCTGCATGTCAGGTCAACAACAGAAACATCAGCCGTAGGTACGCGGAACGCCATACCCGTGAGCTTGCCGTTAAGTTCAGGAATGACCTTGCCGACAGCCTTTGCAGCACCAGTGCTTGCAGGAATGATGTTGTACGCCGAGCCGCGGCCATCACGCCATGCCTTCTTTGAAGGACCGTCAACCGTCTTCTGCGTAGCAGTGACGGAGTGAACCGTCGTCATGAGACCTTCTACAATGCCCCAGTTGTCATTAACAACCTTGGCAAGAGGAGCGAGGCAGTTCGTAGTACAGGAAGCGTTGGAAACAACGTCCATGTCGGCAGTGTACTCATCATTGTTGACACCCATTACGAACATGGGGGCGTCCTTGGATGGAGCAGAAATAACTACCTTCTTGGCTCCGCCGGCAAGATGCGCCTTGGCTGTGTCGGTAACAGTGAATACACCTGTTGACTCGACCACATAGTCTGCACCGCATTCGCCCCACGGAATCTCTTCCGGCTTCATCTTCTCGTAAACGGCGATCTCCTTGCCGTCGACCACGAGCTTGTCGCCCTTCATGGAGATGTCGCCCTTGTACTTACCGTGCACGGTATCGTACTTGAACATGTAAACCATGTATTCGAGATCGATGAAAGGATCGTTGATTCCTACGATATCGATATCGTCACGTTCCATCGCTGCCCTGGCGACCAGCCTGCCGATACGCCCAAACCCGTTAATACCTACTTTCAGTCCCATCTCTTCCTCCTCTACTATACTTAAGTCTCTAGTCTCCGACTCCGGAAAAACGCTCAACAGACTGCTTAAGAGACCTCTAATTGTCAAGCGTTTAACAGATAAACCCGAGAAAAAATGGCAAAACACCAATAATCCAAGAATAACAGGAAAATGCCCGTCAGTCCTGCGTGACCTCGCTGCCCCACCACTCCGGATTGGGCTCCCAGCCATCGTCTAGGAATGCAGCATGATTGGCTTCGAGCCTGGCCATCCCCGCGGTGGCCCGCTTCTCGAAGATTGCCTCGCGTTTCGCGGGAACATATTCTGAGTCAGGTTCAGGGAACAGAGCGCCCCTGTCCACAAGCCAGGCATCAAGCCGCTTCTTGAGTTCGGCAACCTTTTCAGGATGCTCTGAGGCGACATCGTCCTGCTCTCCAATGTCATCGGCAAGGTTGTAAAGTTCCTCGCCGCGGTCGGCCTCATGGTAGCTGATAAGTTTCCAGTCGCCGCTCCTTATCATCGAAGACGGGTCTCCGCCCTGGTTGCCATAGTGCGGATAGTGCCAGTAGAGGTCGCGCCCGTCTAAAGAAGCGTCCTTCTCGCCGTCAAGCAGGCGCGTGAAGCTAACCCCGTCAATAACCTGGCTTTCAGGAATATCGCATCCTGTCATCTCTATGAATGTCGGATAGAAATCCTGGCTGATCACCGGCGTGTCGCAAACGGTACCCGCCTTGATCCGTTCCGGATACCTAATGAAAAGAGGCTCGCGAATGCCGCCTTCCCACTGCCGTCCTTTGCCCCCGCGAAGTGGAAGCATCGAGGAAGCATAATCGTCACCTGATGAAACGCCGCCGTTATCCGAAGTAAACACCACTATAGTGTTATCCAGACATCCCGCGCGCTCAAGAGCGTCCAGAACCAGCCCCACCCCATCATCCATGGCCTCAATCA
Organism: Kiritimatiellia bacterium; assembly: GCA_041602695.1. GTDB lineage: Bacteria > Verrucomicrobiota > Kiritimatiellia > UBA8416 > JBFIFS01 > JBFIFS01. The sequence continues at coordinate 10,249 of JBFIFS010000077.1, forward strand.
CGCCGGCATACACAGGATGGTCCTGCACCTGCCTCACAGGCTGCTTGCGGTCCATAATAAAGCGCTCTTCCTTGTGATTCAGCGCCAGCGCCTTTTTCTGGAACTTTTCCCAGCGTACTTTCGTTGTCTGCAGAGGACAATGCACAGAGTAGAAAGAC
>JBFIFS010000078.1:0-10317 GCA_041602695.1 Kiritimatiellia bacterium
CGCAACTTCATCGCCTGTTGCACCCGTTACAGCGGTTCAGCTCTCTACTAACGGAGCGTGGAACCTTACATATTCGAATTATGGGTCATATAAGGGCGCGAACATTCTAAAGTACGGCTGGTTCAAGCTGGCCCAGGAAGGGAGTCAGGTTACTGTAGTTGTTGAGCAGTCCGCATTTAAGATTACTTCGATCGTTCTGGATGGCGCCAACATTACAATTAGTGCGGATGAGAATGCAGATGCTAACGTAAAGCCTAAACTTGTCTTTACCGGTACCGTTACGGTCGACGCTCAGACTGGTTTGGGAACGTCCATGTCTGGGACATGGACCCGCGACGGGGACGGCGGGCCCCAGAATATCTGGCAGGCCTCGACTGGCGCGACTAAGCAATGAATCGGGGATCCTGAGTTAGAAAGACCCAATAGGGCCGACAATGAGGGACCAGAACCAATCAGTAGCGTGCCGTTCTTAATGATGTCTATAGGCCTAACGTAACAAGACCGGCCTCGACCATTCTTTAGATTTGCAGAGAGGTCAGGAGCCTTCGAACTTGTATCCGGCTTTAGGCACAGTCTTTATGTATTTGGGCCGGTTCCGGTTACGTTCGATCTTGCCGCGAAGCCTCGCGATGAAGTTGTCAACCGTCCTGGCAGTCCCTTCGTAGTCCCAGCCCCATACCTTCTCAAGTATGTCTTCCCGGGTGAAAACGCGGCCCGGTGACTCGGCCAGCAGGCAGAGAAGGTCGAACTCTTTACTGGAAAGGTCTTTTTTTCTGCCCGCTACGGTCACTTTCCGCGCGGCCCGGTCAATAGTTATGTCAGCGAAAGAAAGGGGAGGCGTGTCGTGCTCTGCCGCCCGCTGGCGCCGAAGCATAACTTCAATGCGCGCGATAAGCTCGGGCAGGTCGAAGGGCTTGGTCATATAATCATCAGCGCCTAGCCCCAGCCCTTTAATTTTGTCCGGCGTGGTGTCCTTGGCGGAGAGGATGAGGACCGGAACTTTCTCGCCGCGCTTACGGAGCTCTTCGAGGATATCCAGACCGGACCACCCGGGCATCATGATGTCTAGAATGATGAGGTCCGGGCGCGAGTTAAAGGCGAGCTTCATGCCCTCATCCCCGTCAGCGGCCGTAATAACTTCATAGTTATTGAAGTTAAGGTTCAAGACCAGGCCTTCCCGCAGCGAGCGGTCGTCTTCTACGACAAGTATGCGTGCTTTGAAAGCTTCGCTCATGAATCATCACCAGCGGCGGGAAGAACTATCTTGAATGAAGAGCCGCCGCTGTGCCGGCTGTCGACGGAAATTGTTCCCTGATGGCGGTTGACGAGGTGGCGGGCTATGGACAGGCCGAGCCCAACTCCTGTCGTTCCGCCCCGCTCGGGATTCTCAGCCCGATGGAAGGGAAGGAATATACTTTTGGCCTGCAGCGCGGTAAGGCCGATGCCATTGTCCTTTACCTCGATGGTCACGCAACCGCTGCTGTCCGAAACGTTAGCTTCTATTTCTCGATGTCCATCGGTGTACTTGTAGGCGTTGATCAGGAGGTTCAGCACCACGGAATTAATGGCTTTTGCGTCATGCTTTACCTTCAGTTCAGAGTGTATTGAGGAGGAGAGCGTGATTTCGTCTGGCGGAACCATCGAGCGAAATCGCTCGACTGCTCCCTGGACCGCACCGGCAACAGGTTCGCTTTTCATGTTGAGGTCCAGCATGTCTTTCGAAGACGCGCGCCAGGTCAGGACACGGTCGATTATCGCGTCAAGCCAGCTTGCTTCCCGCAGGATCGTTGTGATGCATTCCGCGGTCTTCTCATGGTCGTCCTTGAGCTTGCCTGACTGTAAGGTCTGGGCGTAGAGCGTTATCGCGCTGAGAGGGGTTCGAAGCTCGTGGGAGATGTTTGCAATGAAGTCTGCCTGCTGGCGTGCAAGCCGGGCCTTTCTTCCCGCGAAGACCAGGGCCAGCATTCCGCATCCCGCCGCGGTAACTGTGAAGCAGATCACCAGTATGCCGGTGACGATGCCAGCTGTATCTTCCGCCAGCGATATGGCAACTATTCCGGCCGCGGTGGAGAGAAGGACCGGGAGGAGAACGCCCGCGCCGAGGATTACGATTACGTTCGTCAGGTCCAGGTTAAGGTCAAAGCGCTTCATGGCAGGCAGTGTAGCGGCTTATCCGGCATTTGCCCATATAAAAGCTTTCGCGCGGTGACGCGGAGAGTGCGCTTACAATCTTAATCATACTCCTAATCCTGATCTATAGACGGGGTAAACCCGTCTCTGCCCCAGGAATTGGTATTTGGGCAGGCTTCATTGCACGTGGAGTTCGCAGACCTTCCTCAGGTGATAGCCTGAGATGGCCAGGGTCACAGCCAGAGGGAACAGGGCGGGCTTCCGGAAGAAGGCCCACATCAGCAGCTTCCAGTACTGCAATCGTTCTTTGCCCAGTATTCCAAGCTTGTAGGTTGAGTGAAACAGCGCCCTCATGTCCGCGCGGCTGGGCAAGCACCTGACTTTCGGTATGCTTTGTTCCTCAAGCAGGGTCCGGATCCTCTTGTAGTAGTAGCGCGGCGCGTAAATATGGTTCAGGATTTCCTTGTAACCCTGTTTCAGTCTATCAAGATCCATTACGGGAATGATGTTCGTCGTTCCTTCGACATTGTCGCCTGAACCGTCGTCGATAAGGCGGCCCTCATCCTGCATCCTCTTGTAGAGCTGGGTTCCTTTTGGAGCCTGCAGAATCCCGACCATCGCGGTTACGATTCCGCTGTTTTGGATGAAGTCGATCTGTCGCTGGAATATCGACGGCTTATCGCTGTCGAATCCAACTATGAACCCGCCCTGCACCTGGAGCCCGGCCCTCTGTATCTTCTTTATGTCACTCACAAGGTCTCGGCTCTCGTTCTGCTTCTTCTGGCATTCCGCCAGGGATTCTTCAGCCGGTGTCTCGATCCCAATGAAGACCGTGTCAAAGCCGGCGCGCCCCATCATGTCCATCAGTTCTTCGTCATCCGCGAGGTTGATTGAGGCCTCAGTTTGGAGCCTCATACCTTTCTTGCCTTTTCGCCATTCGATCAGGCGCGGCAGCAGGTCCGTTTTCAGCGTGTGCTTGTTGCCAATGAAGTTGTCGTCGACAAAGAACACGTTGTTTCTCCAGCCCTGGGCGTAGAGTGTATTCAATTCGTTCAGGATCTGGTCAGTGGTCTTTGTCCGGACCTTCCGGCCGAAGAGTGATGTGATATTGCAGAAGTCGCAGGCGAACGGGCAGCCTCGTGAGTACTGCATTGCCATGGCGTAGTAGCGCTTCGTGTCTATCAGGTCCCATGCCGGCGCGGGAGTGCTGTGCATGTCCGCGAAGAGTTCTGTTTCGTAGACGCGTTTCGCTCGGTTATGCTTAAGGTCTTCGATGAACTCCGGCAATGTGATTTCGGCTTCATTCAGAATGAAGTGGTCGACATCATCGAATTCCTGGTGCTCCATTGAAAACAGGGGGCCGCCGGCGACTATCTTGAGATCGGCTTTCCTGCAGATGTCTACTATCTCACGAGCGGATTCCCTCTGGACGACCATTCCGCTTATGAAAGCGTAATCGGCCCATGCCAGGTCCTTCTCGCGCAGCTTTGTTACATTCAGGTCGACGAGTTTCTTGTTCCATTCTTTCGGGAGCATGTTGGCTACGGTCATCAGGCCAAGCGGCGGGTATGAAGCCTTCTTGCCAACAAAGCGGAGAGCGTACTTGAAGCTCCAGAATGTGTCCGGGAACTTGGGGTATATCATCAGAATATTCATGACTGTTCCTTCCTTTCTCTACTGTAATGATGCACATGCGATGTCACGGTTTTGTCACAGCGAAAAGATTTTCAAGAATGTTTGTTTCGAGGCTGATTGACTGTTTTCTTTGCTTTTGAGCTGCATGGAAAGATGCTTCGGGCTCAGGCAGAGGCGGGCTGGAGGGAATGAGTGCTGGTGGTGGGTTTTGAAGAGTCTACTTGGAAGCAGCCCTGATCTTGACCACGACCTTCTTTACCTTCTGCGGGCGGCCTTTGGCGAGGCCGGGCGCGTGCGCGTCTGAAGGGAAGAGCACAATGGCCTGGCCAGCCCTGAAGAACGTAAAGGCGCTGGACGAGTCGGGAACGGTACCGAAGAGTATGTCTTTGTCCTCATTATAGGCTTCGGTGATCTCTACCGCATGCTCGGGCGCCCAGCCCATGAGCTCGCAGCCGCTCAGGAGGAACTGGATGTCTATATACTTCCGGTGGGCTTCAAACCTGGGTGCCGAATCCTCTTTCCTCGTTTCATACGTCTGCACGATCGCGTAAACGTTCCTTCCGTCGATCTCGACAGTGCCGTCCGGCTGGTCGCATGGGCAATGTTTTAGGAAATCCACAGCTTTCTCGAAGCCGGGCAGATCGGGCAGCTGGGCAGTTTCGGCTAAATCCAAGAGAATCATAACGGGAGTCTATCCCTATGCCGCGATATTACCTAATGAAAAATATCCAATCGCAGGGCTGAAGCCTGATATCGCTTGATGTCGATGTGCATCTGGGGTAGTCTCCCCCCGCGCGGGAGATACCTGCGGTAATCAGTCCTAAAGGAAGGCGGTTGGAATTATGTGCAGTGCTGGTCATAACTTGGTCGATCTGGGATTTGCGGAGCTTAAGCTGCCTGCCGGTACGCATATCTGTCAGATCTACTCGGATGACGCAGAGCGGGATGACTCACTGATGCAGTTCATTGCCTGCGGTCTTAAGGCCAGGGAAAAGGCTGCGTGTTTCTCTGAGAACGTAACCGCCGCAAAGCTCGGGGAGTACCTTGCCAAGAGCGGAATTTCGCAGGATGAAGCCATCGGATCGGGCGCGCTGACCAAGGCTGGAACGAATGAGGTGTATTTTGCGAACGATAAGTTCGATCCCGATGTGATGCTCGGCCTTCTCTCTGAGTTTTACGATAAGTCAGTTGCAGAAGGCTACAGTGCCGCGCGCGTTATTGGTGAGATGAGCAAGGACATTGCCACTGTCGCTGGAGGTTCGCGGCTTATTGAATATGAGTCACGAGTAAGTATGCTGCTGCGGGACCATCCGGTCACGGCAGTTTGTCAGTACAATGCGGCTGATTTCGACGGAGCCACGATCATGGATGTTCTTAAGGTACATCCGATGATGGTGGTGAGGGGCGCGGTTATCCAGAATCCATTCTATATTTCGCCTGAAGAGGTCCTCGCAGGAAAAAAATGAGGCCCTAATGCTGAACACAGAGGTAGATGCAAAAGTTCTCACTAGCCTGATCATCATGCAGATGATGCTGAGGCAGCTTTCCAAGGGTGGCGACGTATCCGGTTTTATCTGCCACGGACTTCTCGACGTGCCCGGTGTGGCGTCCGTCAAGCATGAGGCAGAAGCAAAGGGGGAACCTTCCGGCGTCTTGAGGCGCATTCCCGTCCGCATGGGAGACCACAGCTACGGAGACCTTGTCATTGAGGTCTCCGACAGAGAGGCTTTCTATCCATATGAGCCTTACGTTGGCAACTTGGCGTTCATAATGGCGGCAGTTCTCGATGAAGAACGTGGAAAGAAAGCTGCGGAAGATCGCAAGCGGGAGCTCGAAAAGATGATCGACCAGCGTACAGCGGAGCTTAAGAAAGCCCAGTATGATGCTCTTTCGGCGCAGAAGCTTGCCGAGGACTACCTTCGAGTATCGGAGGCGATGATAATCGAGCTGGATGCCGATGCGCGTGTCGTTGTGGCGAATGATCGCGCTTGTGCGCTTCTCGGCTACGAGCGTGGGGAACTGATTGGCCAGAACTGGATCGAACTGGTTATACCCCAGGATTCGCGCGAGGACGTCGAAAAGGTATTCAGGGGCGTCATTGCCGGAGAAGAGAGTGTGGAGTATTATGACAACCTGGTGACGCGCAAGGATGGGGAATGCCTTAGTGTTGCCTGGCACAATGTCACGCTGTATGACGAGTCGGGTAAAGTAAAGGGCACTCTTAGTTCGGGCATTGATATCACGGACCGGCTAAAGCTGGAGGAGCTTTCGCAGAGGGCTGAGCGCCTTGAGTCCATGGGCATTCTGGCAGGCGGCGTGGCACACGACCTGAACAACCTGCTTGGACCGCTGGTCGGTCTGCCGGAAATGATTATACAGGATGTGGAGTCCTGTGACTGCCTCCCGGACCAGGAGAAGTCCGATATTCTGGAGAGCATTGAGCTTATAGATGCATGCGCAAAGAAGGCCACTGGTGTGGTTAGAGACCTGCTGGCCATGGGGCGCAGGCGCCGTTATGAGCTGCAGCCCCTGGACCTGCGTTCCTGCGTCCGGGACTGCGTGGAGCAGCAGCTTGGTGACGATCTCGTTTCTGCTGAACGTTCTGTTTCAATTGAAACGGAGCTGCCGGAGGAGCCGTTGATTATCCTTGGCGAGGGCAGCTCTCTTCGGCGGGTAATAGGGAACCTCTTGCGGAATGCCGTAGAGGCCATAACCGAAAAAGGAGTCGTGAAGGTCAGTTGTGCGGCCAAGGACCTGAAAGAGCATCGGGGCGCCCCTGAAGCCATTCCCCCGGGCCGTTATGCTGTCTTAAGCGTTGGAGATACGGGAAGCGGCATCGCGCCCCAGCACATATCCAGGATTTTCGAGCCGTTCTTTTCGCAGAAGGCCGCAAATGAGAGGAGCGGAAGCGGCCTTGGGCTGTCAGTTGTATATGGGATCGTGAAGGATCACGGCGGCCATATAGACCTGCACAGTGAAGAGGGCCGCGGTACAACGTTTTACGTGTACCTGCCCCTTGAGGAAGGGGGTGTCGCTGCGACGCAACTTGAATCACCGGATCCAGCTGCCGGCAAGGGCAGGGTCCTGGTAGTGGATGACGAGAAGAGTCAGCGCTACATTGCAAGGAAGTTTCTTGTGAAGGCAGGCTACACAGTGACGGAGTCCATTTCGGGAACGGCTGCGCTGGCTCTGTTCAAGGCGGCCCATGACGAAGGAAAACCTCAGCCCTATGATGCTGTTGTCCTTGATATGATGATGGAAGATGGGTTTGACGGCCTCGAGGCAATGAAGGCGATTCGTGAACTTTATCCTGAGATTGCAGTATTGATAGCGAGCGGCCACGCGCCAAGTGACCGCTCTGCTGAGGCCGTTCATCTCGGCGCCAAATGGCTCCAGAAGCCTTATTCCATGAAAGCACTGCTCTCAGAAATATCTGAAGTAATGCAGCTGTAGCGGTTCGCCGCTGCCTTCGCCTGTCCGCTGTTCTTGACGGTGGAAATCATTGTGGATCATTGCTGCTCACTTTGTTTTTTTGAAAAAGGTGCTATTCTCTTGAGTCTGGTAAACAACGTTAGTGAAGGGAGTGAAATATGCGAAGTAAACATATGGCACTGTGTGCGCTGCTGGCAGCATCCACAATTCTACGGGCGGGAGATAAGATTCCGGCCAATCTGCCCAGGCCCGACGGCAAGCCGGGCTCCCAGAAGAAGCCGGTGAAGGTATACATCCTTGCTGGGCAGTCGAATATGGTCGGGTTCGGAAGACTCTCCGGCGGGTCACCACTATACAGCTGGATATATCTTTCGGCCGACCCTTCCGTCTTGCCCCGCAATCTGGGGAAGGGCAAGGGAGCGCTGCTTCCCATGCGTGTGTACCAGATGGCAGAGGGCTCGGAGCAGGGAGCAAAGACCGAGGATGGGAACGTAGTAATGCTTGGCACTGTAGCCGATAAGCTCCCGAGCGATGCCCTGGTTGTGAAAGGATTTGTCGAAGTCCCGATGACGGGCACTCACGAAGTCCATGTCGGCATGGGCGACAGTAAGGATGCGGTCGCGAAGATAGGCGGCAAGGAAGTCTATCGCAAGGAAACGGACGGGGAGCCCGTTATAACTAAGATCGAACTTCAGGCGGGTAAGCGTCATCCGATAGAGATCGCTTACGCGAAGGGCGGAGGGTCGGCGGCTTTCTGGCTGAAGCTTGTGGACCTTAAGAGCGAAGGTGACCTGACCACGCTCATGGATCAGGGCAAGTATACCTGGTACCGCGACGATGAGGGGAACTGGACCGTCCGCAACGATGTAATTCGCTGGGACGTGCGCACGTCCAAGGAGGAAATGGGAAGTGGTGGGCCGCTGAGCGCGACCTCGCAGGGCGGCATGATCGGTCCCGAGATCCCGTTCGGCTTCGTCATGGGTGAGTTTCATGACGAGATGGTGCTCATCATCGAGTCGTCGATGGGAAACCGTGCAATCAATTTCGATTACAGGCCTCCTTCGAGCGGCAAGACGGATGAGGAAAAGGAAAACAAGTACTGCGGCCTCGAATATGACCTGATGGTGGAGGGCGTACACAATACCCTGAAGAACCTCGACAAGGTAGTGCCGGGTTACGAGGGGCAGGGCTATGAGATCGTCGGCTTCGCTTGGTTCCAGGGGCATAAAGACGCAGGCCAGACCAAAGAGCAGTATGAGGGACACCTTGTTAATCTCATCAATGACCTTCGCAAGGAGTTCAAGGTTCCCGACATGAGGGCTGTGGTTGCTACGGTGGCCTTCGGCGGATGGGACCTGAGTGATGACTACGCGGGCGTCCACGCTGCCCAGATGGCGGTAGGAGACCCGGAGCAGCACCCCGAGTTCGCCGGAAAGGTTGCGAGCGTGGATGCGCGGGGCTTCTGGAGGTCCAGGGTCGAGTCGCCTACCGGTACGGGCTACCATTACAATCACAATGCCGAGACGTACCACCTTATTGGTGATGCCCTCGGGCGCGCTATGGTTGAACTCCTCGGCGGCAAGGCCGAGCCGACCCCGGGCAACAGGCCGCAGCCGGAAGAGCAAGTCAAGAAGGCTGTTAAGGACATGTCGTTGTCAGAGCTGGCAGAACTCGTGCACAGCGACGAGTTCGCGTCGACATACGGTCCGCGCGGCGAACTGGAACCGACGCCGGAGCAGGAGGAGGCGATGGGCGAGGCCATGCTGCCTATAGTGCTCGATGATATGCTTGGCGCGTATCTCGGCTCAATGAAGCCGCCACGCAAAGGTCATATGTCACTGCATACTGTACTGAACGGAGGCGGCCCCGGCTGCAACCCCGGGGACGGCACTCTTAAGTGCGAATATGACGAGGTGTTGGCTCGTTACGACATGGCGAGTATCGACGATTACCACTGGAAGGCCGTGGATGCTATTCCCATGGATTCCGAATGGAATTACATCAGCTTTGACCCGCCTGAGAAGCAGGCGCTGGACCAGAGCAAGCGCAACCGCAAGGTCACACCTCCCAAAGGCAGTGAGGAGTGGTCGGCAGCAGGCTTCGATGCAAAGAAGGCCGGCTGGAAGAAGGGCAAAGCGCCGTTTGGTCAGAAGGACGGGAAGCAGATTCCTGTTATGCCTAACTGCAGGGACCCGCGCTGCGGCTGCGGCAAAGTGCCGAACACGATGTGGGAGAAGGAAACCATACTTCTGCAGCAGACCTTTGAGGTGCCTGAGCTGAAGGATGGCCACATCTACCGCCTCGTCCTCGGCGGCGGACACCATGACCGCAAGGGCGAGGGATATGAGATATACGTCAACGGTAAGCTTCTCGCTTCAGCGCAGGGCGGATACTTCCGTCACAATAACGGTGCCCGCGGCGCGTATATAACGCCGGAGTTCCTGTCGGAATTCAAGTCCGGCAAGGTCACAATAGCGGTGAAGGCTTTTCTCCGCTATACGCACTTCAATAACGGCACAAAGTATTTTGCGAAGGCCGATCCTGAATACTACGGCAAGGAAGTTCCGCCGAACGGGAACGTCAGCCTGTTCCTGGAAGAGGCGAAACTGCCTGGGCCGGTCCTGCAGCTGGTTAAGACAGCCGAGGAACAAGACTGAGCGGACGGGCATCAGCGATGGTCAAGCAGTTCTTTGCCTCTCCTGAAGGAGCGGACCCAAATGATGGGTCCGCAGACAGGCCCGTAAGGACCTTGGCGCGAGCAAAGGAGCTTGCGCGCGCCAGCGGGCTGCTGGCTATAGAGCCTGTTGAGGTGGTCCTAAGACAAGGAGTCTATTATCTCGACCGTACTGTGCTCTTTACGCCGGACGACTCCGGCTCAGCGACGAGCCCCGTGGTCTACAGGGCCGCGGACGGAGCAGAAGTGGTCATCAGCGGCGGCCTGAAGCTGGAGCTCGACTGGCAGCCATATCGAGACGGCATAATGCAGGCTGAGACGCCGCCGGGCCTTGAGATGGACCAGCTGTTTGTCAACGGCGAGAGGCAGCACATGGCCCGGTATCCAGACTATGATCCTGAGGTGCGTCCCTACAACGGCTACGCTGCTGACGCCTTCAGTCCTGA
>JBFIFS010000079.1:0-10217 GCA_041602695.1 Kiritimatiellia bacterium
CTTTACGCCCAGGAAGCGGCAACATACACGGGCCCCAAAGACAAACTTCACATATACCTGCTGATAGGCCAGTCGAACATGGCCGGACGCGCGCCATTTACCGAAGAAGAGGCCGGAGTCGTACAGCGCTGCTTCCTGCTCAACGACAAGGACAAGTTCGAGCCGGCAAAGAACCCGTTCAACCGGTACTCAACAATCCGCAAGGGATTGAACATGCAGAAAATGAATCCCGGCTACACCTTCTCAAAGAAGATGCTCGAGAAAGACAAGACTGCATCCATAGGCCTTGTCGTGAACGCAAAAGGCGGCACCAAGATCGAGCAGTGGGAAAAGGGAACGAAGTTCTACGCCGATGCCATTCGCCGGACAAAAGAAGCCCAGAAGGCCGGCACTCTGAAGGGGATTCTATGGCACCAGGGCGAAAGCAACAGCGGGGCGCCAGACGGATACGCTGACAAGCTCGCCGCCCTGGTCAAGGACCTTAGGACAGACCTCGGCATCAAGGACCTGCCTTTCGTTGCGGGCCAGATCATCAATCACCCCGCCATAAACGAACAGGTGGCAAAGCTTCCACAAAAGGTGCCCGCCGCTTCTTTTGCCAGCTCCGAAGGACTCAAGGGAATGGACCGCTGGCATTTCGATGCTGACAGCATGCGCAAGCTGGGCGAGCGCTACGCGGAAGAAATGCTGAAGCTGCAGAAGAAATAACATCAAGGGAGCTCCCTGTTTCGGTCGAGGTGGAACTCGACCCTCCAGCGTTCGTTGGCGCGGCTCGGCGGACTTTCCCTGGAGGGACAACTTCCACGTTGTCCGTTATCAATGCCGCGGGCGGGTCTGCGGCGGGTACGTATGACCAGTACCGAGAACATCACGCGAATTGAGCGGTCGAGCTCCCTTGACCAGGCATTAGACCTGTTCCTTGCTGACATTGGCGCCTGGGCAAATGCCTGTGTGGACAGATACGCCGATGAGCCGCCGATTGCCGGACACGACCAGCTCACATACACAACCGGATGGGAACCCTACCTGACAGAGCGGCCTGATGATCGGGTGGCACGGTTCCTCCGAGCAGAGCGCGACAAGGTCGCATCGTATTTCGCGACTACAGATAAGTGGCATCACGGCTACTGGCGAATGCAGGAGGCACATCACGGCACAGAGCACTTCGAACTGTTCCTCGGGTTTATGATGCGGGTCTTTCCGAACGATCAGGAAACCGCCCGTCAGTTGATCGACGCCGTCGAGCATATCGGGAACTGGAGTGACGAGGTGCCTGCCTGGTTTGATTACTCGACCGGCCTCTTTCTCTCGCTCTACTTCGGAGCAGACGGTGTCCGCGCCGACCCTGCCGAGCTCAATATGCCGGACCACCTGCGATGCGCAAGCCTGCTGCTGCTCGCGCATGAAGCGGCCGGCGACCAAAGGTATCTTGAGCTTGCCGCGTCCTACTCAGAGCGATGGGCGCTGGCCGTCGAAAACCCGAACACCCCCCTGCCCATAGGCATTGCAAAAGACGGTCCTGTTTATGATCTCTCCGGTCCGGCGGAGGAGTCCTACCGCTCTTTCGCCGGCATGGCCGGCGACCTGGAGAGCGACCTTGACCGGGCCGAGAACATACTTGCTTCGGGCGGAGTACAACTTTTCCTGGACATGTGGAGGAGGACGGGGAACACGCACTTTCTCGGCGCAACAGAGCGACTGCTGGACGTATTGATAGACACCATTACGGACCCTGATGCAGGCCCCGCCGCCGACGCGCTAAGGCTGTATCGGCGGATTACACGAAAGACAGATTTTGACTCGCAGGTCCTGCGCGCGGTCGAGCCGCTGGATCCCCATGCAGTATCATCGCTGACATTGGAGCTTCCGCAGCCGCTCAAGAAGAGGCCGTCGGGCGTGGGTAAGCGGTCCGACATGCCGGTCTGGCTTGAAGACGGAACCCCACGCAGGCACGATCCCATCCTCCTCGCACTCGCTGCCGAGATCACGGAAGACGTCGAACTTACCCGTGAGGCTGTTGACCTTGCCCGTGCCTACTTCAGCCTGGCCGTCAAGAACCTGCCGGACGGAAGAAGCCACGGGTGCGCTGCGAGATCGGTAAGCGCCGTGGCACGCGGGCACGGCAGGAACAATCACGCGGGAATGACCACCGCGGTGCTCTTGCCCATATTACAGCATTTTGGTATCTCATAGGGATGTCACGCATAGTCAATCTGTTTGCCGCAATGCTGCTGACCGCAACGGCCAGCAGCTGCGCCTTGCTCACTCCAAGCGGCGCAGACAGGAAGCCTGTTAAAGTCTTCCTTCTCTCAGGCCAGTCCAACATGACAGGGCGCGGGATGCTCGGATGGAGCGATGTGCCGCTGGCGGACCAGAAGCACACCCTTTTTCATTTCGTCCACAAGCCTGGCAACGGCGAAAAGTATGCTTACCTGCGAAATGGGACGAACACCACCGCGGAAGGCTGGACAATCAGGGACGACGTGTTCATTACGATTGGAGACTGGCCGCACCCGCTCGACGAAAAGACAGGTAAGCAGGTCATCAACCGAAGGCATGGCGGATTGAGCCCTCACTATGGCGGCAGGAAGAACGGTAAGTTCGGCCCGGAGCTGGCGATTGGTCATCTGCTGGGCGAACATTATGAAGAGCCGGTAGTTCTCGTGAAGGTCTCCTTTGGCGGCAACAGCCTTAGCAAACACTTTCGTCCGCCAAGCTCCGGCGGAGAGCTGGGTGATAAGTACCCCAAGGTAGTAAAGGCCATGCGCGAAGCACTGGCGCACCTTCCTGAAATCGTTCCGGGATACAAGAAGCGCCAGGGCTATGAACTGGTAGGCTTCTTCTGGAACCAGGGACTAAGCGACATGAACACCAACGCCTGCCTGGAGTACGAAGAGAATTTGGCCAATCTTATTAAAGACCTCCGCAGGGACCTCAACGCGCCCGACATGAAGGCCGTCATCGCCATCACCGGAAACTGGGGATGGGACATGGCCGACTTGAAGGCAGACCTGGCAAGACAGCGGGAAAGAAACCCCAAATTGCCAGAAGGACGCGAGAAAGACATGATCGACTCCCTGGCGAAAGTCCAGCAGGCGCAGGAAGCCGTCTCCAGGCGGCCAGAGTTCCAGGGGAACGTCGCCACAGCCGAGACACGCGACTTTTGGCGGAGCAGGGCAGAGTTTGGTGGGCACGGCACTGAAACCCACTGGTGTGCCAACGGAGAATCTTACTGGCTGATAGGTGAGTCAATGGGCCTTTCCATGATCCGCCTTATCGGTGAACAAACGGAGCGAAAGGTTAAGGAATGAGCATTTCTTACAAGCGGGATTTGGAAGTCAGGCATAAAGTAGATGTCCTCGTTGTTGGCGGCGGCCCTGCAGGAATTGCGGCAGCGCTTGCGGCGGCAAAACAGGGCGCCTCCGTCCATCTTATCGAAGCACACAGCTGCCTCGGCGGCATGGGCACCGCAGGCATGGTTCCGGCTTTCATGCAGTTTACCGACCGCGTCAATTTCCTGGCCGGAGGCATTGGAAAAGACATCCTGGACGCACTCCGTGCTGCTGATGGTACCGTTCCCGCCGACGGGATGGGAATCAGGGCGGAAGTGCTTAAGCGGGTATACGATGAAATGCTGACGGCAGCGGGCATACCGTTCACGTTCCACGTTCAGCTTGTTGACGTCGTTGCAGAGAAAGGCACTGTCAAGGAAGCCGTCTGCGCAGGGAAATCTGGATTGTTCGCAATCCAGGCCAAACAGTTTGTCGACTGCACCGGCGACGGAGACCTTGCCGCGATGGCCGGCGCCCCGTTCGAAAAAGGCGATGCTGACGGCAACATGATGCCGGGAACGCTATGCAGTCTCTGGTCCGGTATTAACTGGCAGGAAGTACGCGACTCAAAGCTCGGCCAGGGCAACAGCCGCATTGAAGAAGCCTTCAAGGACGGCGTCTTCACGCTTGAAGACCGTCATCTTCCCGGCATGTGGCGGGTTGGAGAAACTGTCGGCGGCGGAAACATCGGCCACACTTTCAGCGTAGACGGAACCAGTGAAGAATCGCTAACGGAGGCATATCTCTGGGGCAGGAAATCGCTGCAGGAGTATGAACGCTATTACAAGGAGTACCTCAAGGGTTTCGAGAATATGGAGCTCGTAGCTACAGGTTCGCTTCTGGGCGTCAGGGAGACGCGCCGCATAACCGGCGACTACGTTCTCAACATAAACGACTTCAACCCGCTTTCTGTTTTTGATGACGAAATCGGAAGATACTCCTACCCCGTAGATATACATATCGCGAAGCCTGACAAGGAGAGCTATGAGAAGTTCCACAAGGAGATAAGCACCATGCGCCTTGGGAAGGGCGAAAGCTATGGTATCCCCTACCGCGTCCTCACGCCTCAGGGCCTGAACAACGCACTCGTCGCAGGGCGGTGTGTCAGCACTGACCGCCAGATGCAGGCTTCGATTCGGGTGATGCCCGGCTGCTACATCACCGGACAGGCAGCCGGAATGGCTGCAGCGATGGCTGCCGCAGGTAATTGCGACACCCGCGGCATCGACATCAGCGAACTGCAGTCTAACCTCAAGAGTATTGGCGGATATCTTCCGAACAGCTGAGCCGGCATGAAGCCGTCTCACACATGTATAGCTGGACCCATTGGAATGCTGAGCGCGCTTGCCTTGGGTGGTGCGGCGAAAGCTTGATCTAGATCCAGCCGGTCATTTCAGCCAGCAGCCTGCAGTAGTCAACAAAGTTCTCCCACGAGACATCGGCGGGAACGCCGTGATCACAGCCTGGAATGTATCCGCCATCGTTGATGACCGGCTCAATTCGCTTCATTTCATCCCTAATCACCTGGCCTCCTTTGGCGATGCATCGCTTGTCCACCCCGCCGCGAAAGGCGATCTTATGACCGAACTGCTTCCTGAATTCATTGATGTCACAGTGAGCCGCGACCTCAATCGGATTGCACACGTTGACGCCTGCTTCGATCCAGAGCGGTATCAGCTCGCCAATATAGCCATCACTGTCTATGTCCACGATCGGGCAGCCGGCGTTCCGCAGCTTGCTCGTCCATTCGCTCCAGCACGGCATGCAGAACTCACGCGCCATCGCGGGTGAGATCATTGACTTCGCCTTGTAAGCCATGTCCTCGCTTATATGTATGTGGTCGGGCACAACGTGCTCGAGCACTCTGTCCAGCATGGCTGATATGAAGTCTTTCCAGAACTCAGCCATTTCAGCAACGAACTCAGGGTCCTCTATCATCAGCATGCACAGGCCCTCGAACCCGCACCATTCACGCAGCTGCCAGAACGGGCCGTGGAACGGCACAAAGAGAACCCAGTCCCTATCCTGTATCTTCGAGCAACGTTCAGCAAAGTCATCGGGAAAGCGACCCGGAGCGTCAATGTCATATCGGGCCTTCATCGAATCCCAGTCGTCGCGGCCCTCCACCGGACACTTGATCCAACGCCGGGTGACGAAGTCTTTAGCGTTTCTCAGGTATTCAACGCCGAACTTGTCAGATATCTCACAAATATTGCCCTTCCAGTCCTGGCAGATGTAATGCCCATTCTTATGCTCAATGATCTTTTCTTCAAAGATCGGCCGCATCCGGAAATCAACATCCAAGCCGACTTGAGGCACTCTCGGCTTATCCAGCTCAATGCCCAACAGCTCACATACCTGCCTGTGCGGCGAAGCACCTTCAGGGAGCCCTTCCGAGCGCCACCTCTGGAGAGTCGACTCCCTGCCGCCGCCCGGAGAAAAAGGAATTTTATCAGGATTTCCAAATGTCAGCGCCGCAATGTATCTCTCTCTCGGATTCACAACATTTCCTTTTATGTCTTGGACAACCAAATCACTCAAGATACCTCCACCCCCGTCATTCCGAGCAGAGTCGAGGAATCTCAATCCCCTCACGCTCCATGTATCTTAACTCCCCCGAACCGTTGACAATACCGCTTACAGGACTTAATATGTATATAAATGGGACATACAGAGCTACATATAGGCATTTCCAGGAAGCGACAGCAGGCAGGCTATAGCTTCCAAACGAAAGATTATGACAAATATCAGTTCATAATCGTCCAAAGCGGAGTCCTTAACATTATAGTTCACAATAAGGACATACGTTTGGAGCCTGGCTCTGCGGCGATACTTAAGCTTGGCTCGGTTTTCGAGCTTTCCAGCCGGGAAGGATACAGAGGGCTTGCGCTCATCGTAGAGAAGCCGGAGCTGCCTGAGCTTATCGGGGAGGCGCGTGCGATAAGAGCCAGCGTGCAGGTTATGGCGACTTGCGAGCTCATAGAGCATTATCTTCTGAAACCCGACAAGGACAGCAAGCGAACGCTTAAAGGGCTGTCCGAGGCCCTTATATGGGAAGTTGCCGGGCAGGAGAAGAAGCAGCTTGAGCGCCACGCTGAAAAATGGCCGGAGATTGCCAAAGGAGTGCTGGACGTGAACCTTGCCACCGGAATGTCCGCGAGGAGGGCCCTCGCCCATCTTCCTCTGTGTTACCGCCAGCTTAGCCGCCTCTTCAAAGCCGCGTACGGCGTCTCGCCAAAGCAGTACCAGGTTGCCGCCCGGATCAGGGAGGCCAAAAGGATGCTCGCAGGCGGTGACACAAGCATAACCGAAACCGCGATGGAGCTGGGCTTTTCAAGCAGCCAGCATTTCGCCACCCAGTTCAGGGAATTCACAGGGACGACACCGCGCGCGTTCGCGGCCCGGCCTGCGCTCTGATCACGCACCCTCCCGCAAGGCGCCTGACGGGAGGGACGCCATTCTGGCGTCCGGACAGCAGAATGCTGTCCCTCCCATATAGAACAAGGCCCTTCCACATTCCAGCGCAGAAGTCACGAAATGCTCGCATTCCCTGTTCTATGCGCAATAATATCAAGACCTTAAAGAACAGGAGGCACCGCATGAACGTAGCAGACGAAATCAGCAAGCTCAACAAGCTCAAGGAAGAAGGCGCGCTCACAGAAGAGGAGTTCAGCAAAGCCAAGGCAGACCTGTTGGCAAAGAACCAGTCGGCGGGTGAAAAATTCAAAGACACCGTTGATGAGGTGGCGAAAGACACAAACATGTGGGGCATGTTCATCCATCTCTCCCAGTTCGCGGGGTTCATGATCCCCTACGCCGGCCTGATTCTGCCTATCATCCTCTGGCAGGTGAAGAAGGACGAGTCGAAGGTGATCGACATGCACGGCAAGATAGTCACTAACTGGATTATCAGCGAAACCATATACCTTCTGGTAGGAGGCATCCTGAGCGCGCTTCTTATCGGCATACCTATTCTCATTGCAGTTGCAATACTCTGCATTGTCTACCCCATCATGGGCGGCATTAAAGCCAACAACGGCGAAGTATGGCGTTACCCACTGAGCATCCAGTTCTTCAAGCTCGATGACCCGGCATCGGCAGCCGCTCCGTCCGTTCCGGCTCCATCAGCACCAGCGGAGACCGAAGGGGAGAAGAACGACAGCCAGGCTTAGTCCTGCCGGGGCAAACATGAGCGCGGTCAGCATCTCACATCTGGGCAAGCACGAAGGCGAAAGCGTCGATCTTCAGGGCTGGGTCTACGGCAAGAGATCGGGCGGCAAGGTCGTCTTTCTTGTCGTGCGGGACGGAACAGGCCTTTGCCAATGCGTGGTTGAAGCCTCCGAGGAGGAGGCTTTCAAAGCCGCTGATGCCCTTACTCAGGAGTCGTCCTTGAGAGTGACGGGACTTGTCCGAAAGGAAGACAGGGCGCCCGGCGGATACGAGCTTGCCGTCTCCGGACTGGAAGTCATCCATAACGCCCAGGATTACCCGATCACGCCTAAAGAGCACGGTGTTGATTTCCTTATGTCGCACCGCCACCTTTGGCTCCGCTCTAAAAGGCCGACCGCGATACTGAGGATCCGCGCCGAAATCATAAGGTCATGCAGGGAGTTCTTTGATACCAAGGGATTCACGCTCGTCGACACCCCTATACTGGTTCCAGGAGCCGGCGAGGATACGCAAACGCTGTTTCCCGTTGAATACTTTGACGAAAAAGTCTTTCTCGCACAGACCGGCCAACTCTACCTGGAAAGCGCGGCACTGGCACTCGGCAGGGTATACTGCTTCGGCCCAACGTTCCGGGCCGAGAAATCGAAGACGCGCCGCCATCTCACGGAGTTCTGGATGGTGGAACCGGAAATGGCCTACGCGGACCTTGACGAGGTAATATCAGTTGCAGAGGCCATGACGCAGCACATCGTATCTGAAGTCATACGCCGGCATGAACACTCTCTGCTGGAGCTTGGCCGCGACGTCGAAGAACTGAAGAAGGCGACCGGGCCATACGCCCGCATAACATACAGTGAGGCAGTTGAGCTCTTGCGCAGCCCCGGAATGAAGGAGAAACTCGAGAGCGAACTCGAGAGCGACCGCAAAACGCTGCAGGAAATGATAAAGGCGCTCGATGAACTTGACGCACAGGTCAAGGCCGGCGGCAAGAAATGGAAGATCGACAAGCTGACTTCGGAAGCAGGCGCTTTGCGTGAAGAGATCAGGGAGCTGGAGCGGGACATACAGAACCGGCCCAAACATATTGAGCTGGCTCAAAGCTTTGAGTGGGGGAAAGACCTCGGAGGAAGCGACGAAACCATCATCTCCCGTCACTTTGATGTGCCCGTATTCGTTACTCACTACCCAAAACAGGCCAAGGCTTTCTACATGAAAGAGGACCACGATGACCCGCGCGTCGTGAAGAACGTGGACCTGCTGGCACCGCAGGGATATGGCGAGATCATCGGCGGCAGCCAGAGGGAAGACGACCTGGAGGCGCTTGTTGCGCGCATGAAGGAAAAGGACCTGGATCCTGAAGACTATGAGTGGTACCTGGACCTCCGCCGCTACGGCAGCGTCCCGCACGGCGGTTTCGGACTGGGCATAGAGCGCACCGTTTCCTGGATCTGCGGGCTGAAGCACGTGCGCGAAACAATTCCATTTCCACGCACTATGGGAAGGATGTATCCGTGACTGAAATCTCGCACAGAGAGCACAGAGGCAGAAGATAATGGAGCAGGCTGATTTGCTGAGAGGCCAAATCAGCCAGGGCGACGTGGAAATCAACAAGCTAACTTCATCGATCATAGGCGCCGGCATGACAGTTCACACAGAACTCGGGCCCGGGCTGCTTGAATCAGTTTATCAAAAGGCTCTGGCAATTGAACTTAACTCAAGGGGGCTTACCGTGAATACAGAGGTTCCCGTTGCCGTCAGCTATTCAGGAATAACCCTCACTGAAGAAGGCTTCCGCATGGATATGCTCGTGAACGATTCGGTAGTACTCGAGCTCAAGTCTGTTGAATGCACAAAGCCTCTTCACAAGAAACAGCTCCTGTCTTATCTTAGGTTAAGCGGAAAGCGAATTGGTCTTCTTATTAATTTTAATGTAGAGAACCTGAAAGACGGAATCGAACGTATTGTCCTGGGAGATATTGAAGGCCTTTCCTGATCCGCCCTCTCAGCGGATCAGGAATGACAGACCATTCTGCTCTCTGTGTTCTCTGTGCGAGGTACTCTTTGAACAAACTAAGAGAAGTTGTTGAGGCAAAGGCGAAGGAGCTGGGCTGCGCCGCCATCGGCGTGGCCGACCTTACCGAGGTCGCAAAGGATCAGCCCGGGCTCTTTGAGAACGTAGACGGCGAGTACCCGCGCGCGGTCGTGATGGGCATCAGGCTGCAGGAAGCGGCCCTCGACGGAGTTGTCGACAGCCCGACCCCGCTTTACTTCCACAACTACCGCCAGTGCAATTATCAGCTGGACCGGATGGCATGGTTCGTGGCGGATATCCTGCAGTCCAGCGGATTCAAGGCGCTCGCCGTGCCGGCATCGCAGATAATAAAGAAAGACCCTATGCGCGGCGCGGTATCGCATAGACGGCTTGGGGAACTGGCCGGCATTGGCTTCCGCGGACGAAACAACCTGCTGGTACATCCGCAGCACGGAGCACTTATGCGATACGTCACAGTGCTCACAGAAGCCGATCTTCCCGCTGACGGCCCTTACGACGGAGAGGGTTGCGGCCCGTGCCGCGCCTGCATTGATGTCTGTCCGGCCCGCGCCATTGGGGAAACAAGTTCCGATCACAATCTCGAAGCATGCTATGCCAAGCTAACGGAATTCACGAGGATCCCTTACGTTGGACAGCATATATGCGGAGTCTGCGTAAAAGCC
>JBFIFS010000080.1:0-9976 GCA_041602695.1 Kiritimatiellia bacterium
GATTTCCCTTTTTACTTCGTTCAGCTCGCCAATTTCCAGAATCCGACCGATACGCCGGAAGGCGGCGACGGCTGGGCGCGCCTCCGAGAAGCACAAAGAAGGAGCCTGACTATCCCCAACACCGGCATGGCAGTAGCTATTGATTTGGCAGATGCAGCCAATCCGCGGAATATACATCCTGGCAATAAACAGGACGTTGGTGGAAGACTGGCGCTCTGGGCCCTCGCCAATGAGTATGGAAAGGACATTGTCTGCAGCGGGCCGCTGTATAAGAGCCATGCCGTCGAAGGTGCGGCAATCAGGATAAAGTTTGACTACGTCGGAAGCGGCCTGATGATCGGCAGGAAGACGGGGCTCGAGCCGACGGAGGAGGACAAAGGTCCTGCGGGTGATGAGGGCGAGGTGCTAGAAAAGCCAAGTCTTAAGCAGTTCGCTATATCGGGGGAAGATAAGAAATGGCACTGGGCGGAAGCTAAGATCGACGGTGATGATCTCCTGGTCTCCAGTCCTGATGTGCTTCAGCCTGTTGCTGTGAGATATGCGTACCGCATGAATCCTGCGGGATGCAATCTTTACAACCGTGATGGGCTCCCTGCATCACCGTTTCGTACGGACGATTGGTAAAAGGAGGCGATTGTGTGGTCAAATATTGTAGGTGGATTGATGGTTTTTACGGGGCTGCTGTTTGCTCTGAATCCTGAACGTCTTCGAAGGCGGCTGCGCAGGAAGGGAGCGCGCAAGGTCAGGAGATATCTGTTTATCGCCGGCTTTGCGGCGGGTGCCCTTGTCATGTCGATCGGGAGCGATTACGAGGGTTGGAAAGCCATGCTGTGTGTAGGTGTTGGCCTGATGATAATCGCTAAGGCGGTCTTCTTCCTTAAGGGTAAGGCGTCCAATCTTATCGCGGAACGGCTTATGGATCTCCCGGCCCTTTACCTGCGGCTTTATGCATTGGTGCAGGTCCTGATAGGTGGCGGCATCATGTGGCTGCAGAAGTCAGGGTGAGAGCTGCAGTTCCGCCGGAAGAAACCGGGCACCGCCGCTGGCGCAGCAGTGCCCGATGCTGTGGTCGATAAGAATTGCTTCTCAGGCGAGCTCGGCTTTCATTGCCGCAGCTTCGTCGCGGTCCAGAATGCCATCATCATTCAGGTCGAATTCCCGTTCCAGCTCGCTGTCGACCTTTGCCCTGCCGTGAGTGTTGATGAGGCGCAGGGTATCCTTCAGCATTTCTTTGGCCTCATCACCGCTGATGTAGCCGTCGGCGTCCGCGTCATACTTCTTTTCGCGGGCCGTGTTGACTTTTGAGCGTCGCTGTTTCCAGTATGTCTTACGCTCGTCAGCCGAGATGCTGCCATCGCCGTCTTTGTCCATGACCTGTGCCCTGTGGTCTTTATACTCCTGGCCGCTCACTGTTCCGTTCCCATCGGCGTCGGCCTTCTCTTCCCACTTACGGTCGACGTCGGAGCGATTTTCGAGATACCTGTGTGCTGCGGCCTGGTTGTATTCCTTGCGGTCGAGCGTGCCGTCCTCGTTTTTGTCGGCCTTCTCTTCCCACTTCTTGTCAACTTCTGCCCTGGCTTCGCGAGTGGATTTCCTTTCGGCGTGGAGCTCCCTGGCCGACACTCGTCCGTCATTGTTCTGGTCAGCGTGTGTCGCGCGCACTTTTGCCCTCGCTTTGACTCTCGCTTTTGGAGCCGCTTCCAGGATTTCCGCCGCTGTCGCCGCGATAAGAATTGCTACACCTGTTGTTACTGCTCTTCTCATTGTCCTGCCTCCTTTTTGCTTTGCTTCATTAATGTCTTAACGAACGTGTATAGACCTTTATTGTGTTGCAGGGTGATTCGGTGCGGAATACGCGACTGCGGCTGCCCTCAGCAGTTGCGGGAAGGTGTATGCCGATGTATAGTGAGGCATGCTTTCGGTACGCAGGATAGTGTG
The DNA here is from genome assembly GCA_041602695.1 of Kiritimatiellia bacterium. Classification (GTDB taxonomy): domain Bacteria; phylum Verrucomicrobiota; class Kiritimatiellia; order UBA8416; family JBFIFS01; genus JBFIFS01. Next base: position 1,939 of record JBFIFS010000080.1, read on the forward strand.
GGCAATTATTCTTGGTGCGGCGGGCTGCCTTTTTATTTGGCTGGCGGCACCTTACAATAATTTCTTCCTCAACAACTCCTATATTTCCGACACTTACTTTCCTGTGGCCGGGACGATATTCATGCTGATCCTGGTGCTGGCCGTTAATCCGCTCCTGCGCTGTGTTCGCGGGGAATGGACGCTGAACAGTCGGCAGCTCATGCTGATCTTCGCAATTCTTCTCGCGGCAGCAGTGGTTCCCAGCCAGGGGCTGCTTCGCATGCTGCCGTGGTCGCTGGCCAGGACGAACCAGGACATTAATCTCACTGAACCACTCGCGGAAGCCATCGAGAAGTCGACAGTCAACAAGTCCCTTTTTCCGGATCCGGTCGGCTTCGAGAAGGAAACGCCCGTAAGCGATCAGTTCCTCGATCAGCTGGGGCCGGAGTCAGCAATTCCGTGGGGGAGCTGGGTGAGGATGCTTCTTGTGTGGGGTGTGTTCCTGCTTGCCTGCTGGATGCTCATGATCGGTACCGGCCTGATCCTTTTTCCTGAATGGCGCGACCACGAGAGGCTGCCTTTTCCTTTGCTCGGCGTATACCGGAGCCTGCTTCCTGAAGACGGCTCGGAGAGAGTGTTGCCGCCGATGTTCAGGGACAAGCTTTTCTGGACAGGAGCCGCGGTTGTAATGCTGCTCTACGCACTCAATGGACTGAATCACCACACTTCTGGCGGATTTCCAGGCTTTCCGCTCGGGTGGAGGCTCAGCAGTATTTTCACAGAGGAGCCCTGGCGGTATCTGCGCGGTGCGATTAAGAATGTCGGACACATCTATTTCATTCTGGTTGGGATGGCGTTCTTCATGCCAAACCGCGTGGGCTTTTCGATCTGGTTCACGACTCTCGCGTACGGAGTGATTGATATGTGCAGGATTGCATATATGCCGACTGCTTATCGCGGAATGGTGACCGATCATCGCAACGGTGCCATGATAGCAATAGCGCTCAGTGTACTCTTTCTCAGTCGTCGGCACTGGGCGCGCGTAGGGAAGCTGATGTTCTCAAAGGTTAACGTAGACTCTGACCGTCTGCTCAAAGTTGCAGGATGGATGCTGGCTGCCGGCGCGCTTGGGATGTTCCTATGGCTGAAGTGGGCTGGCGTTCCGCATATATGGGCGGTGGTTTTTGTTTTCATCGGTTTTGTGGTGAGCCTTCTGGTTGCAAGGATTGTGGCTGAGACCGGCATGCCGTTTGTCCGAATTACGGGCCTCAACCCCAGCTATTTCATGTCGATGCTGCCTGCTGGATGGGTAACGGGTGCGGCGATATACATCTCCGGGTTCATAAGCATCATTTTTCCGCTTGGCTCGCGCGTCAGCGCTACGGTAATGATTTCCCAGGCGGCTGGCCTTGACGAGAAAGCGTCGGCGCGCCACCAGCTCAGGCTGGGCTATATGATGATAGCTGTTCTCCTTATTGGCCTGATCGTGTGCGGCGCGATACACCTCCACATGGGATACAGCCATACCAGCAGCATCGATGGCGTGAAGACCCCTTTGTGCATGTGGGGCGCTAACCGAATGAAGGGCGTTCAGAACCAGCTGGTCAGATGGTCGAGCGACTACTGGCCTGGCAGCGCCCGCAGGTTCGGGCATCTAATGTCAGGCGTGGGGTTGGCCGGCGTGCTGCAGGTGGCCTGCATGATGATCCCGCGGTGGCCGCTTCATCCTGTAGGTCTGCTTCTGGTAGGCCACTACTACAGCGATATGTCGTGGGCTAGTATTCTGATTGGGTGGACGATAAAGGTGTTCATCATCCATTTCTGGGGGGCTGCCGCGTTTCGGCGGGCGAAGCCGCTGTTCCTGGGCATTATAATGGGTGAAATCTTCTCGGCCGTCATATGGACGCTCGTGCCGGTTGTGTTGATTTTGATGGGCTATGACCCGGCTGATGTGGGCCATATTCCGCTCCTCCCGACCTAGCCGAAGTTCTTTTTGCTTCACTGCGCTCCGCTGCTGGGATACAACATTGCGCATGAAAGCCGCGGTACTTACTGGACTCAGGGAGATGGAGATAGCGGAAGTTGATGACGCCGTCATCAGCGGCCCAAACGATGTCCTTCTCAAAGTGGAGCAGGTCGGTGTCTGCGGCTCTGATGTCCATTATTACACAACAGGAAAGATAGGCAGCCAGGTTGTGGAGTATCCTTACCGTGTTGGCCACGAGTTCTCCGCTACAGTCCAGGACGTCGGCGCAGATGTGACGAGCGTGCAGCCCGGCGACCGTGTAGCGGTCGAGCCTGCGATGTCCTGCTGGGAGTGTGATCAATGCAAGGCTGGCCGCCCGCATACCTGCCGGAAACTTCGTTTTCTCGGATGTCCCGGACAGGCGGAAGGCTGCCTGAGCGAATACATAACCATGCCCTCCGAGTGCTGTTTCAGGATTCCTGATTCGTTGTCGCTTCAGCAGGCTGCACTGGTAGAGCCCGTCTCTATTGGGATGTACGGCAACCGGCTGGCGGGCGACCTGGCCGGGAAGTCGATCGGAATACTGGGCTTCGGGCCCATAGGAATGAGTATGTGTCTTCCCGCCATAAAGGCAGGGGTGGAAAAAGTGTTTGTGACCGACAAGATCAGGGAGCGGGCGACCGCAGCGGTGGAGCAGGGCGCCGTTTGGGCAGGCAATCCTGACGAAGTCGATATTGTTGAGCAAATATCGTCACGCGAGCCCAAGCTTCTTGACGTTGTCTTTGAATGCTGCGGTCAGCAGGAAGCGCTCGACCAGGCTGTTGAGCTGCTTAAGCCCGGCGGGAAGCTGATGCTGGTCGGGATTCCGCAGGTTGACCGAATAGACTTCGTGATTGATCACCTGCGTCACAAGGAAGTCTGCATACAGAATGTGCGGAGGCAGAATCACTGCATGCAGGCCGCGATCGACTTCCTTGCCGAGAATTCAGAAAGTACTGACTTTATGCTTACGCATCAGTTCACCTTCGCGCAGTCGAAGCAGGCCTTCGACCTGGTCGACAGTTACAGCGAAGGCGTAATAAAGGCTATGATCGGAGTCTCAGGGCGGTAGTCGTTTCGCGCAGAGCTCTATGTGAACTGTGCACGGGAAGTTCTTAAGTGCCGACTTTCGCGGCAATCACGCGTGCGCCAAGATCGGCGAATGACCGGATTCTCTGTTCGTCGCTCTTGAATTCGGGGTGGGGGTTGCCCTTGCTGTCAACGAAGCCATGCTCTCCCTTCGACATGAGGTGCAGGTGCGCCGCGATTACACAGGTGCCTTCCCAGAAGATATCCTTCACTTCGTCCGGGATATCCATGCCTTTGACGCACGCCGGCTCGATGGGGATGAGGTCTAGAGTGTTGTGCTCTGTGCCCGCGACAACCGCTATGCCGGCGGCCCTCACTGCTTTCACGTATTCAGTGAGTACTTCAGGCGTATTTCTTACTGGTATGTATTCGCTCATATACATCTTACGGCTCTTGATTTCATCTATAAGGCGCGGGATGTCTTCTTCGAAGCCGCAGAGCTTGCTTGCGCCGTCGGCAAGCGTAGGGTAGCAGGGGATACCGCCCAGCTCCAGAATCAGCTCGTAGGCCTGGTCGAACGTAAGGAACTCCTCTTTGACGAAGGCGGGCTTGCCGGACTTCATCAGCGAGGAGCGAATCTGGGTCTGGGTTGCAACAGGATCCGTGGCCGTCTCAGAGCAGTCGGTCCCAAGAATCTTTGTGAGGGCTGGGCCTCGGTCTTCCTTCGGCAGCTTCTCGAACAGGACCTCCTGAAAAGCCTGTGCTATGTGGCGTTCCTGCAGAATTATCTTGTCCGCAGGCGATGAATGGCGAGTCGCTACTCTTTCGACAATTTGTGAGGCCGTGAGCCCAAGCTCAAACCCGCTGCTGCTGAATATTGCGGCGACTTTATTCGTCATTTCCTCCATGCGGGCTGCATCCTTGGTTCGGATGAACGACAAGAGCCCGTAGGCCTTTGGGGAGAGGTCTTTGAACTTTGTAATGCCCTTTCCGCATATATACATGCGGCCTGGATTTCCGGGGTCATTGATAAGCACTCCTGCGTCAACCAGCTCTGGAACGAGGGATATGATTTCGAGACCAAAAAGGGGGGTGATGTTCCGCGCAAGCGCCTTCTCGGCAAAATCGGTGTAGAGCTCGTAGAAGTAGTAATTGCTGGCGCCCAGGGCGCTAATGCCCTCTGATGCTGCAATGTTGATGACATGATCGATGCTGTCGAAAGCCGAGAAGTTCGGAGGCAGATGAACGTGAACGTTGCTCTTCAGGCGAGGCGGCAGCTCGCCGCTGAATGATGTGTCGAGTTGCAGTGTTGTCATAATGAGTCTCCGTGATCTCTGTGTTCTCTGTGAGAGATCTCTTTAGGCCTTGGACAGCAATTCTTTCTCGGCTTCAACGGTCCAGATGCCGTTATTAAGCTTGGCGGCTACGTTCGGCATCTTCTCTTCCAGCTCGTCGAGCGGCGTGAGCCCCAGTTCAGGAAGGTCTGGATAGACGATACACTTGCCTGCGAGGGTCCTGTTTTCAACCGCCGCGATTCCATCTATCGCACCGGCGAGTCCGCTGATAGCGTCGACAGAAGCGTTCGTGTCGAGTGAGCCTTCCTCGACCTTCTTAAGGACGACTTTCATGTCCTGAAGGGTTGAGCCGCTGGTTCCGAAAAGGAAGCAGCGTTTGGCGATCAGCGTATCAAGGTCAATTTCCGCAATCGTCGGAGCCGGGATGCCGGCGAAAATGTTCACCAGGCAGTTATCGTCGGCGTCAACTATTGCCTGCTGGACGAGCTTGGCTATCGGAACCATTATCGCTATGTAGGAAAAAGTGCCCTCGATGGGACTGTTCTGCGGGTTCACGACCGCGAGATCTACGCCCGCTTTTTCCGCCATAGGGCTTGCCAGGCGGCGCAGTGAATCGAGGCGCGGTTCGTCGAAGTCGGTTGCAAGTACGCTTACGCCTTCTACGCCAGCGCAGACATTGCGGATTACGTGCATCTGGCCCATTGGCCCGCCGGCGCCGATTATAAGGCAGCTGTCGCCCGGGCGAAGCTCGCCGTCATCCGGAATCATGTCATAGGAGTCGGACGCCGTATCGCCCAGTGTTCCGATCCAGCGTGTCATTCCGTAGTGGATTCTTCCGACGCCAATGTTAGCGGATGCTCCGATCTTTTTTCCAGCCAGAACGATATTGGCGATACCCAGCGGTGCGAGGAGAGGGCTGATCTTTTCGATGGTGTCCTTCTGTGATCCGAAATAGATGATGTCATCAAAAGACGCTTCATTAAGCTCGGACAGGTCGTCCGCGGTTGTTATCTCGCAGTCGAGCTCGGGGATCTTGGGGTCGCCGTCGGCCACGAGGGTGACTATTGCAGGGGCGCCTTCAGGCATGGAGTCTTCCAGGCCCTTTACCTCTCGGTCCGAATCGACTATTAGAAGGAGGTTGCCTCCGCTCTTGACGCACTGGCGCTCCTTGGTGAGGTAAGAGTCCTCCACGCATGCCCAGGGCTCAGCAAGGCTTATGGCGGAAGCGCTGCGCTCTTTGCCAACAGGTATCAGGAATCTTTCCCCTGTTGCTGGGTCACGGGATACCCTCTCATCGATGATAACATACTGCTGCAGTCCGCCTTCAAAGTTGTAGCCGAATGCCGCGTTGCTGCCGCCTGCAGTCTTGATTGAGCGATAGTCAGTTTGGACGAGACAGCGCTCGCCGACCTTGTGGTGTTCAACCTTTTCGCCCACGGCAATGATCGTCCCGCAGGTCTCGTGTCCCGGGACGGTAGGCTTGCTGCCGGGCACATAGCTTGGGATGGCATTGGCTTCTTCCGGCTCTATTCCCGAGACTACTTCGCTCTTGCGCGGATGATCGCTGAACTGCTTCAGGAGTTTCAGGTCGGAGAAGCAGAGGCCGGTGGCTTCTACTTTGAGCAGGACCTGATAGTCGGTAGGTGAATGAACTTCCTTGGAATTGTTGAGCTTCAGCTCGCTTGGTCCTGTGAGCTGCACTGCTGTCTGGGTGCTGGGTATTGCGTCTGGCATTTTCGGTCCTTTCGGGATTATTTGAGCATTACCTGTCCGCCGGTAACTGGTACCGCCTGGCCGGTTTCATACTTCTGCTCGATAAGATAGTAAACAGCTTTCATTACGTCAGGCGTCGTGCATCCGCGCCCCATCGGGACCTTGGATTCATAAGCCTTTTTCACGTCCTCGATAGTCTTGGCGCCTGGAACCTTACCTGAATTGAGGTACTGAACGAACAGTCCGCGGTCCGGGTCGGACCACAGCGGCCCATCAAAGAAATTACCTGGGCAGATAGAGTTGACCTTTATGCCGTCCTCGATCAGTTCCAGCGCGAACGACTGGGTAAGCCCCAAGCCTCCGAACTTGCTTCCCGCGTACGCCGCATTGCGGTTTGATCCTTCGAGGCCCGACTTGCTGTTGATCTGGATTATGTCCGACATGTAGGTCGGGTCCGCAAGATGCTGCGCCGCGAGGATGGGTGCTGCCGCCTGTACGCACAGGAAATACCCCTTGTAGTTTACGTTCGTCGTGAAATCGAAGTCCTTTTCCGGCTGAGTCTTCACGCTTTCAGCTTTAAGTACGCCCGCATTTGAGATGAAAATATCGAAGCCGCCGAATTCATTTACGACCTTGCTTACCATCGCCTTAACGGAATCTCCGTCCGTTACATTCAGTTCAGCTGCAATGGCCCGCCCTTCGCCATGCATCTTGCAGATCTCAGCGGCCGCCTTTTCCGCACCCTCGGTATTGATGTCGGCTAGAACTACTGACGCCCCCTCTGATGCCAGGTCCTGCGCTATTTCCAGGCCAAAGCCCTGCGCGGCACCTGTGACTATGGCTACCTTGCCGGCCGCGCGACCCGATGTTGCTGCGCTTTCTGAGATTTCAAAAGTAGCGAGCCCCTCTATGGTTACAGTATTCGGAGCAGCGGCATTGTTGAGCTGCTTCTTCAGCTCTTCAACGACTGTTTTCTGGTCGGAAGGATCAGAGGATATCTCTACCTTAACGCCCTCGTCCGATGTTGGTGCGGTCTTTACCTTTGCGGGTATTCCGCTTTTTTGCAGAAGGACACGAAGGGTGGGGGCTATCGTATTTAGAAGGCACTGTGAATCAATTGAATTTGTCATGGTTGGTTTCCTACCTATTTTTTAGGAACTTCGTAAACTTACACTATAGGCATACCGTGTCAATTACGGTCTGGAGACAGCCGGTAGGCTTGACGGTCGTTCCAGCCAAAGGTTATGGTTCTGCTTTTAAGACTTCGAAATGGAGGGTGCATGGCTTCCCAGAGACCGAATATAGTATTCATTCTGGCGGATGATCTTGGATGGTGTGACCTCGGCGCCGCAGGCAGCACATACTATGAAAGCCCGAATATCGACAGGATAGCTCATGAGGGCATGAAATTCACACAGGCTTACGCGTCGTGCCAGGTCTGCAGCCCGACCAGGGCCAGCATTCTCACGGGTCAGGATACGCCGCGACACGGTATCACAGACTATCTCGGCGCCGCCTATGGCGAAGCATGGCGGAAGACGCAGCGCTGTGACATGATGCTGCCGGCACCCTACGCTCCTGGCCTTAAGCACGATACGATAACCTTTGCTGAGGTGCTCAGGCGGAGCGGCTACAAAACCTTCTTTGCCGGGAAATGGCATCTCGGTGAAAAAGAAGACGGGGTGATCCCCGAGAACTTCGGATTTGAGATAAACAAGGGCGGCTACAGGGCCGGCGGCCCAAAGTCCTATTTCTCGCCTTATCAGAACCCGGCACTGGAAGATGGGCCGCCTGGAGAATCCCTGCCCATAAGACTTGGTCAGGAAACGGCCAGGTTCATAGAGCAGCACAAGGATGAGCCGTTTCTCGCGTACCTGTCTTTCTACTCTGTGCATTGTCCTCTGCAGACAACGAAAGTACGCTGGGAAAAGTTCCAGAAAAAGGCGCTGGCGCTGAATCACAAGGAAGAGCGCTTTATTATGGACCGCAAGCAGCCTGTGAGGCAGGTGCAGGACCA
>JBFIFS010000081.1:0-9958 GCA_041602695.1 Kiritimatiellia bacterium
CGCACCACGATTTCGAGCACGAGCTGGATGCAGTCAAGAAGTCCCGCAAGGCCAAGCTCGACACTGACCTTGACGCTGAAGCGCTCAAGGAAGTAATCAAGCGCTACAAGGCACTGGTCAAGAAACAGACCGGCAAGTCTTTCCCGAACGATCCTATGGCACAGCTCTATGCGGGCATCGACGCTGTGTTCGGGTCATGGAACAATCCGCGCGCCATCAAGTACCGTGAGTTGAATGACATTCGCGGATTGCTCGGTACTGCCGTAAACGTGCAGACGATGGTGTTCGGCAACTCGGGCAACAATTCGGCTACGGGCGTTGCGTTTACACGCGACCCTTCGACCGGGGCGAACAGGTACTTCTACGGTGAATACCTTATAAACGCGCAGGGCGAAGACGTTGTAGCGGGAATTCGCACCCCGCAGCAGATCACGATCCAGGGCTCCAGGGAATGGGCTAAGATGCAGGGCGTTTCTGAAGCAAAGCGCAAGAAGGAGTTCCCCTCCCTCCAGGAGATCATGCCTAAGCTCTTCAAGCAGCTGGATGTCATCCGCGTGAAGCTGGAAAAGCATTACAAGGACATGCAGGACCTCGAGTTTACTATCGAGGACGGCACGCTCTACATGCTTCAGACGCGTAACGGCAAGAGAACAGCGAAGGCCGCCGTTCGAATTGCAACTGATCTTGTTAAGGAAAAGCTTATTACCGAGAAGCAGGCTGTCCTGAGCGTTGATCCGGCCGCACTGGATCAGCTTCTCCATCCGGTGTTCGTAAAGGCTGCGGAGGAAAAGGCGAAGAAGCTGACGGTCGGTCTTCCTGCATCGCCGGGTGCCGCGACCGGACAGGTCGTGTTTAGCGCCGACGAGGCCGAGGCGTGGGTTGCCAAGGGCAGGCAGGTGATTCTCTGCCGCACGGAGACAAGCCCGGAAGATATCGGCGGCATGGATGCCGCCAAGGGCATCCTGACGTCGCGCGGAGGTATGACTTCGCACGCGGCCGTAGTGGCCCGCGGAATGGGTACCTGCTGTGTGGCGGGCGCCGGCGACATTCATATGGACTACAAGGCTAAGAAGTTCACGTGCAACGGCGTGACCGTCAAGCAGGGCGACTGGATTTCCCTCAACGGCTCGCTTGGAGCCGTCTACGCGGGTCAGGTTGAAACGGTTGATCCTGAGCTGACGGGTCCGTTCGGTGTAATCATGAAGCTTGCCGACAAGTATCGCACGCTTGGTATTCGCACGAACGCGGACACACCGCACGATACGGCAGTAGCTGTGAAGTTCGGGGCCGAAGGCATAGGCCTTTGCCGCACGGAGCATATGTTCTTTGAGGGAGACAGGATCGTGTCGTTCAGGCGCCTGATCCTGGTTGCCGAGACGGTAAAGAACCTGCGCAAGCAGCTTGAGATGGCTGAGGGCTCCGCACGCAAAGAGATCGAGAAGAAGCTGGCTGCTCCGCTGAAGCAGTACAACAGGGCTCTCAAGGAGCTCCTGCCGCTGCAGCGCAAAGACTTCATTGGCATATTCAAGGCGCTCAAAGGGAGGCCCTGCACGGTCCGCCTGCTCGACCCGCCCCTGCATGAGTTCCTTCCGCATGACGCGGCCGGCCAGAAGGAAATGGCAAAGACCATGGGGGTTAAGCCTGCTGAGATTACGAAGCTCGTGAACTCACTTCATGAATTCAACCCCATGCTCGGGCATCGCGGATGCCGTCTTGGAATGACCTATCCTGAAGTGACAGAGATGCAGGCGAGGGCAATCTGCGAAGCGGCTGCACAGGTCAAGGGCTCCAAGCCGGAGATCATGGTTCCGCTCGTTGGGAGCCTGAAAGAGCTCGAGAACCAGAAGGCGATCATCGAGGCCGCGATCAAGAAGGTAGAGAAAGAGAAGAAGAAAAAGCTGAACGTCCTGATAGGCACGATGATCGAAGTGCCGCGTGCCGCTGTTACTGCGGATGAGATCGCGAAAGAGGCTGAGTTCTTCTCGTTCGGCACGAACGACCTGACCCAGATGGGCTGCGGTTTTTCGCGCGACGATGCGGGCAAATTCCTCGGTGAATACGTCGAGCGCGGCGTGTATGACTATGATCCGTTCCAGGTCCTTGACCAGAACGGCATCGGAAGGCTGGTCGAGACGGCAGTGACACTCGGCAAGAAGACGCGTCCGAAGATTAAGCTCGGCATCTGCGGAGAGCACGGGGGCGAACCCAAGTCGGTTGAATTCTGTCACCGCGTTGGTCTTAACTACGTTTCATGCAGCCCGTTCCGCGTGCCGATCGCAAGACTGGCTGCGGCGCAGGCGGCGCTTTCCAACTGAGGCTCCGCATGAAAAGCATTGAAGAGATCAAGGCGGCAATAAGGGACGTCCCTGACTTTCCCAAAGAGGGGATCATATTCAAGGACATCACGCCGGTCCTGGGCGATCCGGAACTCTTCGCGGCAACGGTCCAGATTTTTGTGGACCGTCACAGCGGCAGCGATATAGGCCGGATAGCAGCAATAGACGCGCGCGGCTTTATCTTTGGCGGCGCGATCGCCAAAGAGCTTGGCATCGGGTTTGTGCCTGTGCGCAAGAAGGGGAAGCTCCCTTACAAGTCGATCGAAGAGAGCTACGACCTGGAGTACGGGTCAGCTACTCTCTGTGTTCACGAGGACGCTTTTGCCAAGGGGGAAAAGGTCGTCATCATTGACGATCTCCTGGCGACCGGCGGCACGGCGGCCGCTACTGTGAAACTGGTCGAAGCAGCGGGCGGGACTGTTGCCAGCATCGATTTTCTCGTGGAGCTCGCGTTTCTCAATGGCCGCGAGAAGCTTGAAGGCTACGAGGTGTTTGCGCCTGTAGTATTCTAGTCAGGATTAGGGTTCCGCGCCTGCATGAAATCTTCGCGGGGTCAGCCGGTAAGGTGTGAAAGAAATGAAGGACGTTCAGAACCGCAGGGACCGAAGGAAGATCCCGATCGATAAGGTCGGGATCAAGGACCTGCAGTATCCTATCAGCGTCCTGGACCGCGCCAATAAATCGCAGGATACCACCGCCAGGATTAACATGTATGTTAATCTGCCGCACCATTTCAAGGGCACGCACATGTCGCGCTTTGTCGAGGTCCTCAACGATCATCATGGCCGAATTTCAGTTGAAGAGATCGAAGACGTTCTTCTCGAGATGCAGAGGCGCTTCAAGTGCGAGTCGGTGCATATTGAGATGACATTTCCTTACTTTGTTGAGAAGGCCGCTCCAGCTTCCGGGGCGAAGGGTCTTGTCGATTATGAATGCGCGTTTTACGCTAGTTTAGGTCCAGTCAAGGGCAGTAAGAAGCCGGGCCTCAACCTGGTTATCGAAGCCAAGGTGCCGGTGACGATGCTTTGCCCGTGTTCGAAGGAGATCAGTGAGCGGGGCGCGCATAACCAGCGTTCGATCATTACCATAAAGGCAAGGACGGTTGAGCTGGTATGGCTGGAGGAATTGATTGAGATCGCCGAGAAAGCGGCGAGTTCGCCGGTCTACGCGCTTCTCAAACGGCCGGATGAGAAGGCTGTGACGGAGGGGGCCTACGACCGTCCGCGGTTCGCGGAGGACGCGGTAAGGGAAGTTGCAAAGAAGCTTAAGAACGACAGTCGCGTGGCGTGGTTCCAGGTTGAAAGCGAAAACCAGGAATCAATACATAACCATAACGCCTACGCGATGGTCGTGAGCGGTTGAGCCGGGCCGCTGAGCGCACAGACGCGCGGATAATCAGTCCGGGCGGCCTGTTTTAACCTTAACTGGCGCCCGCATTATCGAGTCCCAGCATCTGCCGCACACTTTCCCTGCAATGAATGATATGGTGTGTCGGCTGCTGTACATCGCCCATCATCTGGAGCATTGTCTCCTCGTCGACGTCCAGCAGCGCCACAATGCTTATGATCTCTTTCTGGCGCGGATCATCCGTTGAACGAATCAGGTCAAGGGTGGACAGATGTTCCTTGAATTTCTTTTCAGCCCAGGGCCTCAGCTCCTCCTCAGGGATTTCGCAGAAGCAATGCCGGGGTGAGATGCTGTCTTCGTGTTGTGTCATTACTAATATTGTGCCTCCGTAAGGTGTGTTTTAATCCATCGATCTCGCGGCAGATTCCTTCAGCGTATGTGTCTTCTCAGTTGGTTGCGCCTGGTGCCAGGGATACAGCCCGCTATTCCGCACCTCCATCATCAAGATTGTCTGGTTTGCTTTTGAAGGCACCGTGTGCGATTGCCCATGGAAGTCCGATTAGCAGCATCCATGTGCCCGGATCGAGGATGGGAATCGCGACGATCCACCATTTTGTTCCAAAAGGGTAGAGAGGATATGCGATCGCCGCGATTATCAGGGACATGCCTGATATCATTGAAAGGTGTTTGTCCACTCCTTTACGACAGTTGGAAATGCTGACCGCCACGATGCTCCAGTTCAGGACCATCGCGTAGGCCGCGAAGAGCACCAGTAGTCCGGAAATGATAGCGCGAATAATTGTCATCCCGTTTCTTCAGTCCTGGGTTCTGCATCTAAGGGCGCCGGCAAACACCTCGCCGACACCCCAGACGTCTTGCTGTTTCCTGGTCTAAGGGGTACGCGGCTGCTGCCTGTCCTGCCTCTGCTTCGTTGCTGCTGCCTGTTTCACGCCCTTCTGTCTCTGCGCCTTCGCTTTGTCTTTCTTGCCTTTCTTGTCGCCCATGGGATAGTTCCTTTCTGGGTCATATGGTATTCCGGAGTCAGTCTGAATCCATACCTGTTACGGCTTGGCGCACCTCCTTCTTCCTTAACTGTGGTCTAACGTCGCGTGTACCCGCAAAATCTTCAGTCAGCGGTTGAATGTTCTGTAAGGGCCGATGATGATGGCGTTCTTCGCGTCACGCAGTAATAGTAATCAGTTCCGTCGCTGTCCGTGAAGTGTTCCTTGTGCGGCGCTTGCGGCCACTGGGCAAGAGCAGCCACGATGTCGTCGTACCGGGTGATTACGTCCTGGATGCTGTCTATTGTGAACGGGAAGAAACGCGCGAATGCGCCCGCCTTAGAAATATCGACTGCTTGTGCGTGGAACTGCGAGCGCACGGGTTCGCCAGTCTCGATTTTATGTGCGCCGACGAAACCTTCGCCTTCAACCAGGATGCTGTAGGGCCCGATGGCACCAAGGATCATGTGAGGTGCGTGGCGGAAGGAGTCGCGCGAGAGCGAGTAGAGATGAATGGGCCCTTTGCCTTCGACAATGATCTTTGCCCAAATGTCTTCATAGGTTAAGTCCTTATTGCCGCCAATCTCGATCAGGGCCACGTTCGGCATGGCCTTCAGTCTCGCCTGGATCTCGTTAAACTCGGCGTAATACCCGGGCCCTGCGAATGTATACCAGAGCCAAGCAGCAGCCGCGACAATGGAGATGGTAAGGCCGGCAGCTGCGAGGCCAAGCTTAGCTGAGAGAGAGTGTCTCTTCATGTCATGCCGTCTCCAGGTGAACCATCTATGCTGTCAGTATATCAGCATAAAACGCTTACCGCCAAATAATTCGTTTGCGCAAGGCCTCCGGACTGATGGCAGATGCCCATCCAGCGGCACTGGCTGGAGGCCAACGGAGCCGGCAGCTACTTTAGGTCGAGACGGCTCACGAACTTCTCCGCATTGATCGCAATGTCGTCTTCCCCGATCTGATCAAACGGGTTCTCCAGGTGCTCCTGTATGTTGTCCAGGCTGACCAGGATTGTAGTAAAGAGCACGGGCATTACATAGACGAGGCCGCCTGAGTAGTCCTGTGAAATTGCCGCAAAGTATGGTCCGTAGAGAATTGGGAGGACCGAAACGAAAAGGTCGCTGAAGGCGCTCAGCGTGCGAGGGGTTCGGTATTGATAGATGTGCTTCACATCTTCAAATGCGATTATCATCTTGCTGAGGAACTGGTTGCAGCGAGACGCTTCCCCGGAAGGCAGGCCTTTTCCTCTCAGGTCCTCCTTTATGAACACTGAAAGCCTGGAGAACTGCCTGTAGACTTCTTCTTCGTGCTGTGCCATTTCTTCTACTGGATGGGCGAAAAGAGTCCTGCAGGCTACAAGCAGGTCGCCAAGCAGGGCTTTGGCTTTGCTTTGCAGTGCGCTGTCTGTGTCTGGGGCCCAATCACGGGAAGCAAAGTATATGGCTCGCCCGTGCGCCTTGATGGAGCTGTATTTCGCGAGGGCATTCTCGCGGCGCTTGTATGCGCCGCCAATCGAAAAAACGATCGGGAAGATGACGGCGGTGGCGATGAGTGTCATGGGAAACTCGGCCAACACCCCGAATTTGCGGCAAAGAAATGTCGAGGTGACTGCTAGTGCGGTTATGACCAAGGTCTTACGGTTTAGTATGGCAAATACTTGCTTCAGTTTCTTCATCACGTCCTTTCCTCAATACGTGTCAATGCTGCTCCTCAAGCCCCGGTTCCAGGCGGACCTCTGGGGCGGACTGTTCGGGGTCAGCAATTGGTCGTCTCATCGCGCGTATGCGATCGTATTGAAAATGATACTTTCCATCGTTCTTCTTATAGCCCACTTGAGTGGCATAGAAAAGATAGAGCCACTTCCTGCCGTTAACCGTTGTCACCAGGACCTGTGGAACATGACAGGCGTCCGCGTCCTCGTCGGGAGGGATGAAGGGAAGCTTCTCCCAACGGACGCCATCGGCGGATACGGCCTCCCGGAGCTGGCGGCGTTTCCATTTTGACTCATCCTTGCCCGTGGGGTAGCCCGGCGGGTCCGAGAAGGAGTGATACTTGTTTCCTATCCGGATTATTTCCGGGTTCGGCCAGGTTGTCATGAGGGGTTGGCTCAGGTCGTGCGTGATTGTGAATCCATCAGCGTCGCTGAAGTCCCCCGCGTTTTCGGCGTGTCCCATGCATACGCCTTTTCCGGGCAGCCAGTAGTCAAACCAGAGACGCCATTTGCCGTCCTGCCTGTGAAGGGATGGACGATGGAAGTCGCCGATCCGGGTCGGGTCAGGCTTCGGGTCGGGTGAGTCTCCCTTTCTGATGAGGAGGGGGCTGTGGGTCTTCTGCCAGTTAATGCCATCTTCTGAGACCGCGCCCATGACGCATTGAACCATGGTGGCCGGGTAGCCATCACGCTTGCTGAAATGTTTGGAAGTGGCGCTGTAGGCCATGAAGTACTTTCCGTTGTGAAGGACGACAGAGGGGTCTCCGACATGCCAGGCTTCGTACCAGCGGTCGCTGGCGTGCAGGACCGGAACCCATATGCCGGGGCGCATGTCCGCGTCCCAGCCTTTCTCGCCGCTGTAGACCTCCCATGTCTTCAGGTCTTTCGAGCGGGCATGGAAGATCGCATCGCAGCCGGGAATCTTCGTGTTCGTATGGTCAGCCGCCCATCCGAAAAACCACATACGATACCTGTACTCACCCCCGGTTTCGACTACGCACGGGTTGTACATGTTGTTGAAATTGGTCAGCAGGCTGCGCGGGTCCCGCTGCCATTTTGTGGCCGTTGCGCCAAGGGCACATGAGGAGGCCAGCATCATGGTCAGTAGAATACGGTGTAACAATGTTCTTCTTCTCCTAAAAGGGCCTTCTTCAGCTTGGGCTGCTGTTGTCCCCGGCGTCCTGCTTGGTGGGGCGAGCTGACTTGTCCGGAATGACAGCGATAGCCGAGCGGTCTAACGGGTTCATGCGGACCGCCAGCGAGAAGAGGAAAGGAAAGCTCTTCTTCAGGTGGATCATGTAAAGTACCCATTCGCGGCAAAGGAGCGCGTAGGCTCTCTTTACATCGCCGCAGAGGTGCTCAACATCCGAATCGGTAGTTGATTCGAGGTCATCGCGGTAGGAAAGTTCTTCGGCCAGGTGAAAGATTGCCCGGAGCAGTTGGGTAAAGCTCTCATGCTCCAGAAGGTTTGGGTTCTCCATCAACCTCATCAGTACGTCGGTATGCGGCATTAGGAATGCCTTTAGCTCGATAAGGTCCTCGCGTGTTGCAGAAACAAGGTAGTCGTGCTTCGAGAGGATAGACAGTGCCTGTTTGGGCATAAGCTTGGACCACGGCTTGGGCGAGCCGAAGTTGTTGCGCAGGTACTGATCGTCCGGGTCCGCGTCTGAACAGCGAACAAGCAGCTCGTTGCCGACGTTGCTGAAGAACAGTCCTATGAGCATGTTCAGCTTGTCCATGCGTAGAGCCTTGTCGCGGGCGCTGAGAACACGGTTGATAAGAAGCGTTACGACGAGCGCGGAGATAGGAAGGAACGCAAGGCTCGTGAAGCTCCACAGCCAGATATGGTGCATGTCCCGGAACCAGGCGAAATGGATAGCGTAGAGCATAAGAGATATTACTGACAGAATCGCCATTACCCTCAGTTCCCACATGATCCGTTCTTTTTGCATGTTCAAGCCTCCATTAGCCCTGGGTGTATTGCATGTTGGTTCAGTTACATCCATTTCTTTCTTTTAAAGACCCATATTTGCAGAGCAGCCATGAATACAAGAAGTGCGCAGAAGATACTGAACGCCCAGCGGCTTTCCGTGCCGGGAATGCCGCCGATGTTGATGCCGAGCAGTCCTGTCAGGAATCCCAGCGGCAGGAAGAGTGCAGCGACGATCGATAGGATGTACATCGTCTTGTTCATTTGCTCGGCGAGTCTGTTGTTGAGCTCCTCCTGGGTGACTATCGCCCTGTCTCGTACCGCGTCAAGATCTTCGACATAGCGGGCAACTCGATCTGAAATCTCCCGCAGCCGCATGCGGTCCGTATCGTCAAGCCATTCTGCTTTTTCATTGTAAAGCCGGGCCATAACGTCCCTTTGCGGCGCTAGATAACGGCGCATGGCAATGGTGTTTCTTCGGATATTGGCGATCTTCTGGCGCAATTTATAGCTTTGCTCAGTGAGAAGCTCGTCCTCCAGCCCGTCGACGAGATCGTCGACATCAGCTATTACCGCGCCCATACGCTCAACCAGGCGGTCGCACAGTTCTTCGAGGAAGGGGCCGGGTCCGGCAGGGCCGCTGCCCGTTTCTATGGCGCGGCGAAGGTCTTCGATAGCCATTACCCTGCGGTGCCTCATGGTTATTATGCGATTGTCCTCTATCCAGAGGCGGATAGAGATCATGTCGGCAGGGTCGGCCCCCGGATTCATGTTTACGCCGCGCAGAATGAGCAGCATTCCGCCCTTGTGCACCAGGCTGCGTGGGCGGGTTTCCTCCATTATCAGTGATTCGACGATGAAGTCGTCAATGCCGCTTTCTTTTAGAAGCCAGCCTTTAGAGTCTTCGCTTGTATAATCCAGATGGACCCAAAGCGTTCCTTCTGCAGGATTCCATTCTCGGACTTGGGAGAAATCAAGCTGTTTGCCGCCCCCTTTGCCGTCCAAAAGGAACCCAAACACCAGGCCTTGGTCATTAGTCATTGCGCACCTCCATAGTGTTAATATGCCGAACAAATCGCATGCTTGTCAAACAGACCTCGGCGGCCACCTCAAGGGCCAGGTCTGACTAAATCAACGGGAAGCCAGACAGAGACTGAGCGCCCTTTGCACTTGAATTCGCCCCATCCGTCTGGATTTGTCGTTACTGTCTCGCCGATATGACCCGTGAGGTCGCCATAGGTCACATTTGGGCTGCCTGTGCGCATTGGTTTGGTGGAATCGGAGTCATTGCTGAGCAGCACGGCCATTCCTCCGGGATGCTGGGTGTCTCCCGCCCGCGTCCATCCAATGCAGTTCTGGTGGTCGAAATAGTCGGATTCTTCTCCATAAGCGCTTTTGCGGCGTGCCGTAAGGAACGTATCGATGATCCACCTGTGGCTCGGCATTTCTATGTCACACGCTCTTCCGTCTTTGGCAGTTCCTCTGTAGCTGGCGCCGTAGTAATCGGGGTGGAAGACACATGGGTAGCCGCCGCGCCGCAGCAGTATTATCGCATATGCCAGGGGCTTAAACCACGGCTCAACGACCGATTCAAGCGACTGCAAGGGCTGGGTGTCGTGGTTGC
>JBFIFS010000082.1:0-9826 GCA_041602695.1 Kiritimatiellia bacterium
CTCCAAGACGGCGCAGGATATCTTTACATGGTGAAAGCTCGCGACAAATCAGCGAACTTTAACGAGACCGCCTGGTCAGGACCCGCTACCAATATCGCCGATGGCCTTATTCTATTCTATGAAAGCTTCGAGCTGCCGGTGGTTTCAAGCGCAACAACCGGAACCAATCCAGACAGTTGGGACGACCTCTCAACCGGTGGAAACGGACCCTCCCGGGCCGGTTTGGGCAACCTGACTTCGACGGGCTACTCGAACTACAAGGGGAACCAGGCCTGCTGGCTCAATGTCTACAATTCGACGCCCGTCCTCGTAACAACCACGAATAATCTGGATCTGGATCTCGAGCCTGGCGGTATCTACACTCTCATTTTCAATGGGGCGGAGAGCGCCAACAACGGAAGCTATGTGCTGTATGGTGATCTTATGGCTGGCACGAACGTGGTCATGACGGCTTCCACGGCGCCTGGGTCCACGTCCCAGGACTTTGGACTCCACACGGCGTCAAATACGGTAGTCACGAGCGAGGCCACGCTGGGTGTGCGGGAGCCGCTTTCGATCCGCCTGCGGGTTACAGGAGGCGTGTGGAACCATCAAGCGTATATCGATAACCTTACGCTCATAGGAATACTGCCGCCGCCATACGGGACTGTCATAAGAATTAAATAGGCGATGTGATGAGAGATGTGCTCTCACGGGTGATAGGGTTAGCTGTATTCTGCGGTGCGCTTTACTCTGCGTCCGCGGCCTCGATATTTTACGAGAGTTTTGAAGCTCCTGCGGTTAGCGGTACGGTCTCGAATTCTCCTACGGGCTGGGTATCAACACGAACAGACAAGACGGGGCTTTCGGACGCTGCGCTGACAGGCAAGACCGGAAGTCAGTTCGCGCACGTTGACGACTATCCGAACGATGGCCTTCACGACGGTGCCCTTACCACCACGTCCTCCATTCTCAGCAGCAACCTGCAGGCCTATATCCGTTATGCGCTCACCTGCGACATGACGGCAAGCGACAAGAACATGGAGGGAACGATCGAACTCCTTGCGGGGACCAACGTGCTTGGAAGCGACTCGGTGACTACGACCGATGCTACGAAGAACGATCTTTCGGCAATCCAGCTCAGGATCGATTTCATGGCGCAGCCAGGGCACCCAAATCTGGGGGAAACCCTGGCTGTCAGAATCAGCAACACCGCGGGCGGCTGGTCGCCGAGAGTCTATTTCGACAACGTGAACCTGGATGCCACCGACACGGCCTCGGACTCAACTCCGCCGACGCCCGATCCAATGACCTGGGTGCAGAACCCCACTCCCGCGGGAAGCAACAGCATTATCATGACGTGCTCCACGGCCAGCGACACCAACTGGGTGGAGTACATGTTCAGCAACACTGTGAACAGCACCACGAGCGGATGGATTGAGGATACAACCTGGCAGGACAACGGGCTGACGCATGGTGTCACCTACAGTTACCAGGTAAAAGCACGGGACAAGGGCACCAACAAGAACGAAACCGCGTGGTCGACATCCGAGAGTGCTACCTGCAACTCAAATATCGTCTTTTACGACAGCTTTGAATACCCGCTGGTTTCGAGCGAGACATCAGGCACAGACCCATACCTCTGGAACGATGCGTCGCCGACGGGAAATCGAGCGGGGCTCGGTGCTTCACTCAGCGGCAGCGGTTACTCGAACTATGAAGGCAACCAGGCGGCGTGGCTGAACGTTTACAATGCTACTCCAGTATTGGAGACAACGACGGCAAACCTTAATGCATCTTTGCTGGCAAACTATCGTTATGCGCTGCGATTTACCGCTGCAGCCAGCAGTACAGATTACACGCTCGTAGCAGATTTGCTTGCCGGCACCAACGTCGTACTGACAGCGCAGAAGCAGGGCTCCTCAAAAGACTTTGGCGCGAACGTCGCGTCCAATGCCTTTCTTCCTCAGATCGGGGACGCCGGGGTGGGCGAGGCCTTGAAGCTTCGGCTCCGGGTAACTTACACTGGGTACCCGTGGAGCCAGCAGTCCTACATAGATGACCTGCTGCTTGTCGCGGAACCATCGGCAGTCGACTTTACTGCGCCCACGCCGGATCCTATGACCTGGGTGCAGGTGCCGACACCGTCCGGCAGTAACGGAATGTACATGGTCTGTTCTACGGCAACAGACATAAATTACGTGGCGTACATGTTCAGCAATACTGTCAACGGCACCACCAGCGGCTGGATAGATGACCCGATCTGGCGGGACTTCGGCCTGACCGATGGCGTCACCTACAGCTATAAAGTCAAAGTGCGTGACAGGTCCGTAAATTCCAATGAGACCGCGTGGTCTTCCGAGGAGAGCGCCGTAGCCGACAAAGACATAATCTTCTACGAGAGCTTTGAATACCCCATTGTCGCCGGTACCCAGACAGGAACCGACCCTGAAGGCTGGTCAGACCTGTCGACAGGCGCCAACGGGCCTACCAGGGCAGGGCTCGGCAACACACTGACCGCCGACGGATATTCAAACTACGAAGGCAACCAGGCGGCATGGCTTAATGTCTATAACTCAACTCCGGAGCTCCAGACGACAAGCGCTAACTTTGACGATGTATTTGTGCCCGCATGTGACTACACGCTGCAGTTCGACGCCGCAGACAGCTCAACCTATGTCCTTTATGCCGACTTGCTTGCGGGCACGAATGTAGTGATGACGGCTTCCGTCACGCCGTCATCTAAGAACTTTGCGAGTCATCTTGCGCTGCAGAACTATACTTCGGATATCGGTGACGCCGGCATAGGAGAGGCCCTTTCTGTAAGGCTGAGGGTGACGGGCGGGGCATGGAACCAGCAAAGCTATATCGACGACCTGAAGCTCTCCGGCGTGCGTACCAACGGGATATGGAACATCAGGTCCACTAATGTGACGGACTCCGCGGTGGACATTGTCGGCGCCCTCACAGCGACAGGAGTTAACGTGTATGTCAGCGCCTATTGGGGAACGACTGACGGCGGGACCGATCCCGGCGCGTGGGCCAACACAAACCACCTGGGCTGGTACAACAGTGTTGATTTTCTTTACCTGACCAACAGCATTTCTTCGGGGCTCTCTGAAAACACGGCTTTTTATTTCGCGTTTCGCGGATCCAACGGCTGGGAAATCTGGGACACCACGAGCGGGGTCTTTACGACACCTGACGTCGACCTGCCCGTTGTTGACAATTCGACCGGGGCTACATCGGCGTCCCTTTCTGCCGCGACCCTGCGGGGGGAGCTTACGAACGGCCTGTTCGCCAACGCGTGGATTTGCTGGGGTAGGCATGACGGAGGGACGGGAAGCACAGGCGACTGGGACAACGTGGCGTCGATAGGCTGGGTCAGCCAGGACACGGAGTTTTCAACTCTAGCTGTCGGCCTCGCCACGAACACAACCTATTGGTACCGCAGTTATGCGGCTAACTCACTGGGCGAGGACTGGTCGGATGCGGCAGCGGTTTTCAGCGGCTCGCCTGCAGGCGCGCCAGGCGCTGGCGGCAGTGAACCCTATTTCGAATGGGACGCCGCCAATGACACGGCCGGTGACGATACGTGGAGCAGTACCACTACTAACACTTACGACTGGGTCTTTGAAGCAGGCAGCCAGTCGCCAATTAACGTCTCCGATGCCAGGTTTGACCTTGTGACCAAGGCTTACTCTTTCCCTGGAGCTCTGGATCAGACCAACACGAACTGGAACGCCTATGGGAGCGACGAGAAGGCTACATTTGAGTTCGTGCTCGATGCGGATACGGATAACGGCATGTTCTTTGAGACCGGTGGAAGCGGCGACGGAATAAAATTCGAAATTGTCGGTGGAGCGCTGCGCGGCATGCTTGCCGAGGGCACGGACGTTACTGTCAGCTACGCGCTGACGAGCGTCGACACGAACAGGTATATTCACGTCGTTTATGTGGCTGACAACGAAAACGATGTTTTCCAACTTTATGTAGACGGCCACCTTAAGGACTCTCAGACCTGGTCCGCCGGTGAGGACTGGTCCGGCACCGATTCGGCCGGTCTTGGCGGAGGCGATTCCTCTGAGCCAGATGATGTTGATCCGGGCGATTTCACCGGAAAGATAGCGCTTTTCAGGTACTATAGAAACACGGCCCTTACAGCGGCCGAGGTAGTGACGAATTATATGGCATTGTCTTCGGAAAGATATCCCATAGGCGGCGCCGGTTTTGTTGTGGACGCGGGGCAGGACGATGGGGCGAACAGCATCTGGGAGGACGTGTCAGACAGCCAGGCCACGGGTTTCGATGCTATTCTTGATACCAGTCCGGCCGTGACTTGGGGCGCCGTTTCCAGCGCGCTGCGTGGCATCACGGCAGCCTACGATTTCCCGGGCGGAAATACCGGCATTGAGGGCGGCGCCACTCTGTCTGATGCCACGGGCGACTCATTCCAGAACTCGGCCGACGGGGACTGGACTACTGAGGACGTCACGCTTGAGGTGTGGTTCAAGCCGGCTGATCTGAATACCGCATCCAACAACGGAGAGATAGTATTTGAAGACGGCGGCGGAACGGGAATAGGTTTTTATATGAACGACAACCTGCTGCAGCTCCGCAAGCTGCCCAACTCCGGCCTGGTATCTTTTGACGTAACGGGCCTTGAAGCCGATTTCATTCAAGGCGTTGGGACCTATGATGTGACAAGTGGGGAGCTGGAGCTTTATGTCAACGGCAGCTCCAAGGGCACCAGCACCGCGGCTGGAGGAGACTGGTCGGGCGGCGACGGCGCGGCGCTTGGCGGCAGGGGCGATGCTAATGCGGGCGGTCTCGGCGGCGGCGACTCTGACACAACGGGCTTCGACGGCCAGATAGCCCTGTTCCGAGCATATCGAAATACAATTCTGACGCCTGAGCAAATCGCACTCAACTACGACTCCACAGCGCGCGCAAACGTCAGCATTTTCACTACTGCTCCGACCAACGTCAGCGAATCAGCTGCGAGCTTCAATGCGAGCCTTACGTCTCCAAACACTAACTGCGCTGTATACGTGCATTGGGGGACGAGCGATAATGGAACCAACTTCGGGTGGGGTTCGAGCGCGTATATAGGCACCTGGACAAATGTAGTTTCCACCAACCTTACTTACGCCGCGTCGGGGTTGCAGCCTTCGACCACCAACTATTATACATTCCGCGCCAGTAATGACGCCGGCAACGTGTGGGCAGAGCCGAGTTGGGCATTTGTTGCAGGCCCTGCCACCGACCTAGGGTCGGTCTTCATCTTCCGTTGAGAGCGTTGCCACCATCGACCGGGCTTATGGAGGTCCGCAGAATGCGGACCGTTCCGAGGGTATATTTGGGGTGTCAGGTGGTCAGATCTTAATCCGCCGTCCGAGTGAGTCAGACTTGATTGCGCCGTGCACCATTGCCAGGCTTTTGATGTTGTCGCCGCAGTGGGTCATAGGCTTCTTGCCGGTCCTTATTGCCTCGAAGAACGCATTGATGCACGCCGTGTGCCCGCCCACTGCTTTGCGATCGAACTTCTTTGGGATTGTCGCGCTCTTGCTCTTGCGAAGCCAGCCGCCGTCTTCGCCCATGAGTTCGCACTCTATGTTATCGCCGCCGTCCCAGGTAATCGCACCCTTGGTGCCGATTATTCGCCAGTCGCACTCCCAGGAGGTGTGCCTGCCTGTGTTGCACCAGCTGCCGTTGTAGACGTAGGTGATGCCTTTATTCATTTCAAAGATCGCATTGGCCGAGGCGCCGTGCGCGTACCACGAGCCAGCAGGATTGAACGCGCGGCAGTATACCGCCTGGGCGTCCGCGCCGCTTATGAATCTTGCCTGGTCGAACGTGTGGATCGCCATGTCGAGGATGAGCGGATGTTTCATCTTGTCTCGAAACCCGCCGAAATGCGGCCCTGTAAAGAAGTCGCTCTGTACCGTATGGACTTTGCCGATGATTCCGGCTTTAAGCGCGTTTCTAACTCGCTGTATACCAGGCATGTAGCGGCGGTTCTGCATTACAGCGTAAACGCGCTTAGCTGTTGCTGCAGCCGCCAGCATCGCCTTCGCGTGCGGCATGCTGTCCGCCATTGGTTTTTCGCCTATGACGTGAAGCCCCATCTTAAGGGCTGTCATTGTATTCTGGTAGTGGGCCTCTGGGATGCTGCAGTCGATGAGAAGTTCGGCTCCAGTCTCCCTGATGATCTGCTTCAGGTCCGTCCCGGCAATTGCGCCCTTGGCGCCGAATTCCGCTGCCCGTTTCTGCGCAGCTTCAAGGTTGATATCCATAAAGCCTACGACCTTGGCGTTCTTCGTTGTCGCCTTGCTTCGGAGCCAGTGTCCGGACATGCCCCCGCAGCCTGACAATACCGCCGTGTATTTTCCTGTTTTCTTCTTAGGCATTGATTGCTCCTCGGTTTAGTAGATGTTCTCGATTACTCTTTCGCCGCCGCGGCATGCTTTCAGGTATTTAATTGACTGTACCTGCGACATGTACTCCAGCGGGCCGCGCATTACCGGATCGTGGAACCCTTCGATGTCTATGGTGCCCCGGTAGTCGTTCTGCATGAGGATTGTAACGACGTCGACCCAGTTCGTGTCGCCGAAGCCAGGGGTGCGGTGCCACGCGAACTGGTGCGGACTTGTTATTCCATACTCGCGAACTATGTCCCATGCCACGGTGCCGTCCTTGCCGTGCACGTTGAACACTTTCGGCGCCCATTTGCGGAGCTGTGCAATTGGGTCGATGAGCTTCTCGACCTGGTGTGCCGGCTCCCACTGGAGTCCTAAGTTGTCGGCCGGCAAGGCATCGAACATCATTTCCCAGGCTGCCGGGGTCTGTGCCATGTTCCAGTTGCCGGCCTTCCAGTTTCCGCCCATCGAACAGTTTTCGAACGCCAGGCGGACGCCCTTGTCGGCGGCGCGCTGGGCCAGTTCTCCCCAGACCTTCTTGAATTGGGGCATCGATTTCTCGATGGGCTCATCAACAACGCGTCCGGCAAAACCTGTGACAAGATCGGTGCCGAACTCGTGCGCGCAATCGATGAGTCTTGCGAGGTTGCCGGCGGCGTCCTTGCCGTCATCTGCCAGAGGGTTTCCGAAGAATGTCAGGTGCGAGACCCTGACGTCGGCGGGACCGGTGATTTCGCTCTGGCGTTTCGCGAACTCGATGGGGTCTCCGTCTCCCATGGTCTGCCAGTAGGTATAGCCCACGCTCTCTATCCCGTCCTTTATCATGGTGGGGAGCAACTTCTCAGCCCGGTCGTGGCTGACCAGCAGTCCTATTCTAATGATCTTTTCGTCCATATCGCTATGCCCTTTCTGGCTATATGTTGCCCGGTTGACATGAATGTAGCTTCATTCCCGCTCGACATCTTCACGCATAGTCTGTTATTAAGTGCAGATTGTCTGATATATGGAGTAGTAAGAATGAAAAAAGCTTACGAAACGATGCACGGAGTGAGGTATCGTCCTGTTGCCGGCGATAACGAGAGGATTGTGCGCGGATTTCACGTTGCCCTTGGAGGCGTGCCCGAGAAGATGCAGCATACCCATGGTGACTGTGATGAGATCTTCTGGTGCCTCAATGATGGCGGCGTCCAGCATTCCGGACCCCGCGCGATGCGCATGGAGGCGGACCACCTCTTCTATTTTCCGGCAGGATGCCCTCATGTCTGCAAGCCGCTCCCGGGCAGGACGGCCGACGGGATAGTGCTCTATGTCGGCACCCAGCTTTTCCGCGGCGAAGGGATGGGCAACGCCGGAGCGCGCGAGGCTTTGTCTTATCTCCGGTCGCGCGCCGCAGACAGGCAATACCGCTTCCTGGTCTCTGAAAGCTCGCGTGCTGCGATTACCGAGTGCTTCTGGGCGATCCACGCTGAGGACACTCGCCCGCAGCGGGGGCATGACACCATGATGCGGGCTCTCTTCCAGCAGTTGTGCGCCCTGATGCTGCGTGACCCAATGCTTGCCGGATCTATCCAGTCGGAAGCGGTCATACCGTCAAACAGGGAGCGCCTGAACACGGTTCTCCACTACATAGACAGGCGGTACATGGCTCCGATAACCGTCCAGGGCATGGCAAAGATTGCCGGTATGAGCCGAAGCCACTTTCACGCACTCTTCAAGCAGGAAACAGGCAGCACTCTCATGGAAAAGGTGCTGGAGGCCAGGGCCCGCGGCGCCGCGCGTATGCTGCAGGAAACGGCTTTGCCCATAATAGACATTGCATATTCATGCGGCTTCAACAGTCTTAGTCACTTCTATCGTGTATTGAAGCAGCACACAGGCAAGTCGGCCCGTGAGCTGCGAAAGGCGGCATTGAAACCCGCAGGTTGAGAGGTATGCTAAGCAGGTGTGAACGCGCGTGAGAACATTCTGAGAACAATAAGGTTTGAAAAGCCGGATTATGTCCCGATGATTTTCTCGATCAGCTGCGCCTGCTGGCACCATTATGACCAGGCTGCGCTGCAGGACCTCATGGAGGCGCATCCATTCCTGTTTCCGAACTTCAAGAGGCAGGACAAGGTTCAGCCGCATTACGGTCTAAACGCTCGCAAGGATGAGCCTTACACTGATCCATGGGGGTGCGTCTGGGAGACCAGCGATGACGGGATCACCGGCTCTGTTCATGGGCATCCGCTTTCCGACTGGTCTGATTTTGAGGGATATGATGCGCCGGATCCGGAGCGCACTGACGGGACATATCCGGTTGACTGGGCAAAGACTGCCGCCCGTATCGAGAAGCAGCGTGAGAAGGGCGGATTAATTCGCGGCGGACTCCCTCACGGACACACGTTTCTTCGCCTTCAGGACATACGCGGGTATGAGAACCTGATCTTCGACATGGCAGACGGTGAGCCGAAACTTGCGGATCTCATCAGCTTGGTAGAGGACTTCAACTACGGTTACGTTATGAAATGGATGGAGCTTGAGCCTGACATGATGAGCTATCCCGAGGACTTGGGCATGCAGTCAGGCCCTATGCTGTCGCCGGACCATTTCCGGAAATACATCAAGCCTGTTTACCAGAGGCTTATGAAGCCAGCGCGTGACCGTGGGTGCATTGTGCACATGCATTCGGACGGTGATATACGCACGCTGGTCGACGACCTCATTGATGGTGGGGTTGAGGTCATCAACCTGCAGGACCTCGTGAACGGCATTGACTGGATAGCGGAGAGGTTTGCCGGCAAAGTCTGCATAGACCTCGACATTGACCGCCAAATGATCACGGCGCAGGGGACACCTCAGCAGGTTGACGCCCTTATAAAGGAAGAGGTGGAGAAGCTGGGCTGCCGGGAAGGCGGGCTTATGATGATTTACGGCATGTATCCGGGAGTCCCTCTCGCCAATGCCGAAGCCCTAATGGACGCAATGGAGCGCTACGCGGGCTATTATTCCTGAGCGGGGATACTGCTTTTTTGTCACGCCGTCAGGATGCATCTTGCCATGACTCACGAGTGAGAACCCGACTTTCAGACGCATAAGGCTGTGATCACGGGAAAAGAGTTGTAAGTCATTGCTTATAAAGGCTTTGCCTAAACAGAGGAAAATGACTGGGGCTTCACGTTTTGATTGCCTTCTCCAACTCCTTCCCCTAGCATAATAATATTAGAGGGTTTGGTATGCTTTTAGGGTTTGAGAATGGTGAATAGGGCTATGCTGAGGGGCAGCGCGATGCGCGCTCCTGTCTTGTTTTGTGCTGTGACAGCACTGGTTCTTCTTTGGTCGTTTACCTGTCTGGCCCATAAGTTCCACGACGTTGAGTCCGTCTACAAGCAGCCTGACGGCACTGCTCTTAAGCTCAAGTTCCACGGCGATCAGTTCTATGCCCGTAC
>JBFIFS010000083.1:0-9799 GCA_041602695.1 Kiritimatiellia bacterium
ATGATGTCCTGCCCGTTTTTGGCAAAGGCTTCGCAAAGCACTGCGATGAGGTATGCAAGGAGATGGTGGAGACCAGGGAGGATCCGTGGCTAATCGGCCATTTTTCAGACAACGAGCTGCCGTTCAAGAGCAGCGGCATTCTGAATCGCTACTTAAGCACTGCAGAGAACGACGAGAGCCACGAGGCCGCCGCGGCATTTCTGACTGAGCTCGGTATCACAAGAGAATCTGTTAGCGAAGAGCACGACACGAAATTCGCTGAACTGGTTCTGCGAACCTACTACAGGACTGTCCATGACGCCATTCGAAGGCATGACCCTAACCACATGATTCTTGGAAGCCGCCTTCACGGAAGGGCGGCGGGTCAAGACATTTGCTACACGGCATCCGGCCCGTTTGTTGATGCGGTCTCCATTAATTACTACCACCGGTGGACGCCCGATCAGGAGGAGCTCGACCATCGGGCGACTCTAGCCGGAAAGCCGATCCTTATCACCGAGTGGTACGCCAAGGGGGCTGACAGCGGCTTGAAGAACTCGAAGGGCGCCGGCTTCACTGTGCCGACGCAAAAGGACAGGGGAATGTTCTACGAAAACTTCACCATCGGCCTGCTCAAGAACAGTAATGTAGTTGGCTGGCATTGGTTCCGGTATATCGACGATGGTGACCTGAAGACGAAGGGGCAATCCTGTAACAAAGGTATCGTGGACCTCCAGTACCAGGTATATCACGACTTGGGAGCCAGCATGAGAGCTGTTAACTCTATGAGCTACCAGCTGTCTGATTTGCTGCGGAGCGATGGTCCTCGCGAATGAATTCAAGACAGTGCTGCATTCAAAGATGCAGGCGTATTGACGTTCAGGTGTCTTAGCGAAGCGTAACCCAGCGCTAGGGCAGGGCGGGGCGGTAGAACACCGGCCCGGCGGGTGGGTTTGTATCCCACCAGACATTGCTGCCTGATGCTGAGCGTGAATTTGTGCCTACTGGCACCCAGGCAGGGCTCGTGATGTCTGTCGTGCGATAGATGATGAAATCAGTAGTGACTCCGCTGTTGGTGGTGCCAATCCACGAGATGCAGTTAGATCCGCCGGAAAAATCTATGTTAAAAACGCAGAAGACCGAGGCGGGATCGGTGGGGTCTGTGCCCGCCTGATATTCTTCCCAGGTCAGCGCGCCATCTCCGTCTGGGTCCGACATATCTGCTGCCTCCTGATTATTGGTGATGCCATGTGTTGCCAACCAAGCGTGCGCAGTGCCGTTACTGGTTGTCGCAAAGCCCCCCCGGACCTGCAGATCATCGATATACATGCCGCAGAAGTAACGACCCGAGGCGGTGGGGCCCATGCCAAATCGAATCTGAACGCCGGTCTGGTTGTCGGCTATAGCGGAGATGTCATAGCTAACAAGCTGCCATGATCCGATATTAAGACGGGAGGAACTCGACCACACTGTCTGCCACGCCACGCCACCGTTCTTTGCCTGCAGGTGGACCTCATCCCCAGTGTCAGTGCCCACGTAACGCCAGAAGTTCAGTGACACATTGGTTCTATATGAGCAGTCAAAGGTCGGTGATGTTGCCCATTCGGTGGCGGGCATGCCTGCCGCATAACACCCATCTATATCATACCCTATAACTCGAGTTCCCGAGTGGGCAGACGTCGGGGGGATCGGCGGTGACCAATAGCCCTCGGCAATACTGGGAACACCCCATCCCCAGTCACCGTCGAAGGTCCAGCCCGGATCAGTCTCCATAGTCGTTGCATAGATCGGGGCGTCGATAGTGAAGTCAGCATCGCTATCATCAACTTTCGCTGGCGCATCTGCAGGCGTAATCCTTATCCTGTAGTCATCTGAGAGCGCCTGGGAAGTCGGCGTGCTCCAAGTGTAGCTGCCGTCGCTTGGTGTACTCGCCACTATCGCGGAATCAAAAACGCCGCCCTTGTAGAGGTCTATGCTTACATTTCCTCCGATGCCTGTGTCGCTCCATGTGATCTCATTTGCTGCTCCACGGGCGAGAACTTCTCCGCCATTTGGAGTCAGAATAGTTAGCGTCGGGTCATATATGGTGAAGTCGGCGTTGCTCTCGTCCAGCTTGGCTGGTTCCAAGGCTGGAGTGACCCTGATCCGATAATCTGAAGCGGCCACCTGATTAGAGGGGATGGTCCAGATATGACTGCCATCATTGGGTGTGCTGGCTGCTATGGTGGAATAAAGCGAGCCGCCTTTCAGCAAATCTATCTGAACGTTTCCTCCGATGCCTGCATGTGACCACTCTATCTCCTGCGCAGCACCACGCGGGAATGACTCTCCGCCGTTCGGAACGGCAACGACGGCCGCTGGCGGATACAGTCCATCCGCATGTGCCCGTGCAATCAGTGCGTCGCGTATGGTTTCGTAATCAGTAGGATCGGTCAGGGTGTAACCCAGTCCAGGATAGATCCGGTAGAAACGTTGGCTGAAGTTGCCGTTCTTGTCCAGAATAACGGCCTCGTAATTGCGTATGGGCTGGCCAATGCCAGCCTCAGTACCAAGCTTGGTTCGCCCGTCATCACTTGGCCAAAGCGATGGAACTTTGCAGCCTGAATCATACGAGCCGGTTGTGTAAAGATC
Source organism: Kiritimatiellia bacterium (assembly GCA_041602695.1). Lineage (GTDB taxonomy): Bacteria > Verrucomicrobiota > Kiritimatiellia > UBA8416 > JBFIFS01 > JBFIFS01. The sequence continues at coordinate 2,611 of JBFIFS010000083.1, forward strand.
CCCCCTGATAATGTTCAGGTTAATAAGACCGTTATATCCTCGGTTGTTAAGATCGTCCTGTAGTTCGCTGAAACGCACGGTTTCAGCTTTGCAGGTGGGTCAGTACTTGTTGTACTGGTTGTACCACATGGTGACGGTGCCGTTATTGACCGTATCATATGGCCCAACGCTCTGGGTGTTCCGGGGAGAATAGGGGTTGTCGTCAGTGTGCGTGAAAGCCACAACCGCGGCTTCAGCGTCACTGGTGAACACCATTACCCCAAGCGCAACAAGAATGCTCGTCGCAAATCCGCGCGCTGGATTTGAGTTGTATTTGACGCTCATTGTTGCCCTGAGTTTATGCCGGTTCCGGAATTGCGTCAATTGCAATGTCGACGCAATCGCAATTGATCAGCGCGCGTAATGGCCCGCCAAAATGAATGAAAGGTCCGCGAGGCACGTCAGTCTGCCTGGAAATTGGCCAAAGATGTCAGTTAGTTACAGAGATCCGGTAGAAGTAGGTGGTTCCTGTTGCCGAGCTGTCTGTGTAGTAATTAGTCGGAATCGTGGCCGGGAAGTTGGTGATAGGGGCGCCGAATCCGGAGAACAGGTTGGTTGTGCGGTAAACGTAATAAGTCCGCCCTGTCACGCTGGGCCACTCGAAGGCTGCCCCGTTGGTGGAAGTCCAGACGAACTGGTTGAGTCTCAGGGCTGATGCGGGGTCGAGCGGGTCGGTGCCCGCGACAAAATATTCCTGTGGATCATTCATTCCGTCGAAGTCGCTGTCCGCCCTGAAGGGGTAGGTGCCTACAGCGTATTCGTCTGTGTCATTCCATCCGTCGCCATCATCATCCGGATCGACATGGTCCAGCCATGAATCTCCGTCTATATCGAGGGTAAACGAGCCACCGTTAGTGGATCCGGAGTAGTCGACATTAGTCGAGACGGCAGGAGGCCAGACTACATAACCCATGAAGTTGCTGGCTGCATCGACGGTATAGGAGAAGCCTGTTGTCATGATGGCGCTGGTCACGCTTCCGTATATGTCATTGTAATGGTATACGACCTCCACGAGCGGGTCGTTGGTGATCGCGACCCCCGTATTTCCTGATTCTATGAGTGACCCGATCGCGAAGAAGTATACATAGTTTGTTTCAACTGTTGCGCGTACCCCATTGTTGTCGGTTCCTGGCGGCTGGGTCGCATAAGAGAAGAACATGCCTATAGAGCCATCGTTCGTAACGGCTTCGCTGGAGAGGGAATTGTGCGAGATGATATGGTCTGTTGGGTACGCGCCCCAGGGGTCGTCATCAGCCTGAATCCAGATCCCTCGAGCGGGGGTGAGCCCGGAAGCAGAGATTCCTCTTACATGTATCTGGTTCTGGTTGATGAATGCCCGGCCCCCTGAGGAGGTCAAGCGGATGCCGATCAGGCTGTCTGTGATTGTGTTGCCCGAGATGAGGATGTTCTCGTTGGGTGTGATGGGATCGTTTGCCCATATTGCCTGCGCGCATTCGTGGAAAAAGTTGTTTCGGATTGTGATTGGGGCACTCATGTTTGCGGTGTAGTCGCAGTGTGAAATGTATATGCCTGCATGGGCGTAGAGGCCCGTTATGTTCGAAATCTCGTTAAACTCGCAAGTGGCCTGAGTGCTTTCGAGAAAGATTCCATCAGCGAAGATGGAGTGGGAGATGTTCGAAATCAGGTTGTAGCCGAGGTAGCTCCGGGCGGAGTCATTGTCGGCAGGAGAGGGCGGGGGTGCCGTTCCCCTGCACTCGATGCCACGGCCGAAGATGTTCGCTATCTTGCAGTTGTTCACGGTTATCGGGCGGTGCTCGGTGTAGATGCCGTAAAGCACTGATCCTACAGAGTTAGTGTCTGGGTCCCCGTAAATTGTCAGGTTCTGGATGGTCACATTGTTTGTCTGTACTGTGATGACGGGGCCGGATGGACTGGCAAACGGGGCCCGAATCGCTGTTACTGAATTGTGCCGCTTCAGTGGCGGTTTTACAGCGTTGTAGGTGTTCTGGCCATTGAGGGTTATTGGGTTGGTGATCAGCAGGAACTCCCTGAACTCACCGAACCCGATATTGATGGTGTCCCCGGGGCCTCCGACGCTAAGGGCGTGCCCCACTGTTTGCCAGGGATTTGTGATGCTGCCGTTACCCGTATCTGTGCCTGCCTTCTCGACGTAGTATGTTGCTCCGGACGCGAGCACAAGGCAGGCCGTTGCCAGAACGGCCCGAAAGACGCGCAATATGTCGTAAGTGATCTTCAAAGCCTGTCGGGACTTCCTTTCCTGATTCGCCGCAACAGTATAAGCATCATCAAATACTGTAACAGGAAGCAGGAGACAACAAGAGTTTCTCCTATGAGTTTCCCGCCAGTCTTGACGCGGTCAATTATGGGGTGAAAAAGGAATATATTCATGAACCAGGCTGAAGTTACTGATTCCGGCACCCCCATCAGGCCAAGCAGGGAAGGAAAGACTGCTGCCGCGCCCAGAACATAGGACATGGCAAGCCAGATAGCGGCATTACGGGAGGCGTCCTCTTTCAGCGCAGCCTTAAGAAACGGCAGTCCGGAAGCGGCACCTGCCGCCAGGCCTATTCCAAAATGCATAGCTGAATGTGCCATTAGGTCCTCTCTTCAGCTCTGATTTCGCGCCAGACAGCCAGAAGCATGCAGGCGGCGATCAATGCGAAGCCCAGGGCGTATAGGGGTGAGTCTGTTTCTGCCAGATCGATTGAGTAGTGCCAGTAGAAGATGTTGCACCGCGGGTCTGTCGCAAGCCGGTAGTAGAGGTCGCGGTGTCCGAAAAGCCGGGGTAAGTCAGGTGCTATGGCCCAGAGCATGGACAGGAGCATTAGGCTTGGGAAAAGGAGCAGTGCCCTGAATGAGGCCCGGCATTTTTTAAATAAGTAGTAAACCACTGCGGCGGCAAAGGGGAAAGAAGCTCCTAGCAACAACTGGTTCATGCTCTAAATGGTAGCAATTTTCTCTGGGCGATTCATCGAAAAACAGCCGGTGGGGCCGTAATCAGTCCAGAGCAGCCTCTTTCATGTCCGGTTTGCCCTGTTTTATTATATAGAACAGGTATACAGCGCCTCCGACGGCGCTCCAGAATATGGTCGCAAGGTAGACCAGGATGGATATTGAGAGGGCCACGGGTTCGGCCATGCCGAGCAGGCCAAGCATGAATACTGCTGCGGCATCGCGAGTGCCGAGGCCGCCCGGAGTCAGGGGCACGGCTGCTACGGCGTTGATAATGGGGAATACCGTCAGATAGTCTGAGGCAGGTATTTCGACTCCGATGCTTCTGCCTATGAGCAGGGCGCAGAAGATAAAGACTATGTGGTTGGTTACTGACAGGCAGACGGTCTTAACAAGAACGATGGGGCTCTTTATGCAGATATGAAAAGCTCCGTACAGCTTGGCGATTATCTTGCCCAGGGAGGTCCGTTCCTCGAGCTTCCTGAAGAGTGGGATCTTTTCAAACATGTTCTGACCAAAGACCACGGCCATGCCCGCGACCATGCCTGCCAGGAGTACCACATTGAATATCATGACCCCTTTGGTTCTTGGGTTGGAGAGAAAGAAGTCGAGCCGTGCCAGGGTGACGATGGAAGTCAGTCCTATTAGCGCGAAAAGGCCTATGATTCGATCGATAAAGACCGTGGCGACGGCTTCGGTCTTCTTGTCGGGCGACTCGCGGGCGATATATATGGCCTTGAAGAGATCCCCGCTGGTGGCGCCGGGCATGAATGAGCTGAAGAACTGACCGATCATATAGAGCATCATTGACCTGGAAAACGACAAATGTATTCCCTGCGCTTCGAGGAGGATCTTCCAGCGCCAGTTGCATAAGGCCAGGCACACGGCAAAGAGCGCTATGCCGGGCACGAGGAGATGCGGGTTGCTCGCGGCGCTTTTCAGGGCATCAGCAAAGATGCCGATCTGGCCCTTCTTGTCCATCTGGTAGAGAAAGAAGGCTATAAGCCCGCCCGCGAGCAGGAACTGGAGTGCGGTCAGAATCTTTTTTTTCATCTCAGAATTCCTGGAGAATGTCGTGAAGGGTAGTGTTCAGCTCGATAGCCGGCTTCCACCCTGTGTCTTTTTCGATCTTGCCGGTGTCCAGCATGGGAGAGCTGTCGGCCGGCCGCATCCGCGCCGGGTCCTGCCTGATCTCGGGGGAGATGCCGACTATTTCGCACATCATGTTGAGGATGGTTCCGATGGATTCCTGTCGGCCCGATCCAATGTTGTAAGCATGCCCCTTCTTTCCTTTATCGAGGAGCAGGCAATATGCCTTAACTACGTCGCGAACGTCGGTGAAGTCCCTCGTGCTTTCTAGATTTCCTGTTTCCATGACGGCCGGAGCATCGCCACGAGAGATCGCCTTTATCTGGGCGCTGAGGGCACCGAGTACGAAGTCGGGTGATTGACCGGGCCCCACATGGTTGTTAGGGCGGGCAGTCATTACGTGCATGTCGTGTATTTTCGCGTAGGTGAGCGCCAGCAGGTCGGCCGAAGCCTTTGATGCAGCGTAAAGATTCGACGGGTCGAGAGTGTCTGACTCCCTGATAAGGGACTCTCTCTTTACGGTGCCGTAGACATGGGAGGTGCTTACGAAGAGAAACTTGGCGTCCGGGGAATGTTTCCGGACGGCCTCAAGCAGGATTGCGGTGCCTGTAACGTTTACCTGAAACATGGAAACCGGATCTTTGCTCCCGATTACCACCGAGGTTATTCCGCCAAGGTGCACGCATGCGTCGGGCCTGCTCAACTCGACTAGCTTGTCGATGTCATCGGGGCGGGTCAGGTCAGCATCGATGCATTCAACGCCGTCACGGCCGCTCTCGCCAAGGGCCCTGCCGGACAGCACTACGCCATGCCCTGCACTGATCAGCTCTTTAGCAAGATATCCGGCGACAAATCCTTTTCCGCCTGTGAGGAGTACTTTCAAGTCGAATCCGTTTAAGCTGTCTCAGCAATTTCCTTCTTCACACGCTCGATATCGGCATCCACCATCATTTCGATCAGCTGCTCGAACGAAACTTCCGGTTCCCAGCCCAGAACCTTCTTTGCCTTGTCGGGATTCCCTAGAAGCTGATCGACTTCAGCGGGGCGGATGAGGTTCTGGTCGACTTCCACATGGTCCTGCCACTTGAGCCCTGCGCGCTCGAATGCGACTTCAACAAGGCGCTCTACAGAGTGAGTCTGCCCTGTGGCAATGACGAAAGTCTCAGGCTCCGGGTGCTGCATCATAAGATACATCGCGCGCACGTAGTCCCCGGCGAAGCCCCAGTCGCGCTCGGAATCAAGGTTGCCCAGCATCAGCTTGTCCTGTACACCGAGCTTTATCCGTGCGACGCCGTCAGTGACTTTGCGCGTGACAAACTCCTTTCCGCGGCGGGGGCTTTCATGGTTAAAGAGGATCCCCGATACGGTGAAGAGATCGTAGCTTTCCCGGTAATTTACAGTGATGTAGTGACCATAGACCTTTGAAACGCCGTAAGGGCTGCGCGGGTAGAATGGTGTCTTTTCAGTCTGAGGCACTTCCTGGACTTTGCCGTACATCTCGCTGCTGGAGGCCTGGTAGAACTTGGCTTCGGGGCATACGTGGCGCATTGCCTCAAGGATCTTCGTGACACCTATACCCGTAAACTCGCCGGTGAGGATCGGCTGGCTCCATGAAGTCGGCACGAAAGACATTGCGGCCAGGTTGTAAATCTCGTCAGGCATTATTTCTTTCATGATCTTGATGAGTGACAGTTCATCAAGCAGGTCCGCCTGCACCAGTTCTATTTTGTCTTTTATGTGGTTGATGCGTTCGAATGTCTCCGTGCTCGCGCGCCGCACCATTCCGTAGACTTTATAGCCTTCGGAAAGAAGAAGCTCCGCTAGGTAAGATCCGTCCTGGCCGGTGATTCCGGTTATGAGTGCTTTTTTCATTCTTCCTCCATGTTCCAACTGTCTGTTAAATACTCAGCTGCAGCGACAAGATGTTCGACCGGCGTGCCTGGCGCCGGCTCGAGAACGAAGAGGCTATCATCATTAATTGCCTCTTTGAAAGAAGCGAAATCTATTTTTCCACGCGGCGGCATCATGTGGTCCTGAAAGGCATCGTTCATATCGTGAACATGGTACCCCGTCGGTTTAAGGCGCTTGATCCAGGTGAGCTGGCTTGAGAGGCCGAGGTCCTGGCGGATTTGTCCGTGCCCTATGTCATGCCAGTACCCGAGCCATGGCGAGTTGAATTCTTCCTGCAGCACGGCCATTTCAGATTCAGACGGCACGGACTCCCACAAAGGCAGGTTTTCCGGGCAGATCTTGACCCTGTGCTTTTCCGCTTCGATGAGCAGTTCCTCGAGTGACTTGCGAAGGAAGTCCAGCGTCTTATCAGCGGCTTTCCCGCGTTTCATAATGAGTTTTGTCTTCCTTCTTTCGAACTTGCCGGAGTAGATCTGGCCGTTTCTTGCAAGGTCTATGAGGCGGGCACTGAGGTTTCTCATCTTAACGTAGCCACAGTGTACGACTACCGCCCTGGCTTGGAGATCGGCCGCAAACTCTATTGTTCGGGTCGTATTCCTGACTGCGGCCGACCGCATATTGGGGTCGCTGCTGGACAGATCGAACAGCTCGGGGTGCCCCATGGGAGCGCCTGTCGGTATGGGGCAGTAGTTGTGGAGGCTCACTACCTCAAACCCGGAGTTTTTCACCATTTCGGCGATGCCTTCGACCAATTCCAGGCGCAGGTCATAACCAAGCTCTGCAGAGCTGAAGCCCGCTGCCGCGATTTCCTCGAGGAGTGCTCGGCCGTCGTGGTGCCGAAAAGCGTTCCAATGTGTCGATACGGCTAACTTCATGAGCCCTATATGCTGAAAACTCCCCGATTGCTCGGGGAGATTTCAGTTCTTATAGCAAAGAGAAAAGGCAAAGACCTCAACGGGTGTTGGATCTTGACCTGGCTCTCGCAGACTTCTTCCGGCGTTTCTCGCCGGGTTTTTCAAAGTAACGGTTGGCACGCAACTGCTTTATCGTGCCTTCCTTATCCATTATCTTCTTTAGTCGTCGGAGAGCCTTTTCAATGCTCTCTCCTCTTTTCAGTTTAACCTGAATCACAGGTATCACGCTCCCTTCTTGACCAGGGCATCATGGTAGGTTCCTGCCCATCGGTCGGTAATTAGTGCCAGAATGGTATACCACG
>JBFIFS010000084.1:0-9781 GCA_041602695.1 Kiritimatiellia bacterium
AGCTATGCTTCCTGACGCCCCGAGTTCCTGAAGCCGGCATTGATGCAGGTGGGATTGGCTCAGGCAATGCGGCAGTTGAGAGCGTTTAACAACGAGAAGGAGACACACAGAATGAAGAGCGTATTCCTGGCAGTAATGACGATTGTAATGTTCGGTTCTTTAGCTATGGCGCAGGACGCGGCCCCGGAGATCAAGGTTAGCGCCGACCTCGAGCTGTTCTATGAGCTGAGCGACGACGTGGGCGGCTCAAACGACGGTGACAAGTTTAAGTCCAACCAGCTGTATCTCCTCTTTGACGGCAAATTCGATAACAACATGGAGGCCCGCGTGGTTCTTGACGGCGCGGATATCGTTGCTTCAGACGGAAAGACCGTAAGCGGCGAAAAGATCATCGAAGAAGCCAATTTTACGATCAAGCACATCGGCGGCTCGCCTGTGACTCTAGTGTTTGGTAAAGACGAGATGCCTTTCGGGCTCGATTATGACAAGTACCTGAACGACCATATCGCACACAATCAGGAAGTGGATAAGGTATGGGGTATTCACGCCATCCTTGATATTGAGGGCGTGGGCGATTTCGCAGCCGGCTCTTACCAGCATCGCAGGTCACTGGGTGACGGCGTTACACTCGTTGAGGCGGATAACGAGCTTGGTGACAACTACACGGCAAAGCTGACGGTGGATGAGTTTGTTGGCGGTCTTAAGCTGGTTCTCTCCGGTGGCGCCGAGGCATACGGTGACACGTCCACGACCGATGAGAATGGAGTAACTACCGTGGCGCTCCGGAATGACGAGTCGCGTCTTGGGGTCGGCCTTCTGATCGACTGCCCTGAGGAAAGAGGCAACCTGAACCTGGAGTATATCTCGTTCAGCAACAAGGGCGGATCACCAGACTACGATCCAGGCCTCATTACCATAGGCGCCGAGTATGCGACTTGCGAGAAGGTGACTGTCTGGGGCCGGTACGAGATCATCGAAGATGATTCAAGTGCTGATGTTGAGACTGACTTCTGGACCGTTGGCATTGTCTACGCCCCGGTAAAGGGTTACAAGTTCCTGGTGGAATACTCGAACTTTAACTCCGGCGATCTTAAGGACGCCACCGATCTCGATGTTGCCAAGGGCAGTATTGAAGACGCGCTGCTTGTAGGCGTAAAGGCTAAGTTCTGAGTCGATCCTCAGTAATCGATCTAATCAGGCGCCCACGGATTAGTCGGGGCGCCTGATTCATTCTGCCCGCGCCCCGAGCTCCCGGTTCCGTCGATTCGTGTTTCCATTCTTTCACTTCTCATGGGTTTTCGGGTGTGCTAGTTTGCTACTATGGAATGGAATGAAAGATACCTGAATGGGGATTTGCCCTGGGAGACAGGGCGAGTGGATAAGAACCTGCCGGAGGCCATTGACCGCTTCGGGATAGGCCCCTGCGCGGCCCTGGAGCTGGGGTGCGGGACCGGCAATAACGCCATCTGGCTCACACGGCAGGGGTTTGCTGTAACGGCACTGGACATTTCTGAGGCGGCCGTAGAGGAGGCGCGGAAGAAGGCGGCGGAGGCAGGCGTATCGGTGGAATACGCCTGTGAAGATCTGACGAAGGGCGAGTTTGCCTGCGGCCCGTTCGGTTTCATTTTTGACCGCGGCTGCTTCCACTCCATCGGAGATGACCATGACCTGAGGCAGGGATTCGCGAGGATGGTGCATGAGCGGCTTTCGCAGGGCGGTTACTGGCTCAGCCTTATAGGCAGCGCAGACGGTCCGGAGCTTGAAGTTGGACCGCCACGCCTTTCGGCATCCGAGATCGTCACGTCAACAGAGCCGTTCTTCGAGATCATCTCGCTGACCGCCACCGAATTCGACTCGGACGGCGACCACCGGCCCGGGGCCTGGAGCTGCCTCCTTCGCAAACGCTCCACCTGAGCTTCGCGGCCTGCCATCGCGCGCTTCTCGGATTGACTAGCACAACCTGAATTGCTAATGTCTTAATTCGTGTAGGGCCATTCTCAGGCAGGAGGAACGAGTTTGTCAGGTTGCATGAAACCAGAAGAGTTGGAGCGCCGGCTGGCGCCCGTTTTCGGCAAATTCGGCTCCAAGCAGGAGTACCTGATTCCATTACTGCAGGCAGTTCAGGAAGAGCTCAACTACCTGCCGGCAGAGGCAATACAGCGCGTCTCTGAGTACCTTGCCGTGCCCATCAGCCGGGTGTATGGCGTCGTTACCTTCTACACGCAGTTCTACCTTAAACCGCAGGGCAGGAACAAGATCAAGATCTGTCAGGGCACAGCATGTCATGTAAGGGGCGCAAAGACGCTTCAGGACGCCGTCCAGGGCAAGATCGGTGTCGCGCCCGGCGAGACGAGCGAAGACGGTGAGTTTTCCGTGGAGCGCGTTGCATGCATCGGTTCCTGCGCCCTGGCGCCGGCCATGATCGCCAACAATAAGATTCACGGGCCGATGACGCCTGAGAAGGTAGAGAAGCTCCTGGATCAAATACGTGAAGGGCAGGGGGCATGATGTCGGAAGTCCGGAAGATTGAATCAGCGAAGGACCTGTCGGACCTGCAGTCACAGCTTGCCGGGGAACGTAATCCTGAAAAGGCTGTAATAACGGTCTGCGGCGGCACAGGCTGCCGCGCCAACGGGAGCATGGAGCTGGCGGAAGCGCTCTCAAAAGAACTGAACGCGCAGGGCCTGGACGACTCTGTGGAGATCAAGCTGACCGGATGCCACGGCTTCTGCCAGGAGAGTCCGCTTCTTGAGATCAACCCGCACAAGATTTTCTACCGCAGGGTCGGGCGCGAGGACCTCGAGGGTGATGTCAAAGCCATCGTTGAGAAGACCATAAAGAACAAGGAAGTAGTTGATCATCTTCTCTACGAGGACCCGGTAGACGGCGAAAAGAAGGAAGACTACGGCGAAATACCATTCTACTCCAAGCAGACGAGAATAGTGCTCCGCAACAGCGGCAAGATAGATCCCAAGTCCATAGGCGACTATATAGCGCGCGATGGCTACAGCGCCCTCGCGAAAGTGCTGGAGATGGATCCCGAGGAAGTCATCAAGTGCGTCACGGACTCCCAGCTGAGGGGGCGCGGCGGTGCCGGCTTCCCTACTGGTGTAAAGTGGGGATTCTGCCGCAACGCTGAGAATAAAGAGCAGCGTTACATTATATGCAACGCGGACGAGGGCGATCCCGGCGCGTTCATGGACCGGTCCATCATGGAAGGTGACCCGCACTCCGTGATCGAGGGGATGCTTATCGGCGCCTACGCTATTTCGAAAGGCGTGGCTCCGGCGGCAGGCTACATATACATTCGCGCTGAATACCCGCTTGCCGTCGAAAATATCACCAAGGCAATCGAGGACGCTGAGGCCATGGGCCTGCTGGGGGACAATATCCTCGGTTCGGGCTTCAGCTTTCACATAAAGATCAAGCAGGGCGCCGGCGCGTTTGTGTGCGGTGAGGAGACGGCGCTAATTGCATCTATTGAGGGCCAGCGCGGGATGCCGGCAAGCCGTCCTCCGTTCCCGGCAACAAGCGGGCTTTTCGGGAAGCCCACCAACATCAATAATGTTGAGACCTGGGTGAACGTGCCCTGCATCATCAACCGCGGCGCGGAATGGTTCAACTCCGTGGGCACCGAGAAGTCCAAGGGCACCAAGGTCTTCAGCCTGGTTGGGAAAGTGAAGAACTCCGGCCTCGTGGAGGTACCCATGGGCATGACGCTCAGGGAGATCGTCTTCGATATCGGTGGCGGTATCCTTGACGATAAGGAGATCAAGGCTGTACAGACGGGCGGTCCGTCGGGCGGCTGTATTCGTGCAGACCTGCTTGATTTGCCCGTTGATTACGAAAAGCTTGCCGAGGTAGGAGCCATTATGGGGTCAGGCGGCCTGGTTGTGATGGATGAGGACACTTGCATGGTCGAGGTCTCGCGCTATTTCATCGAATTCACCCAGAAAGAATCATGCGGAAAGTGTGTTTCCTGCAGGCTGGGTACTCGCCAGATGCTGGAGATCCTGAGCGACATAACTTCAGGCAAAGGCACTGAAAAGGACCTCGATATGCTCGAAGAGCTGGGCGTTTCAGTGAAGCTGGGATCATTGTGCGGGCTCGGCCAGACCGCGCCCAACCCGATACTTACCACGCTCCGTTACTTCAGGGACGAGTATGAGGCCCACATCAAGGACAGCAAGTGTCCTGCGGGCGCGTGCGAAGCAATGATGGCGTACAGCGTTATTGCTGACAAGTGCGTAGGGTGCGGGGCCTGCCTCAGGGCATGCCCTGTTGACGCGGTAAGCGGGGAAAAGAAGCAGCCCCATGAGATCGACCAGGAAAAATGCATACGGTGCGGCGCGTGCTATTCAGCCTGTAAGTTTGAAGCGATTTTGAAGGAGTAGTCAGGAAGTGGCAGTTAAAATCACAATTGACGGCAAAGTCATAGCAGCGGCCGAAGGCGCAACTGTTCTCGATGCGGCGCTGGACGCCGGCATTTATATCCCTCACCTATGCCACAGCCCCGGCATTAAGCCTTACGGCGCATGCCGCATGTGCGTGGTCGAGATCGAGGGCATGCGGGGCCTGCCTGCCGCCTGTACGACGAAGGTGTCGGACGGCATGGTTGTCAGCAATGATTCTGAGAACGTCAATAAGGTACGCCGCATGAACTGCGAGCTGCTGATATCGGACCATCCCCAGGAGTGCCTTACATGCCCCTCGAGCAAATGCTGCCAGCTGCAGGAAGTCGCCACATACCTGGGCATATCCGAGCAGCGCCTTAAGCCGCTTAACCGCGAGAAGATTCTCGACGAGAGCAACCCTTTCTACACCCGAGATCTCTCCCGCTGCATACTCTGCGGCCTCTGCGTGAGGGCCTGCAGCGAGCTGCGCGGAATAGACGCCATAGATGTCGCGGGTCGCGGGTTCGAGAGCCGTATAGCGGTCATGGGCGACGGGCCTGTCCGTCAATCCACGTGCGTCTCATGCGGGGAGTGCGTTGACCGCTGTCCGACAGGCGCGCTGCGGGCGAAGAGCGAAACTCTCCCACCGGAAAAGACTGCTGACACTATATGCATTTACTGCGGTTGCGGCTGCAGCCTGGAGCTGGGCTCACGCAACAATAAGATCGTTCAGGTCAGGGGCACAAAGGACCACGTTGTCTGCCGCTCCAGCCTTTGCGTAAAGGGCCGCTTCGGCCTGGATTTTGTCGGCGCGGACGACCGCCTTACAGAGCCGCTGATCCGAAAGAACGGCAAGCTTGAGCCGGCCAGCTGGGAAGAGGCCCTTTCGCTGGTCGCGGACAAGTTCAGCCAGATCAAGAAGGACCACGGACCGGACGCGCTTGCCGGCCTTTCCTCGGCTAAATGCACGAACGAAGAGAACTACGTTTTCCAGAAGTTCATAAGGGCAACGCTCGGAACCAACAATGTGGACCACTGTGCGAGATTGTGCCACGCTTCCACTGTGGCGGGACTCGCCCGCGCCTTCGGCAGCGGCGCGATGACAAACTCTATTGATGAGCTGGAGTTTGCCGACTGTATTTTCGTAACGGGCTCCAACACCAGTGAGGCCCATCCTATCATCGCCATGCGCATCAACTGGGCCGTCAAGCGCGGCGCCAAACTGATCGTTGCCGATCCCCGCGCGATTGATATAACCGAATACGCAGATCTTCATATTCGCCAGGAGTCAGGAACCGACGTGGCGCTATTCAATGCGATGCTGAATGTTATTATCAGCGAGGGGCTCGTGAACGAGGAGTTCATAAGGACCCGGACGGAATGTTTCGATGAAGTGAAGGAATGCGTTAAGGACTGTACGCCGGAGTGGGCGGAGCCAATTACCGGGATTGCAGCCGAGGACATCCGCAAGGCGGCAAGAATCTACGGCAGCGCGGACAAGGCCTCTATTGTATACAGCATGGGGATTACCCAGCACACTTCGGGGACCGACAATGTGCTCGCGCTCGCTAACCTTGCCATGACTACGGGCAATATCGGACGGGAGTCGACTGGCGTCAATCCGCTGAGGGGCCAGAACAACGTGCAGGGAGCATGTGATCTTGGCGCCCTGCCTAATGTGTATCCGGGCTACCAGCAGGTGAACGATCCCGAGGTGCACCGGAAGTTTGAGAAGGCATGGGACGCGAAGCTGTCGGACCAGATAGGGCTTACCGTAACGGAGATAGTCAATGGCGCGGGCGAAGGCACTGTAAAGGGCGTCTATATCATGGGCGAGAACCCGATGGTGAGCGATCCAAACCTCAACCACGTGAAGGACGCGTTCGAGAAGCTGGAGTTCATGGTCGTGCAGGACATATTCCTGACGCAGACTGCCGAGATGGCCGACGTCGTTCTGCCTGCCTGCTCTTTCGCTGAGAAGGACGGCACATTCACCAATACTGAACGCCGCGTGCAGCTGTCCCAGAAGGCTGTTGATCCGCCCGGCAGTGCGAGGGACGACTGGCAGATAACCTGTGAGCTGTCATCACGCATGGGCAGGCCGATGGAGTACGCCAATCCTTCTGAGATCATGGACGAGATAGCCTCAGTGTCTCCAATCTATGGCGGAATCTTCTATGACAGGCTTGCGCCTGACGGACTGCAGTGGCCCTGCGCCGACCGCGAGCACCCCGGCACGGTTTACCTGCACAAAGGCGAGTTCAAGCGCGGACTGGGTAAATTCCATGCGACCCCTTATCGCGCCGCCGATGAAGCTCCCGATGATGAGTATCCGTATATTCTTACTACCGGCAGGTACCTCTATCACTGGCATACTCGTACTATGACAGGGCGCGTCCCGGGACTCGAAGAGCTCTGCCCTCCAGTTCCGTTCGAAATCCATCCCGAAGATGCCGCGAGAGAGGGCATTACGCACGGACAGGAGATGACAGTCAGCTCAAGACGGGGAAGCGTCAAGGCGAAGGCAATGATCACCGAGCGCTCGCCCAAAGGCACAATTTTCATGGCATTTCACTTTCATGTGCGCAGCAAATCTGCTCACTAACGACGCGCTTGACCCTATCGCAAAGATTCCTGAATTCAAGGTGTGTGCCGTCAGCCTTGGTCCAGCGGAATAACGGCAACCCCGTGAGATTCCTCGACTTCGCTCGGAATGACAATGTGTAGAGCTCGCAATGAGACAATGTGCAGAGCGGAATGACAATGCGCAGGGCGCAGTGACAATGTGCAGAGCGGAATGACAATGTGTAGCGCGGAATGACAATGTGCAGCGAGGAATGACAATGTGCAGGGCGGAATGAGAATGTGCAGGGTGCAATAACAATGCGCAGGGCGCAATAACGATGTGCGGAGAGAAATGACAATGTGTGTGGGGCGATGAGGACTCTCGATGCTGTCGCTGTCGAAACTTCAGCACAGCGCTCTGTCATCTCGAGCCTGTCGAGAGATCTCACAAGTTCAGTGTAGAATATGACGGTTAAAACGCCAATAGAACTGCCCAATATGCTCCTTATAGGCGCGTCCGGGCGGAATGCGGGCAAGACTGAATTCAGCACGCGTGTAATAGCCCGCTTCAAAGAGTCCGGTGGTATCGTTGCCGCTAAGGTGACGGCGATAAGCAGGGCTGACGGGGTCTGTCCGCGTAAGGGGGGGCGGGGCTGCGGTGTCTGCACGACGCTGAACGGTATTTACGACATCCGTGAAGAGACCGACCCAAACAAGCAGAAGGACACTTCGCGCCTGCTTGCAGCGGGCGCAAAACGCGTTGTATGGATGCGTGTGCTCAAGTCCCGTATGAAAGAAGGGATGGCCGCGCTCCAGGATTTCATCGGCAGTGACGTGCCGTGGCTGTGTGAATCGAACAGTATCCGCAGCGCAGTGAAGCCCGGCGTGTTTCTCATGATCGAAGACCCATCGGGGAAATACAAGGCGTCTGCCGAAGAAGTCGCGCGCTTCGCGGACATCAAAGTCAGGTCGGACCAAACGGACGGCTCGTTCGACCTGGACCTCGACAGGCTGCAGCTTGCTGGCAGCGCCTGGGTGCTGAAGGAAGACGCTTGCGCCATAGTGCTTGCCGGAGGTGAAAGCAGCCGTATGGGCCGGGACAAGGCAACTTTGCCGCTGGGCGAAATGTCGATGACCGGGCACATAGTTTCCCAACTGCAGGGCCACTTTGAATCGGTAATTATCAGTGCGGCAGAGGAAGGTGTCCATGAAGCGCTGGGCCTGCCGGTCGTTGTGGATTCCAAACGGGGCTGCGGCCCGCTTATGGGAATAGCGGAAGCCCTCTCGCAAACCAAGCGCGAAAAGAATTTCATAATTGCCTGTGACACCCCTGAGGTGGACATGCCTTTGGTCAGGCGAATGCTTGAACTCGCAAACGGGGGCTGCGAAGCGGTAGTTCCGCGGTACAGCGACGGCCGAATAGAGCCGCTTTACGGCATCTACTCAAAGGGGCTTGAGCCGGTCATACGCGAGATGCTGCGTTCCGGCGAGCGAAGGGTGCGCAGCCTCTTTGACAGGTGCAGGACGGAATACTTTGATCTGCCTGAGGGATGTGAGATAATTAACCTGAATACGCCTGAGGAATATAAAGCTTATCTTGCCGGGAGAGCGCAATGATCGCTTTTGATGAAGCGCTGAACACAGTCAGGGCAAATATCGTGAGGCTGCCTTCAGAGAAGGTGGAATTTACAGAGGCCCTCGGCCGTGTCCTCGCCGAAGACGTGCATTCCGATATGGACATGCCGCCATTTGACAAGTCCGCTATGGACGGATACGCGTGCCGGCGCGCTGACCTCGGCGGGGCAATGAAAGTAGTCGAGACGATCGCGGCAGGATGTGCGCCAACCAGGCCCGTGGGCGCTGGTGAGTGCTCCAAGATAATGACGGGGGCCGAAGTTCCAAAAGGCGCGGACTGCGTCATCATGGTCGAATACACTGAGGAGTGTGGCGAAGACATGGTGCGCTTCACAGGTGACGCTACGCGCGACAACATCTGCCGCAAAGCGGAAGACATCACGGCCGGCGACACCGTTTTGCGTGCTGGAGAGCTCATTACTGACAGGCATATTGCGGTGCTGGCAACGGTGGGCTGTATACAGCCCGCGTGTTCGCGCAAGGCCCGCGTTGGGGTCCTGGCGACTGGCGATGAGCTTGTAGAGCCGGCCGAGAAGCCGGGTCCGGCCCAGATCCGGAACAGTAATGCCTGGCAGCTGAGGGCACAGGTCCTGCGGTCGGGTGCTGAGCCTAGAACGTGCGGGATTGTTCCGGACACTGAGAAGGCACTTGAAGAGGCGATCGCGGCTGCCCGCTCCGAAAATGACGTCATTCTCCTGTCGGGCGGGGTGTCCGCAGGTGATTTCGACCTGGTTCCCGGCATACTGCGTAAGACTGGGTTCGACCTGCTGTTCGAGAAGGTGGCAATAAAGCCCGGCATGCCGACAGTATTCGGGAGATC
The DNA here is from genome assembly GCA_041602695.1 of Kiritimatiellia bacterium. Lineage (GTDB taxonomy): Bacteria > Verrucomicrobiota > Kiritimatiellia > UBA8416 > JBFIFS01 > JBFIFS01. The sequence goes on from JBFIFS010000084.1 coordinate 9,415, forward strand.
CGGCAGCTGTTTCTGCTTCGGGTTGCCCGGCAACCCGGTTTCGACTTTCGTGCTTTTTGAGCTGCTGGTAAAGCCGTTCATTTACGGTCTCATGGGACACCATTACAAACCGTGGGTCCAGCCGATGATCCTGGCTGAGCCGATAAAGCGGAAGAAGACGGACCGCGACGCATGGATGCCGGTGAAGGCAGTGGGGGAAGGCCGTATTGCCAGGGTCGACTATCATGGGTCAGCCCACATAAATGCGCTTTGTGCCGCGGATGGACTCATTTGTCTGCCGAAAGGCACAGCGGAAATAGCTGAAGGCGAACTGATTGATGTTAGACAGATTTAACAGGACCATTAACTACATGCGCATCTCGGTGAC
>JBFIFS010000085.1:0-9767 GCA_041602695.1 Kiritimatiellia bacterium
GGAAAGTAAACAGCGCGCTTGGCGAGTCGCTCGATGTTGGGCGTCTCATACAGCTTACTCCCAGTAAAACTCGTATCCACCCACCCGAGGTCATCCGCAAGAATGAAGAGTATATTAGGCTTCTTCCCGGCTCCGCCTGCCGCCATGGCTGGCACACTGCCAGCTGCGGCCAGAGTGGCCGCTACAGATATATTCCTGATGAAATCACGCCGGCTTATCATACGCCCTCCTTCACAGCGATCTTAACAAATCCCTCTCCCGCTTTGTCCTGAAACAGCCGTACCCAGTCGGCCAATATGGCGCGATGCTTGGCAAGGACATCCGTGAAGCTCGGATCACCGGCAATGCTCCTCATCCCGCCTGGATGCATCAGGTGATAATTCAATACCGCATCACTCATCTATTTTCATCCATTCCAGATACTAGTTTCCCGTGGGATGAAAATCCAGCCTAAGCAGCACAACCGCGGCTCCGATGCAGAAGACTGCTTATGGGGTTCTAGTTGCCCGCCGAGTCCTTGGCCAGCACCTCTTGGAGCGCCGGCGCTATTGCCTCGGGGTCGACAGACGACACACCGGGCTTACTCGCATAGACCAGGGTTCCGCGCTTATCGACAAGGCAAGCCCGGGAGGGCCAGGCGTTATACATCCTGTTCACGGTGTGCCGGTCATCATCCATCGAGTAAGGAAACGTGATCTTCAGGTTGAGAACGCAGGCACCCACCAGTTCGGCTTTGTCCTCCTCTGTCTGGACTTCACGATTTGCCACCTCGAGCTCGGAAACCGGAGGTTTCTTCGGCTGACCACCCTCGCCTGTTGGCCTTATATAGATCAGCCTGAACTCAACTGCTTCCCCATACTCACGGTAAAGGGCCTCCAGGGCTTGCACCCTGGCGATAAAGGGTCCTCATGTGAAGCTTGAGAATATAATCAGAACCGGTCGCTTACCCTTATACTCGCTGAGCCGGAACGGCCGCTCATGATCTATTCTGGCTACCCCGGTTTCCTGATCCATGCGCAGTCCCGGCAGGCGGAAATCCGGGGCCTTCTGGCCGACCTCCAATGCCGCCCGCAACTTAACCGGTCACCCGAAGTCAACCTGAAGACCGGAGAAAAGCCAGCAGGATTCGAGGCATGCGCCTACGCCGCGGACAAGACGCGGCCAAGGCTTCGCAGGAGGTCACGGGGCCTGTAAGGCTTGTGAATGATGTCGGTCGCCCGCTCACGCAGTTTCGACTCTTCCTCTTCACTTAGTAGAGACCCCGTGGCAATAATCAAAGGGACCTCCACGTGATTCCGACAGAGCTCCTGGATGCATGACTCTCCATTCATTACAGGCATGTTCATATCAAGGATTATGGCATCGAGCTGACCGCGCAAAGCCAGGCAGCGGTCAAGGGCCTCTTTGCCATTGACCGTTTGAACCACTTTGTAGTGTTCGTTCTCAAGGTTCCGCACGAGCAGCTGCATGATAGACGGCTCGTCCTCCGCGACCAGAACGGTCTTACCTTCGCCTGATACGGCGGCAGATTCAGGGACCTCGGGCTCGCCGGCCGAGTTCGGCTCATCCCCTGTCGCAGGCAGATAGATCCGAAAGGCCGTGCCCTTCCCCTCCTCAGAGCTGCAGCTAATGTGGCCGCCGTGATCCTTGACAACCCCAAACACGATCGAGAGTCCCAGTCCCGTTCCTTTGCCCTGCGGCTTGGTTGTAAAGAAAGGATCGTAGATCCTTGCCTGCAGCTCTTTTGGTATGCCCTCCCCGCTGTCCCGCACCTCTATCAGGACATGCCGCCCTGTGCGATGTCCTGATTGCGCCATGTCATAGGAACTGTCGATGTAGACATTGCGGGCGGTAATACAGAGTTGCCCGCCATTTGGCATCGCGTGGCCGGCATTGACGGCGAGATTCATCAGCGCCTGATGCAGGTGTGACGCATTGCCATCCACCTTCCAAAGCTCCTCTGCCACACTGAGCTCAATCTCCACAGTCTTTGGCTGGGTTCTTGACAGCAAAGATCCCAATTCTCCGATCAGTTCCCCTATGTCCGTCTCCTGGCGTTCCGTTTCAACCTCATGCGCGGCAAAGAGCAGCTGCCGGGTCAGGGCCCGGCCTCGTTCTGCCACTGAAGTCATCTGCTCAGCCGCCTGCTTTAACAGCGTGTCCGGCGTATTGCCCATCCCAAGCAAGTCCGCCCATCCAAGCACACCCTGCAGCAGGTTGTTGAAGTCGTGGGCAACACCGGCAGACAGCGCACCCACGGCTTCCATCTTCTGGGACTGCAGAAGCTCTTCCTGCAATTCATGATACTCTGTAATATCTTTAATCGAGTAGACCAGCGCCTCTGATGCATTATCCCCTGGAACAGGCGCAACGGAAATGAGGCAGTCACGACGCTCTGGGCCAAAGCCCCGCACCTCTGTCTGTACCGGTCCTCCTTTTGAACGCGCTATTCTAGTCGGACAGTCATCGCTGTCCGCTAGGCCACATGCGAATACTTCACTGCAGGAGCAACCCAGCATTCCATCACAGTCCGTACCGCTCATGCGCGCAGCAGCCAGGTTGGCCTGGCGAATCGTCATGTCGGAATTCAGGATCACGACTGGATCCTCAATGGCATTAAACGTCTGCTCCCACTCCTGCTTCGCGCGCAGAATCTCCAGTTTAGCACGATCTAAACTCGCGAGCGTTGCGGCGGCACGCATTGTGTAACGAAGCCTGTATATTTCCTGAAGCCAGTTGACCGGCTTCACCACGAACTCGGTAGCTCCTGACTCAAAAGCCGTTCGTATGGCATCTTCATCGTTCAGGGATGTCAGCATGATAATCGGCAGGTATCCCGCCTCCGGAATACCGCGCAGCTGACGACAAAGGTCCAAACCGTTTCCATCAGGAAGCATGACGTCCATAAGAACGGCATCGGGCCTGAATTCGCGGACATTCTCCCGCACACCAAGTGCCTCGCTTAGAGTCATTACCTCGAATCCCGATTCAGTTAAATGATACGCCCCCAGCTGGCGCACAGTAATATCGTCGTCAACCAGAAGTATCCTCGGCTTGCACACATCCGGCTTTGCTGCTGATCCCCGACATTCCTCATTTTGGCTTGATATCATAATGATTCTCCCACGGTGTTTATCCTCGAGACGCGTTCTGTTTCTCTGCACAGCACTGCAACGTACTGCTCCGCTCCGCTCGTCTGTCCATTCCGTGCCAGTCTAACCAATCCTTCGGCGGCTTGACTCAGTTTAACGAGACCAAGAGTTCCGGCAGCGCCCTTCAGGCGATGCGCCAGATAATGCATTCGCCCATGGTCCCCCTCGGTCATTGACTTCTTGATCTCCTCAATATCGTTCTTGCTCTGATTAGTGAAGAGATCGATCATTTGCTTCGCAAGTGTACGCTTGCCATTGCAACTGGCAATGACGGCCTCCTCAAGCTCGCCTTCGCGTTGCGCCGCCCCCGGGCCGGCAACAACCCTGCGGCACCCAACCCACTTCTCAAGAATAACGGACAGCTCGTTAAACTGCAGCGGCTTGGAAAGATAATCGTCCATGCCGGCCTCAAGACAGCGCTCCCGGTCGCCCTTCATCGCATGAGCCGTAAGGGCTATTATCGGTGTCTTCTCGGCCCGTCCCGCACGCTCTTCCCACTCCCTTATCGCAGCTGTCGCCTGATAGCCGTCCATGACCGGCATCTGGCAGTCCATCAGAATCAGGTCAAATGATTCCCTTGCTATCACCTCCAGCGCCTTCTCTCCGGAGTCCACGCAGACACAGGAATGGCCGAAATGTGTAATCATTTCACGAGCCACCTCCTGGTTTATCACATTGTCTTCGACCAGCAATATACTCGCAGAGGCGAGCTTTGGCTTCTCTGCAGCAGTCGCCGTTTGCCACTCCTTTCCCGTACCCGCTGTCTCGTGAATCGAATGAATCACGGCGTCGTAAAGCTCCGAGGCGCAAACCGGCTTTGCTACCACAGCCTGAACTCCGCACTCTTCGATCACCCCATCCGACGGCATTTCAAACCCGCTCAACAGAATCACACGCAAGCCGGGAATACTCACGTTCCCCTTAATCATCCGCGCCAAGTCGCAGCCATCCGCGTCCTCCAGTGTGGAATCCACTATGACCAGTCTGTATGGTTCTCCAGCCTTCTCCGCACGCTGCAGCTCTTCTATTGCCTCTGCGCTGCCATCCAGTTCCCTCAAAGCGAATCCCCAGGATTGCAGATAGCTGCTGGCAACATTTCGTGCGGAGCCTGGGGCGTCCACCAGCAGGGCCTTTATTTCACCATGCAGGTCCAAGCGCCCCATCTCTGGAAGCGCCATCTGCTCAGGCAAATCCAAATTGGCAGTAAAGTGAAAAGTGCTGCCATGCCCCAGCTCACTGTCCACCCATATCTCTCCCCCCATCAAAGACACCAGATGCCGCGATATTGCCAGCCCCAGGCCCGTGCCGCCATGCCTGCGGCGCATTGATGAATCGGCCTGGGCAAAGGACGCGAAGATCTTTTCCCTCTGTTCCTCAGGGATGCCAGGACCTGTGTCTCTAACAGCACACTCAAGCGAGGCCTGCCTGCCCGATACGCACCCGAGCCTGACGTCAACATTTATCTCTCCCTCACTAGTAAACTTAAGGGAATTGCTCACAAGATTGATCACGATCTGGCACAGCCGGTCCGGATCACCTATGAGGCGGTCAGGCAGATCAGGCGCTACTGAATATGAAAGCTCTATGCCTTTTGATTCCGCCTGTTCCGCGAATATCCTTATGGCACCGTCTAGAGTCTGGCGGAGAACAAACTCCTCCTTCGCCAGCTCCATATGGCCTGCCTCAACCTTTGAAAAGTCCAACACGTCGCCGATTACTGCCATCAGCGTTTTGGCTGAGCTAAGTGCCATATCAATAAAGCGATGCTGTCTGCCGGTAAGGTCCCCCTTGCTCAGAAGCTGCATCATTCCCATTACCCCGTTTATGGGAGTACGTATCTCATGGCTCATGTTGGCAAGAAACTGCGACTTTGCCGCGTTCGCCGCGTTTGCCGCATCCCTGGCGGCCACAAGCTCTGCCTGTGCCTGGCATCTCTCACAGGCCTCGAGCGCTACGCCGATGAGGTCTGCCAGCGAGCCCGCAAAATTCTGCTCATCCTGCGCCCACTTGCGGGGTTCGCCAAGATGCTCAAAACAAAGCACACCGACAATCTCACCGCCGCGCCGCACCCCGGAGTCCAAAAGCGCTCCTATTCCTAAAGGCTCGGCATAAGAGCTTCTTAACGATTGAGTGCGTGGATCGCTTGCAACATCGCTTGCAACAATAGAACGATAAGCCTTAAGGGCCTCAAAATACTGCGCGTGATCCGCCGCCTGGATAGTCTGGCCTGAGGAGTGCTGCTTTAGGGATGACTCATAAAGGTCAATGCATCGCAGCTCGCTGCGGTCCTCAGAAAACAGCCAAATACTCGCGCGCTCTACGCCAAGGGTCTGGGCCCCCGACCCATTTAGAAGGCGGGATGCCAAGACGAGATCCCCGCCGTGAAGAGTCGGGTTGGCAACGAGCGTGGCAAGGGCGTCATTCTGGACCTGAAGTCGCGCGTCCCTGGCCTCGTTGATCGCGCTGGCAGTCTCAGCCCTGTCCTTTGCGGCCGTCAGGTCTGTCGTGCGCTGGGCAACTTCCTTCTCGAGCCTTTCGCTGTACCGCGCTCGCTCCTTTACATGCGTCTCGATCTGGCCCAGCATGCCGTTGAGGCCGCCCGTTAGACGCCCCAGTTCATCGTTGCCCCAACTCTTAGCGCGAGCACCATAGTTCCCTTCCCTACGGACTTCGTCCATTGTCTCCAGCATGTTAAGCACCGGCATGGATATGAATCGCTGAAGCCGCGACGCAAAGACAAGTGCTATCAGCGAGGCGATGAGCACAGCAACCACAGCGCTGGTCACTTGGCGCCTGACAACAGCCATTAAAGGGTCGATACTCGCGGCCAAATGGATAACACCAAGGCTCTCGCCCTCCAGAACGATAGGCGCCCAGCAATGGGCGTAATCGCCATCCTGCAGGAATACGGGATCTTTTTGTGCCAAAAGTTTGTCAGAAATGTTGCCCTGCTCTACTTCCTCAGCACCATGCGCGAGGTATTTTGCGAAAAGCTCCCCATTGGAGCGGTAGACGTGAGCGGCACTGATCCAAGATTTCGCTCTCAGTGTCGCAAGACGATCAACGGCCGAGCGCCGATCATCAAAAGAGATCGCGGCGTCACACGCTTCTGCTAACATTGCCGCGGTACCCAGCATGTCTTCCTGCCACTGCCGCCGTGCCGACATTGTTTGACTGCCAATGTTGGCTATTGTCGTGAGCAGCAAAGCACTGAGAGCAGTCACCATGACTATCATGATGACCTTCCGCTTAATCGAAATGTCGCGGAGCCTCATAAACCGCCATTCCATCTTCCACTTCCTTACTACACTGCCTTAGGGAGATCGGCAATCACTCGAATCTCCATGTAATCTTCCCGTAAACGCTTTGCTCTACCTCGGTGGGTTGCGACTCTATATATGACGGCGACCACTCAGCATGATGTTTTTCCAGGAGGTTGCGGGCGACTATACTCACATCACAGTCCTCAGACGCCTGCCAACTCAGGTGTATGTCCATCACCGTATAATCATCCACATCCTTGCCCTCAAGCTCATCTACAAAGCGAAGGCCTATGTCCAATGCTGTCCGCCGAGTCACATCCATTCTCGACCACAAGGAGACCTGGTGGCGAGGCGCCGAAGAACCTTCGTCGACATACTCAGGCTCCGAGGCCGGCGATGTCACACGTGTCTTTACCTTAAGCAGCGTATAGCTCCCACTTAGACGCCACCAGTCATCCACCTGCCACATGGCTGCAAGCTCCGCCCCGTAACTCTCCCCTTCAGCATCGTTGTTGATTGTACTTGGAACAGCGATATACGGCATCGCAGGGTCCATTATGAGCCGTGGACTCCCAGACGCCGATGTCCGCAGCTTGTCATAGTCATGATAGAAGAACGCCGCGTCCAGACTCAGGCTCTCACTGAGTCCCGCGCGAAGGCCGAGTTCATAGGCAATAAGCTCCTCGGAATCGAAAGAGCGGCTGCCCTGAATCTCGGGAACAGTGAGCGGCGAGCCCGGAAACATCGCGCCAGGCGGAACTGTGGGCATAGTGATAAAGGCCCCTTCGTCAATACGGCTTGGACTCCGTACTGCGCGAGAGACTGCCCCCCAAAGGGTGACCTCGCTGCATGGAGTCCATTCAGTGCGGACGCTGGGCTGTACCTCGAAACCCGTGAAGTCGTTGTGCTCGAATTTAGACCCGGCAGCAAGCGTCATGCGCCCGGGCACCAGGGTAACCTCGTCCTGCACAAATGCGCTGAACAGGTTGTCAGTTTCCTTATTGGGGTTTACCGAAAGGCGCTCCATATTCTCAATCTCATCCGAAGTCACCCTGTATCCCAAACCCCAGACAATTTCCTGGCTGTCTCCCAGCCTGAACCGATGCTGAAATTCGACGTCTGCCGTTTGCCTAGTCTCTTCGAGAATAACGTATGTCCCATGGGTTACGTCATAGTAGGCCTGCAGCGAGATGTCGGAATCATCATCCATCTTCTCAGTCCAGCGGCCAAGAAGGTGCGCTCCCAGCGTATCCTGATGACCCTGCGTCGTTTCAACGAAGGGAGGCACTATCGCTGGTAGGTGATATCGTTGCTCCTCACGATTACTGAACATCTCGCCCTGTAACGTCAGATGCCTGCCCGGCGTTGATTCGGAATCGATGCGAAATCCCGTACGCCCCTGCTGCCAAGAGTCCACAGCATCAGACCCATCAGCCAGGGCCGAGGCGTCCCGATTCAGATACTTGCCGTAAACCCGGTAATGTGTACCATCCCCCAGCTGACCGCCGTAGCGTGCGCCCACTATTCCCCGGTCTTCCGTGCCCGCTATGCCTGACAGAAGCCAACCCTGAGTGTGCTTGGCGTCTTTGCTGATCACATTGATCACGCCGTTTACGGCGTTGGCGCCCCACACGGTTGCGCCAGGCCCACGCACAACTTCGATTTGCTCAAGGTCCTCAAGGAAAGTATCTGTCGTGTTCCAGAACACACCGGAGAACAGCGGCGTGTATATACTCCGGCCATCCATTACAACCAACAGCTTGTTGGCGAATATGTCGTTGAAGCCTCGTATCGACACCGCCCATTGGTGTGCGTCCTGGTTAGCAACATGCACACCCGGCAAGTATCGCAGGGTGTCCGGTATTGTCGTTGCACCCATACGCGCTATGTCATCGGAGGTAAGCACGGACACGGCGGCGGCCGTCTCCCGTAACCTTTCCTCTTTCTTGGACGCCGAGGTGATCTCAATATTCATGAGTTCCTCAAGGCTCATAGTGGCATAATCCACCTTGTTCCTGCCGGTTGCCATCGCCGGTGAGACTGTCGCTGCTATCAGCAGCACAAGCACGAGGTGATGGATCTTCTTGGGGACAACTAGTCTTTTCATTGCTTCACCTTCCCATCGCTTTTTACTATTACGGCCAACTTCAAGAGATCGGATCTTAACCTTACACCCAGAACGCGCGCGGCGCCCGGATTCGCCTCGAATCGCATTCGGCTTTCTTTCTCCACCAGATTCAATGCGCCGCCCGCAGCGCAGAACCCCGGGCTTGCGGCAATCGCTAGAACGCCGCGGTCCAACAGTACCGGCCGCAGCCCCTCCCAGGCACTCATGGCGGCGGGCGTCACGAAGACGGCATGGCAGGATGCGCCGTCGGACTTAAATTCCTCTGCGTCCCTGTAGATCTTGACTGCGACTTTACGTTTATGAACAACGCTGCCGCTCACGACCTCCCGCATAACAGCGGCAATACGGCCCTCGCCCACTATTGCCAAGACCAGAGGACTCTCTTCGCTGGCAAGTTTTTCTGGGGACCAGTCAGTGTACTTAAGGAAATTCAGGACGAACGCTGATTTGATCTGCAAGGCTTCGTCATCCGCATGACTGCTCGACCAGCCCAGACACGCGACCAGAGCAATCAGACATGAGCGGCGCAGGTACTTCTTATACACTCGGTTTTGCTTAACAAGACTTCTGCATGGGCTCTCAGAACAGACTACCCCCGACACTCTCTTTTCAAGCGCTGCCTGGCAATGGTTTGGCATCCTTTAGACTCTTGGTAATTTGTCCAGAGCAAATCAATTCCGATTCATGATGTAAATCTGCCACAGTTCGAAACGCCCGTGTATCAGCCAAATGCTGATAATCATGGCGGCAATTGCTGAAAGAACTTCATCCTCAAGGTCGCACATGCAAAGACGACGCGGCGCGCCTGACACTCGCCGCACGGAAATCCGCCCACGTCTTAACGCTTTACGATCCGCATCCGCCCAGCCCGGGCGCGGTGCACGCCGCATCACGTGAACTGTCCCAACTGGAACGGTTCAGACAGGCGCTGCATGACGCCCCTTGCGCAATCTGCATCACCGATAACCCCGGTGCCGTGCTCTGGCGCAACGACCTGTTCAAATCCTTCTCATCCGACGCAGCCGCATCCATCACAACGGAAAGCAAGCAGTTTGGCGGTGAAGCAGGGACTGTTGTCCGCCCCTGCGTCGTGCAAGACGCCGCCGGCGCGGATTTGCATCTGGAAGTCACGACGGTTGCGCATGCGGGCAGTCTGATCCACTACGCTATCGACACAACACGGCTTGTGCGCGCCGATGCCATCCGTCGGGAGTTCGTCCAGAC
>JBFIFS010000086.1:0-9743 GCA_041602695.1 Kiritimatiellia bacterium
CCCAGGGTTCCGAAGGTAATGATCTGTGCGCACTGCTCGCGTCCGTACTTCTGCTTTACATACTCGATGACCTCACCGCGGCGGGACTGGCAGAAGTCGATATCAAAGTCCGGAGCGGACGGGCGCTCGGGGTTGAGGAACCTCTCGAAGATGAGTTCGTACCTGAGGGGATCAATGGATGTGATTCCAAGGAGGTAGGCAATCATACTGCCGCCGCCAGATCCGCGGCCGGGTCCGACCGGAATGCCTTTCTCATGTGAGAAATTTACGAAGTCCCATACTACCAGGAAGTAGTTAATGAACCCCTTAACTTCAATTACGTGGAGCTCGTGCTTGAATCGTTCTATTATCTCACGCTCTTTCGTGTTCTTGGGCTTCTTAGGGTCCTTAAGTCCGTAGCGCCGCTTCATTCCCTCGTAGGCGAGTTCAGTAAGGTATTGTTTCTCTGACATGCCTTGGGGAACGTCATAGGTCGGGAAGTGAAGTCTTCCGAACTCGATCTCCGCGTTACAGCGATCGGCGATCTCAAGTGTCATGTCTATCGAACCGGGGAACTCCTTGAAGATGGCCTCCATTTCCCGGCCGGTCTTCATGTAGAATTCCTGTGTGCTGTATCGCATCCTGTTAGGATCGCTCATTACTGTCTGGGTCTGGAGGCAGAGCAGCACTTCGTGCGCCTCGGCATGCTCTTTCTTGAGGTAATGAACGTCATTCGTCGCCACGAGCGGCGCGCCGGTGGTCTTGGTCAGCCGCTTAAGCAGCTCGTTGACTTTGCGCTGGTCCGGAATGCCGTGGTCCTGTACTTCGAGGAAGAAGTTGTTTTTGCCAAGGATATCCTTGTAGGTCTGCACCGAATCCTCTGCCGCCTTTTCATCGTTGTTCCTTAGAAACGACGCCACCTGGCCCTGCAGGCAGGCAGACAGTCCTATGAGTCCCTTGCTGTGCTGCGAGAGCAGGTCCAGGTCTATTCGCGGCTTATAGTAGAAGCCTTCCAGGTGGGCCTTGGATACCAGCCGCAGGAGATTTGAGTAGCCTTCACTGGTTTCCGCCAGAAGGACGAGGTGGTTGAAGGGAACTCGACCAGACTCCCCGCGTTCATGCCGGTCCTTAGTTATGTACATCTCGCAGCCGATGATGGGCTTTACGTCCTTCTTCTTCGCGGTCTGATAGAAGTCGATGACTCCGTACATCACCCCGTGGTCTGTGATGGCAACGGCAGGCATGCCGCTCTCAAGGGCATAGTCCATGATGTCCGGAATTCGGGTAGCGCCGTCCAGGAGGCTGTATCCGGTGTGCAGATGGAGATGGACAAATGGTCTAGTCTTCACAATCTACGATGTTATTCGAAGCCATTTATGAGTGGAAGCTTTTTCGGATTTTCGAGTCATTTTTGTGGTTTTGATATGAATTTTCTCGCCTTGGAGGCATAGATGGTGTTCAATCGGCGCCTTTCGGGAAGACATACGATCTCTCACGGAGCGCACAGAGGTCACAATGGTAGGGACGGCTTTATGCCGTCCACCATAGACGGGGTAAACCCGTCTCTACCCAAGGAAGGCAGGGAAGAAGCAATGGTCCTGGTACATTGAACTTTGAACCTTGAATTTGAACTATGGCAGTAAATAGAGACGATGTTTTAGAGTACCACCTCGGTGGGAAGATAGGGCTGCAGCTTACAAAGAAGGTGCTTAGCCTTGATCTCCTTTGCAAAGCTTACACTCCCGGCGTGGCCATACCGGTCAAGGAGATTGCCGAGAATCCCGAAGATGTTTACAGGTACACGGCGAAATCTAACCTTGTAGCGGTGGTCACCGACGGCACCGCGATTCTTGGCCTTGGTGACCGTGGGCCTGAAGCCAGCATTCCCGTGATGGAGGGCAAGGCTGTCCTGTTCAAGGCATTTGGAGACGTGGATGGCTGGCCTGTACCCCTCCAGAACTGTCGTGTGAACGGACGTGAGGGTAAGACCGATCCCTCCAAGGTGATTGATGTCACCTGTGCGATAGCGCCCATGTATGGCGGTATTAACCTTGAAGACATTGCCGCTCCAGCCTGTTTCGAGATAGAGGACAAACTTGAGGAACTGCTTGATATTCCGGTCTTTCATGACGATCAGTGGGGCACCGCTGTAATTACCCTCGCGGGCGTGAAGAACTATTGCGTTCTCGCCGAGAAAGAGATGAAAGACCTCAAGGTCGTCATTAACGGTGCCGGTGCGGCGGGTATCAGGATCTGCGAGATGCTCAAGAGCGCCGGCGCGACCAATGTGGTGCTTTGCGACTCAAAGGGTGTAATAAGCACGTCACGCGATGGGCTGACCGGCAAAAAGGCTGAACATGCAGCGGAAACCGAAGCCAGGACGATCAGCGAAGCGATGAAGGGCAGCAATGTCTTCGTGGGTGTATCTGTTGCCGACTGCATTACCGTAGACGACGTGCTCTCTATGGATGAATACCCGGCCATATTCGCTATGGCCAATCCCGATCCTGAAATCCGGCCTGAGATCGTTGCAGAGGCAATGAAGGGGAGGAAATACGTCATGGCTACGGGAAGGTCGGATTATCCCAATCAGATCAATAACGTGCTTGGCTTCCCGTTCCTGTTCCGCGGTGCGTTGGACGTCAGGTCGCGCTACATTAATATTGAGATGAAGATAGCTGCGGCTGACGCCCTGGCCAAGGTTGCCCGCGACAAAGTGCCGGCCTATGTGAAGGACCTTTATGGCGGCGACGCCCTTGAGTTTGGTGATAATTATATTATCCCGAAGCCTTTCGACAGGCGCCTGTTCGTAGAGGTTTCATCGGCTGTTGCCAGGGCTGCCGTTGAGTCGGGCGTGGCTGAGCGACAGGATATCGATGAGTATCACAAAGAATTAGAAAAGAGAAATCTGGACAGATTTCACGGATTTTGACACATTCCTCACTTTCCTTTGGGGAACAAACAGAGAGAATTATGGGACAGCAACACAGAGTTAAGAAAAAGAGGCAGCGCAAAGAGAGGCGTAAGAAACGCCTGAAAGAGTGCGCCAAGAAGAAATAAGTCCTCAGTTTCACCCTTCAGGGCTGCTTGATTGGGTGATGATCGGGATTTCTAACTCGGTGCCTTTTGATGAGCCGCCTCCAGCCAATACGTGGATCATCGGGTGTTCCCTGCGCATGAGTTTAGCTTGCTTGCGATTTCTTCCGGGTCTTTCTGCGGCTGTCGATCACTCCTCCGTTCCCCGCGTAAATCTAAAACAGCCTGCCTTTATGGTGTGGCAAAGCCGTTAGGTTTACCGCTCTCTTTAGAACGAGTGCGACTACAGGTTGTGGCAGCTCATACAGAGCCGGCTGCCCTCGTTGCTGACAGTCAGTCCGGCACTGGTGCAATCGGTACTACCGATGAAAGCGGTCGATCCATTTGTGCTCGCCTGCACAGCTTCTTCGCTGAGTTTGTGGCAGGACAAGCATGACACGACTCCGTCCACCAGGATGATGCTGGCTGGGAGAAACTCACGCGGGTTCAGTTCTTCCTGCTTTCGTAGATATGACGCCCTGTAATCCATCCCAACAGGGTGCTCTCCCATTCCCATTCTCCAGGTCTGGACGCCCACGGTGCTAGCATAAACATCTTTCGCAGTGGTGCCGTCATGGCATGAGATGCACCCAAACGCGAGCTCTGCCATTTTGTCATCCGGAGCGTCCGACACCTCGCTGCCGCCGATCACAAAGGACTTGAATCCGGCCAATAGATCCGCAGCCAGGGCGCCAGCAGAGAACACGGCAACCATACTCAGTATTCCCAGCAGCGTTCTGTGTCTGTTGTTTATTTTGGCTGCCTTTCTATCGCTCGATCTCAGTCCGGCTACCTAGGTAGCTAGGGTCGTGCCAACTGGCATGCGTATGCGTAAGCGTTGATTGGGTAGTGGTTTACAACGTTTAAGCAGAGGAACATGAACTGTTCCGAAATAGGACATAATTGCCAGAACTGTTCCATAAAGTGACACATCTCTCTTCCTCTGAGACTGCGGCTGCATGCCCCTAAGATGTTATTGGCCAATCTGTTATCTAAACTCAGCTGTCTTGGCACGGTATTAGCAATAGTGACTAGTTGTGAAAGAAATGAACGCAGCAAATACAGTGTCATCTCGGCGTTAAAATATGTCAGGTGGGGCAGGAAAGGAGACGTTAATGAAGGTGTATCGAGCGGGTAACAGATGGCAGCAGGTGTCGCTGGCATCTCAGGGCGCTAGAATACAGTTTGTTGCGGCCGCGGTTTTGATATCGGTAATCCCAATGCTCGCCTCAGTTTGCGTGGTTCGTTTGCATGCCGATATGGGCGGTTTGAGTGGGCCAATGATGTGGGCACTCGGAGCAATGGTTTGTCTGACAATTTGTATGGGATACGCGCTTCTCCTGAAGTATCCGCGGACGATCATGAGATTAAGGAACCAGATGGAGCAGATAGCCCGCGGGGAACTGCCCGAGGCTATAGATCTGGTGGATGGCGAGAGCGACATCACAGCCATAGAGGATGTTTTCACTTCTATCGTTAACGGTATGAGGGAGAGCATGGCCACAAATAAACGGCAGGGAGAGAAGTTGATGGTAGCGGAAAGGCAGCGCGTTATGAGCGAGAGTTTATGTAAGGCTTGCCACTGCCTGGGGCAGCCCGCTACGACCATAACTTGTTATCTTGAATTGCTGAAGGCAGAGTCGCTTTCGGGGTCCGGCAGGCAGTTTCTGTCGAACTGTATCGCTGAGATGGAAAAGATACGTGATACCCTCCAGGAGTTGCAGGGCATTCATGATTATGAGGTAGAGGCTTACTCTGATACGCGTGCCGATTCCTGCCTCGACACTAAGATGATAAAGGCCGGTCATGATGCGGCATCCCAGGCCGAACTCGCCCCTGAGATGCGCGAGTTGTCATGCGATGTAGAGCCCACACTCGCGGCAATGCATGCGGCCTGATTCAGGATAACAGTATTCAGTTCTCCGGTTCTCGCTTCAGCTCCTGATACAAATGCTGACACCTGGGCATGCGAAATATGCGCGATGGTTGCCCTTGACTTTGGTGCTACCTTTCCGTAAGTTGTGCGCCTCTTGATTCGTCACGATAGCAGCAAACACGGTGCAAACTTCGAGGCGAATCACAAGAAATGCTTCATTTCTTGGTGTGGCGCGATGGCCGAGTGGTTAGGCACGGGTCTGCAAAACCTGCTACACCGGTTCAATTCCGGTTCGCGCCTCCAGGCTTCGTTCGCAACATCGTGGAGAACGAAGCCTGCCCCGGCATAGCAGGCGAAGCCGCGACGCCGGGCCGTTCTCCAATGGCACGAACTACGCCCGGGCAAGCCACCTCCCAGAGATTTGGCTTTTCTTTGCTCATATCAGGACTTGGTCTATGGGTAGTTCGGCATAGCAGGCGAAGCCGCGACGCCGGGCCGTTCTCCAATGCCACGAACTACGCCCGGGCAAGCCACCCCAGTATCTATTGAACGCCTCATAGAGCGCACCTATTCTATGAATAGTGGGATGACAGAAATGAAGAACAGCTGCTATGTGTATATACTGGAGAGCATCGAGAATCCCTCTCGCCATTACACCGGCCTGACCGATGACGTGGCTGAACGTCTGAAGAAGCACAATCAAGGCGGTTGCCCACACACAAGCAAATTCAAGCCATGGCGGATTAGAACGGCAATATCTTTCGATGATAGAGAACGAGCGGCCGCTTTTGAGAAATATCTGAAATCACATTCCGGACGAGCATTCGCGTCGAAGCACTTCTGATGGGGTGCCCGGCATAGCAGGCGAAGCCGCGACGCCGGGCCGGCAAGCCATCCAGAGAGTCTCGCACAGAGTACACAGAGATCACTGAGAGCCCCACCTTCCTTGCAAAGCATGCCGTTTGCGGTATTCTTATGTCCTTTCAGAAAGGATATCCATATGCATTATAAAGTCTTGGGAATTACGCTTGCCGCCCTGTTTGTGTTTGCCTTCATGTTTACGGCTGACGCTCTCGCGCAGGAGCAACAGACAGACCTCACACCGCAGCAGGCGGAGCTGCTTACAGCGATATCGGCCCTCAAAGGCTTCATTCAGCAGGAAGAAGAGCCTGATGTAGCCGAGGTCGAACCCTTAAAGAAGGTGATTGATAAGAACAGCGCGCTTTTCGGCGGCAGTGAGAAGATAATCAAAGCCGCTCTGGATGTGGTGACAACTTACGACACGGTCAAAGGCCCGCTCTTTGTCGCGCGAGGGGGATGGGACAAGGGGCACAGGAGGAAGCAGACTCCTCCGGCTGATGACATTCACTGGACAATGTACCATTTGATGCAGCACGTATTCGATCATATCTACACACCTGAGAATATCCGTGAGCATACGGAGCTGCTAAGAAATTTCAGTTTTGGGTCGCACAAGTATTTCCCCGGTCCGGTTGAGCCGCCGGAAAATCCGGAAGAAGTCTATGAGCCTAAGGTCAGCTGCTGGAGTCCAGTGCATATAACCTTCGAGGAGCCGGTACTTTCCGGTCCAAGGCGCCCGACAGGAGCTTATGTGGCACCAGGCACTGTTGTCACTGTCGTAGTTCCGGAATCATTGGTCAATAACGGGTATCAGATAAGGGTTGGCGCACATTCCTGGGACAACACTCCGAAGCGAAGAGTTACGCGCCTGGCGAGAGTTTCCCAGGTTTATGACGTAGTCAGCATCACCAACACCTTGATACACCCGCTCGGCGGCGCGATCTACATAGAGGTTCCGAAAGGGTCCGATGAGGGTATAGTTACACTTTCAATAAAAGGCGCGGCCCGTTCGCCCTACTTCTGCTCAACGAGTTTCCAGAAAACCACGAACGAAGAATGGCTTGAGGTCGAGCGCAGGCGCAAGGCGCCATGGGCTGATTTTCATACTGACAAGTTTATGATGCAGGTGCCGACTATGTGGGTTACGAACCTGACGGATCCCGAGAAACTTATGGCCGACTGGGACATGGCATGTGACGCGCAGAATGAGCTGTTCGGCCAGCCGCTTGTGAAGGCGCGTCATACTCATTACCTGCAGGTAGACCTTCAGAATCGTGGCCGGGCTTTCTTTCCAGGTTATCCGACGTGTAATGACAGGTATGATCCGAACTTGGAAACCAACTATCAGGGCTACGCAAACAACTATCTCGTGCGCGGGCCTCAGCATGCTCCGAGTCATGTCTTCCACGAACAGGGGCATGCCTTCAATATTCCCAAGTATCCTGGCGAGAGGGAATCAGTGGTTAACCTGCCTCACGTGGCTGTTGTAAACCGCAAGTTTGGGGTAGACCTGATACAGGCGTTTTCGGCGTCTCGTGCTCATCCAGATGATACCAGGCACAGCCTGGATAATACTGCGGTCACATGGATGTGCATCGACAGTTTCGCCAAAGAAGAGGCCATGAAGAATTACGAGAAGCAATACCAGTGGAAAGGGCATGCTAAATACGTGGATATTGCGCGAATGTTCGGATGGGAAGCGCTGGAAGAATACTGGAGCTCATTCAACGATGAGGTGAATGCCGGCACCTACAAAGGGAAGCACGCCTATTCAAATGATGAGATTACGCTCAGGAAGAGCAGGGCAGCAGGCGTAGACCTGAGGCCATTAGTGAGGTTCTGGGGGATAGTGGAGGATGATGCAGAAGCGCTCGCGAAGCAGATAGCAGAAGAAGAGCTCCCGCCGTCCCAAAAGATCTACGATACGCTTGTGCACTACAAATCGCTCGTGCCTGCGGACAATAAGGCATTCCGCAAGCATGCGCTTATGTGGTGGGAAAAGGAGCCGAGGGCCGAAGGGTTCACAACGGAACGAAACCACGCCGCCTACTGGGAGTCCTACAATGAGGAGACGGCAGAGAAGCTGCAGGGCATAGTCCAGAAGATGATCGATAAGTATTTCCCTGACGGCCGCCCTGAGGAACCGGTGAAGTAGGAAATGGGAGGGACGTCTGATCAGGAATGAGGTCCGGGTGGAACCCGGACCCTCCAGACGGAAGGAAGACCACTGGGGAGGGACGGCATGCTGCCGTCCTGGTCCGCAGAATGCGGACCCTCCCGAGAATCTCAAGCTTCTACAGCCGTCTGATCTCAGCTGAGCCGCTCCGCTGAACTGTCCGGGCATACTTTACGTTAGGTATGCCGAAAAGCATTGCGTAGTACGGTTCATCGCCCGACAGACCGAAGAGAGGCTTTAGTCCAGGCACGCACTCCAGTGCCATTTTAAGCATTCCACACCATGTCGTTCCGATACCAGCACTGGTCGCGGCGCTTTCAAATGTTGAGAGTGCGATCACTACATCTTCAGCCGGGCAGATTGCGTCCTTTCCCGCAGAGACAACGAGGATGTGCGGCGCCCCGCGGAACATGAGGTCCGCCCGGTACTTAAAGAAAGCCGGCACGGCCGCGTGGAGGTAGGCGAAATCTTTTGGAATGGTATCAGTCTCAGATGCTGCCTTCAGTGCCTCCATCACGCTCTGCCTGATTTCCTTCATTCGCTCGCGATCGTAGACTACATTGAAAGTGAGTGACCGGCGGTTTGCGCCCGCTGCCGCATAGGCGGCGTCGTCGAGAAGTCGATCGATGATGTCGGCGGGCACATTCTCGGCTTTATAACGCCGCGTGGTTCGGCGCCCCTTGATCAGTTTCTCCATCATTTCAAGCGAGGGCAGGGCGGCCGGGTCAATGGGTGTGCTGTCCTCGGGCTTCTTGCCAAGGATTGAGATAGCTCCAGTAGGACATATTGCCAGGCAGTGTTGGCAGCGAATACAGTTTTTCTCCGCGTCCTCAGCCAGTTGAGGGATGCCGCCTTCGGGCATTTCAATGACCCTGGAAGGGCAATCACGTACACATTCCTTGCAGAGTGTGCAGAGCGCTTCGTCGACTTTGAAATCTAGAGACACCTTTAACCTCTGTTATTTGCGTGTCATGACATAGTAAGAAGGCGACCACTCGGCGGGATGCGCCGGGGAGAATCCGCCCGTCTCGACGAATAGATAATCCTTGCCGCCGATGTTGTGGATCTTCATGCCGAGGACTTCCGTTGCCTTGATGAGCTTATCACCCGACCACTGCATCTTTGATCGGCCTATGGCTGCCGAGCCGTCTGCATTAAGGGCTATGCCTGCCAAGCCATACTTCTTCGGCTTGGGTGGGGGGCGCTTCTTGATCTTCTTGCCTGCCTTTCTTGCTGCATCGTCCTTTGCCTTCTGCGCAGCCTCCTTGGCAAGCTTGTCTTCGTAGTCCTTTACTGACCTGACCTGATCAATGGTCCTCCAGTTGCCAACGATCGCCTTGTTGGCCGAAAAGCCGCTGTAAACGTACTTGTCCGTGTCCTTGCGGGAGGCCTGCCATTCCGAGCTCAGCTTCGGCAGCTTGGAGAGTTCGGCGCTGCCGCCCGGCAATGCCGTGATCCACTTGCGCACTGAATCCTTGAAGATCTTTGTGCCTGTGGCGAGGTTGGCGCCTCCGGGGGCGATGAGCGGATCAGGCATCAAGTCGTAAGCTTTGGTGAATACCTGCATGGCGAACTTCTGCACCTCCGGTTTAGCAGCGCTGAGCTGCCCCGGCAGGTCTTTTGCGCCCCAGAGGGTCGCGCATTCGCTGTTCTTTACAGCCAGATCGCCAATGGCAGGAAGGACCTTCCGGTATACAGTTTCGTTGGCGGCCACTTTCGAGAGAAGTCCGAGCGCGGCTGACTGGGTCCACCAGTCATCCTCCTTCATGAGGGCGA
>JBFIFS010000087.1:0-9740 GCA_041602695.1 Kiritimatiellia bacterium
GTACGAGCCTTCCGGATTGTCAGTCGTTACCCTCTGGTTGCCGCGCACGGACTTCAGCTCCGCCAGCACCCGCTTCCGCGTCACGCCGAATTCATCCAGCAGCTTTCCCGCGAAAGTCTTATCTCCCTCGTCACAGAAAGCCAGCAGCATATGCTCTGTTGAAAGGTACTCGTCTTTTAAACGTGAAGCCTCATCGCCCGCCTCTACCAGCAGCTCGTTCAGCCGCTGCGTGACATATACCTTGCCCGCCTCACTGGCTCCGCCGCTCACACTGGGCCGCCTGCCAAGCTCCTCTGCAATCCGCGCCCTGAACTGAGGAACCGGCACCTCGATCCTCCCGAGCAGGCCCGAAACCAGTCCGTTCTCCTGTTCAATAAGCGCCATTAACAAATGTTCACCATCTATGGCCTGGTGCCCATGCCGCACACCCGTCTTCTGGGCTTCGGCAAGCGCCTCCTGAGCCTTCTGAGTCATTCTATCAATATTCATTTTGATCTCCTTTCGTACCACTATACCTAGCAATATGCATACCAACATCATATCCCCAGCATCCCAGAAAAGATAACTACCTGTACACCAGAGTCTTATACATATTACACCCTTTCGCATTATAGCGCCATCGTGTCACACTATCATTATAGATGTCACACCATAGCGCCACTATGTCGCTATATTAAATCTAGGGCTAATATTCATAAATATCTACTGAACAGTATCTTACGATACACGGGCTGATTTTGGCACATCTGATGCTTTAGGGTTAGGCGAACCGATTTAAGAGGAGGTGAGCAAAGATGGACAACAAGGTGGAAAGACAGAAAGTAGTAGCAGTTCCGTACGTAGACATATACGAGAAGGATGAGGAGCTGGTCCTTCTGGCCGACATGCCGGGAGTAGACGAAAACTCCGCAAACGTGGTTGTTGAGAACGGACTGCTGACAATCGAGGGCAGTATCGATAAAGAGCTGGACGACGGCCTGTATCCGCTGCGCTCAGAGCGCCGCGCGGATTTGTTCCGCAGGACCTTTGACGTATCGGACGCAATCGACACCCCTAAGATCACGGCAAAAATGAAGCACGGAGTGCTGACAATAAAACTCCCTCGCAGGGAGGAGCGCAAGGCACGAAAGATTGAGATATCCGCTGCTTAAGCGCACAGGAATTGGAGGTGCTAAAATGAGTATCAGAGACTTGATCACCAGAAGGGACAGAGGAATGCCTGTAAAGACAGGTAGCGATGACCCGTTTTCTGAGTTCCATCGTGAGATGAACCGTCTATTTGACGACTTCTTCACGGACTTCAGCATCACCCCGGACTGGGGAAGCCTCGCCGAAACAAAGGGGTCGTTCGGGCCCAAGATAAATGTTTCGGAGACCGACAAGGAAATCAAGGTTTCCGCGGAGCTGCCGGGGATGGATGAGAAGGACATATCCGTGGAACTGGAGGACAACGGCCTGGTAATATCGGGTGAACGAAAGGAAGAGAACGAGGAGAAGAACGAGAAGTGGCACAGGGTAGAACACTCTTACGGCTCATTCCGGAGAGTAGTTCCGATATCAGCCAACGTAGATATCGATAAGGCCAAGGCAGACTTCAAGAAAGGCATGCTGCGTATTGCCTTGCCGAAGGTAAAGAAGGAACCCGAAAGCCGGAAAAAGATCGAGATCAAGGCAGGCTGATATCGCACGCAACAGGACCGGCGCAAGGCCGGTCCTGCCTTATAATACGATACTTGAATTCTAACCTTGAATAGTTATAATTTCGGGGTTTTTCGCATTACAAGGAGATTCATTTATGATTGAGGTCAAAGGAGTTACCAAAGAGTTTGGCCCAATCCGGGCTGTCAACAACCTTTCTTTTGAAGTCAGAAAGGGAGAGGTGCTCGGCTTTCTGGGACCGAACGGTGCAGGCAAGACAACAACGATGAGGATGATAACGGGATTTTTCCCTCCATCATCGGGAGCGATATCCGTTTGCGGACATGATGTAGCTGAGAATCCCGTGGCGGCGAAATCTTCGATCGGCTACCTGCCTGAAAACGCGCCGGTATATGATTCAATGACGGCGACTGATTTCCTGAAGTTTGTCGGCCAGACGAGGGGCTTCCGCGGCGAGGAACTGAAGTCCAAGGTGGAAAAAGCTGTCACGACCTGCCACCTTGAGAAGGTCCGGCGCCAGTCGATTGGCACTCTGTCTAAAGGCTACCGCCAGAGAGTATGCTTCGCGCAGGCAATATTGCACAACCCTCCGGTACTGATTATGGACGAACCCACGGACGGACTGGACCCTAACCAGAAGTTTGTTGTTCGGGAAATGATCAGCCAGATGTCGGCGGAGAAGGCAATCATCATCTCAACGCATATCCTGGAGGAGGTCGACGCCGTCTGCTCGCGGGCGATCATAATAAGCAACGGCACGATGGCTGCCAACGGCACACCGGAGGAGCTCCGGAAACAGAGCGATACCGGCCGCCTTGATGAAGTGTTCCGGAAGCTGACATTGGAAAAGGAGGACGCATAATGAAGAACTTTTCCAACGCCTTTGTAATCGCGCGCAGGGAGCTGAAAGGCTACTTCGAATCGCCTGTTGCATATGTATTCCTTGTGGTCTTTCTGGTTCTGATAGGTTTCCTCACGTTCAGCGTGAGATATCTCTACGAGCGCGGCATTGCCGATCTCACCCCGTTTTTTTCCTGGCTGCCCTGGGTGTTCCTCGTACTGGTACCCGCGGCAACCATGGGCCTTTGGGCTGAAGAGCGCCGGGCGGGAACAATAGAGCTTCTTCTCACAATGCCGCTGACCCTGACCCAGGTCATAGCGGGCAAGTTCATGGCGTCCTGGCTCTTCATCACCGGCGCGCTGCTGCTGACGTTTCCGGTGGTCATCACCGTGAACTACCTTGGCGATCCGGACATGGGGGTCATTGTGTCAGGCTACTTCGGAGCCATCCTGATGGCAGCGTCCTACGTTGCGATAGGAATGCTGACGTCCTCCCTTACAAGGAGCCAGGTCATAAGCTTTGTCCTTTCACTGACCGTGTGCCTGCTTCTGGTTCTGGCGGGCTGGCCGCCCGTAACGGACTTCTTCATAAAATGGGCCCCCGTCTGGCTCATTAACGCGGTTACGGGCATCGGATTCATGCCGCACTATGACGCCATGCAGCGGGGCATCATTGACCTGAAGGACATCCTGTATTTCGTGAGCGTTGTGGTGTTCGCGTCCTACTGCACTTACCTAGTTCTTGAAAACCGAAAAACAGTTTAAGAGGAGCCGAGAATGACAGCAAAGAAGCAATCTGGCGGCAAGATGGCCGGAGGAATCATCTCCCTCGTAATTGTTGCCGTCATCCTGGTGGCGTTAAACATCATTGCGGGCAACCTGCGTATCCGCAAAGACATGACCGAAGAGAAGCTTTACTCCCTTTCGGACGGCACGAAGACAATTCTTCGTGATCTGGAATCTGACATTACTCTGAAGCTGTTCTTCAACAGCGGTACTCCTGAGATGCCGATACTGTTCAAGGATTTCGCGCAGCGCCTGGAGGACCTGCTCGAGGAGTACTGCCTGGAGTCCAACGGTAAACTTACCCTGGAAAAGTATGATCCTCAGCCTGATTCAGACGACGAGGAGACAGCCCAGAGTTACGGCATCCCGGGCCAGCCGATGGGGATGGTCGGGCCGGCCATATACATGGGACTGGTTGCGGTTTCGGGTGATGTTGAAGCGTCGATACCTTTTATCGATCCGCGAGGCGAAAACCTTGTTGAATATCACATCACGAGGCTCATCAACCGCCTTGAGCACCCCGAAAAGCCCGAAATCGGCATAATGTCAACCCTGCCGGTCCTCGGCAGCAGCATGCCGAACTTCATGATGCCGCAGGGACAGATTTCCCAGAAGCCGTGGACCTCCTTCCAGGAGCTCAAGACAGAGGCAGACCTGCTCGACATACCGCTGGACACGAAGCTGATCGACGGCGAGCTGGCTGCACTCATTCTCGTACACCCTAAAGGGCTCTCGCAGCAGACCCTCCTTGCGATCGACCAGTACGTGCTGGACGGAGGCAAGCTGCTGGTACTGCTCGATCCTTTCGCCATAACGGAGATCGAAAACTCTCCGACGATGACGCTGGGCCAGCCGCCAAGCCCTTCAGATCTGCCGGGCCTGCTTTCGGCCTGGAACGTAAACTATAATCCCGGCATGCTTGCCGCCGACCAGGCCGCAGCCACACGCGTCAACGCCGGCGGCGGCCGCGTCCAGGAAAATGCCATGTGGATGCTGTTCCGGTCCGAGAACATTAACCGTGAAGACATACTTACAGCCGAACTCGAAACCGTAATGCAGCCTTTCGCGGGGACCTTCGATGTCCTGGAGCGCGACGGGGCCACGGTTACGCCGCTCATTACGACCTCGGAAGAATCCTGCAAAGTCTCAGCCGCTACTGCACAGTTCGGACCGGACATGCTTCGGCGCGAGTTCAAGCGGGGCGGAGTAGGCCTGCATACGGCCGTTCGCATCTCGGGGAAATTCAAGACCGCGTTCCCGTCCGGCATCGAGGTCACTGAGGAAACAGCGGGAAGCGGGGAAGAGGAAGCCGAGCCGAAAACTGAGACCATCATGCCCCGCCTGACTGAGGGCGAGAGCACGGTCGTCCTCATCGGTGACACGGACATGTTCGCTGACCGCTTCTGCGTGCGCCCCCTGAACTTCCTGGGGTTCCAGGGCTACGAACCGATTAATGACAACCTCAGCCTTCTGGTCAACATAGTTGACCAGCTGGCAGGATCATCCGCGCTAATAGGCATCAGGTCCCGGGGCAAAGTCGAGAGGCCGTTCAAGAAGGTCCTCGCCATGGAACAGAAGGCCCGTATCGAATGGCAGTCCCGGGAAATGGAACTGCAGAGCAAGCTCCAGGAGACGAGACAGCAGCTGAACGACCTTCAGGCCAAGAAAGACCCCAATCAGAAGCTGATCCTCTCACAGGAACAGAGGGAGGCCATTGCAACGTTCCGCAAGCAGGAGGCAGAGACCAGCAAGAAGCTGAAAGCTGTCCGCAAAAGCCTCCGCAGGGAGATCGACCAGCTGGGCCTGATTCTTAAGGTGCTTAACATCGCGGCCGTCCCGCTCCTGGTGGGACTGGCCGGAATCGCGTATGGGGTTTATCGCAAGACAGCGAAGTAACTGTTCAAGGGCAGCCAAGGGAGACATGAAATGAAAGCTAAGAAACTGATTATCCTGTCGTGCGCGGCCGCACTGCTGGTCGCGGTGGCTATTCTTACTTCAGACAAGGGCGGATCCACCGCAAAAACCAATGTGCAGTCCGAGCAGCTGTTCAAGGACCTGCCTGTCAACGACGTTACACGCATCGAAATCATAACGGCGACACAGGTGATGCGTGTGCAGCGCGGTGAGGACGGATGGTTCGCGCCTGACAAATTCGGGTACCCGGCGAAGTTTGACCGAATAAAGGAAGCGCTCATTTCGCTCACTGAAATGAAGGCCGGAGACGAGCGAAAGCTGAATGACGAGCAGCGTTTGCGGGCGAAAATGATTTCTCCGGCCAACAAAGAAGCTGATGATGCCGGCAAGGGTTCGCTTGTTCGAGTGTATACATCCGGAAGCGGGCCGGCAGCGACCCTGCTGATAGGCAGCCAGCGCCAGACCGAGTCCGCTACTCCAGGCGCGGGAGCCATGGGGACGTTTGTTTCTCCGGACGAGGGCAAGACCATATTGCTTACATCTGAGTTCATGGGATACCTCCAGAACGCCGACCCGTCAGCATGGCTTAACACCGAAATACTCAGCGTGAACTCTTTCAATATTACCAACATCACGATCCAGCTTCCGGACGAGGAACCATTGACTCTCTACAGCGACGGACAGCGCGACCTCACGATGGACAGGATTCCGCGCAAGCACAAGCTGGACGCAGACAAAGCCCGGACGGTCCGCTTCTCGTTAAGCTATCTGCGTTACGCGGAGGTGGCCGATCCCGCCCTGGACAACGAGACCATGGGGTTTGGCGAGCCTTCCACCTTCACGGCCGCCACATCCGAGGGCGAGCTTTACACGGTGACGCTGGGCGGCAAGGTCGAGGGCAGGGACGACCGCTACCTTAGGGCCGCGGCCGAGTTCATAGGCACAATACCGGCCGCCGCGGAAGGCGAAGATGAAAAGGCCCGCGAGGCAAGAGAAAAGCTTGAGGAAACCAGGAAGAAAGTTGAATCCATAAATGAAAGGCTCAGGAAATGGACGTATGTCGTGCCAGCTTCGAGCGTGGAATCAATGCTCTTCACGCGCGACGATCTGATTGTGCAGAAGGACGATTAGTCGGTTTTTTTCAGGGCAGGACCGCGTGCGTGCGATTCCGCAGCGGCCCGAATCCCCAAAAGCCGCTTTTTTCAAGGTTTTTGAGCCCAATCGATCAGATTCGGTCAAACTTTCGTGACGCCATCTGCGTTTATAAACACTGAGAGGAGAATACGTTATGAACAATGATATAGCGAAGACGACAGACCTGATTGCTTCACAGGCAGAACTTATAGAGAAGCTGAAGACCGAGATCGGAAAAGTACTGGTCGGCCAGGAACACCTCCTGAGCCGGATGATGATCGCACTGGTCACCGGGGGCCACATACTTTTAGAGGGTGTGCCGGGACTCGCGAAGACCACCGCAATCAAGACGCTGGCGGAAACCCTTGGGCTCCAGTTCCAGCGAGTATCGTTCACACCCGACCTTCTTCCAGCCGATGTCGTTGGCACAATGATCTACAATCCAAAGGAAGGAACCTTCGCCCCGCGCAAAGGCCCCGTCTTCACGAACCTTCTTCTTGCGGATGAAATAAACCGCGCGCCCGCCAAAGTGCAGTCCGCCCTGCTCGAGTCCATGCAGGAGCATCAGGTAACCGTAGGAGACAAGACCTATGCCCTCCCCGATCCATTCCTGGTGATGGCTACTCAGAACCCCATTGAGCAGGAAGGCACCTACCCGCTGCCTGAGGCGCAGATTGACCGTTTCATGCTCAAGTGCCTCGTGACCCATCCTTCCAGGGACGATGAACGCAGGATCATGAACCGCTTCACACGAAAGCAGAACTTCGACGTGCAGCAGGTACTGTCGGCCGATCAGATTTTCGAGATGCGGAGCATTCTTGACCAGGTCTATTGCGACGAGAAGGTCGGCGATTACATTCTGGACATAGTATTCTGCACGCGAAACCCGGCTGAATACAAACTCGACATCGCGCACCAGATTGAATACGGCGCGTCGCCCCGTGCGTCGCTCTACCTGAATATGGCCGCGCGGGCCAACGCCATGCTGAACGGGCGGGCTTACGCCACCCCGCAGGACGTAAAGGAAATAGCACACGACGTTCTCAGGCACAGGATCATACTCACCTATGAAGCCGAGGCGGAAGAGGTGTCCAGTGATGACATCATCAGCGGCATCCTTGCTCAGATCCCAGTGCCCTGACAGCTAGTATCGAACGGGAGTTAACGATGCCCATTGACACACGAGAACTGATGAAGCAGGTGGGGAAGATAAGGATCCTCACCAGCCGGCTTGTCGATGAGCATTTCTCCGGCGAATACCACTCAGTCTTCAAAGGACAGGGCATTGAGTTTGACGAGGTCCGGGAATATGTGCCGGGCGATGACGTGCGTTCCATTGACTGGAATGTCACGGCGCGCATGGGGCACCCGTTTGTCAAGCGCTTCGCGGAAGAGCGAGAGCTGACCGTAATATTCCTCGTCGACATATCAGGCTCTCAGTGCTTCGGGTCCCGCACGCGGTCCAAGGCGGAGGTGGCAGCAGAAATGACATGCCTGCTTGCGCTTTCCGCCATAAGAAACCAGGACAAGATAGGGCTGATCCTCTTCAGCGACCGGATCGAAAAGAACATACCGGCAAAGAAGGGCCGCACAGCGGTCATGCGGCTCGTCAGGGAGGTCCTCGCGGCCGAGGAAACACGCCGGGGCACCGATATCGCCGGAGCCCTCCGCTATCTGAACAACGTCCAGAAGAAGAAGGCGGTGGTGTTCCTCATATCCGACTTCATGGATGACGGCTTCGAGCGTGAGCTGCGAACGTCGGCCCGTCACCACGACATCATCTGCTGCCCTATCTCTGATCCTGCAGAGTCCCAGCTTCCCAATGTTGGCGCCATAGAGCTTGAAGATCCGGAAACCGGCGACCTCTACTGGCTTGATACAGGTTCGCGTGCGGCCCGAAGAGAGTACGAAAGCGCCATCTCGAGGCAGCGCGAGGACCTCAGGGGCCTGCTGCAGCGGAATGGTATTGACTCAATAGCTTTGGACACGGAACGGCCGTTTGTGGATGAGGTCAGAAGACTTTTCAGGACCAGGCAGATGCGATCAAGACGATGAAGCGTTTCTCCATACACATTACTGCGATATGCGTGACTGCTCTCGTGCTTGCTGCCTCATGCAGCAGCGAAGCTCCGCAGCAGCAATCCGCGCCGCCGGTTAGCGAGGAATCCAGCCATGGCCCCGTAAGAGCAAGGGTGTCCGTGGCGCCCGGCGTGGTTGCCGTTGACCGGAACCTTATACTGACACTCGAAGTGACCCATCCGGCGGGCGTGGAACTCGAGCTCCCCGCCCTCACGGACCGGGCCGAGGGATTTGTCGTAGGACAGTCCTTCGATCGGGAAACAACTGACATCAACGGAGTAAGGACAGTCGAAAAGGTCGCCCGACTGGCGCCTGCCGTTTCCGAAGAATACCGGATCGCCCCTATCCCGATAGTCTATTACACCTCCAGCGCGGCGGGCCAGAAAAGGAACTGGTTTCCCACGCCGTCGATACGGCTCGAACATTCTCTGCCTAAGTCCGTTACTTCTGGTTTCAGAAACACAATCGAACCTGTGTGGATTCGTCCGTCGGCGAAGGAGGTCTCGCTTGCCGCGGGAGCGGCGGTCTTGCTAATACTGCTTATCATCCTTGCGGTACGCCTGATCATAAAGGCGCTTCGTTACGTGCGCCTCCTCCGAATGTCGCCACGCGAACGCGCACTCGAGGAGCTGCGAATGCTTCTGGCAAAAGACCTGGTCAGTCGGGACCTGGTCAAGGATTTCTATTTAGAGCTGACCATGATTGTTCGGCTATTCATCGAGCGTGGCTATCATATAAGGGCCCCCGAGCAGACTACGGAGGAGTTCCTGGCGTCCGCCGCCAAGGATGAGCGCTTTACCCCACGGGTCCTGGAAAAACTTCGCGTCTTCCTCCAATCGGCCGACCTTGTGAAATTCGCCGGATTCACGCCTGACAAGGCCGCCACTGATGATGCTGTGGCAAGCGCCCGCGACTTTATCCGTATCGAATCTTCGGAAAACCCGGACGCCGGGAAGAAGCAGGAGGTGACAGATGCCTGAAATAGCCTACCCGCTCGCCCTGCTCCTGCTCCTGCCGTGCCTTGCACTGCTGTGGTTCGTTTACAGGCACTCACAGAAAAAAGCCCTTCTCTTCTCCGGAGCGCCCTACACGGGAGGCGGAGCGAGCTGGCGTCTCGTCATGGCCAGGGCACTCCCTGCACTTTTCATCATCGGACTTATGCTCTCTGTGCTCGCCCTGTCCCGACCAAGGACAGTCTTCTCGAAGTCTAAGCGCACGGTTGACGCCGTGGGAATGATGATGGTTGTCGATGTCTCCGGGTCCATGGAGGCATTGGACATGTCAACAAAGTCGGCTACAGGAAACTGGGATTTCCGCTCAAGGCTCGA
>JBFIFS010000088.1:0-9654 GCA_041602695.1 Kiritimatiellia bacterium
CCGACCACGTCGTGGTCCTCGACAAGCCTGAGACCAACGTTGTGCAGAAAGAGCGCTGCGAAGGGTATGCAAACGCTGCGAGGGAACTGGGGGTCAGCTGCGCCCTCGATTGGAGCGGCGCGAGCTGTGAGGGCAGGGCGCGCATAGCGCTCGTCGGATCGTCATGGAACGTGGTTGAGAAGTGGATGGCAGAGAACCGGGATGCCGCAGCAGGCAAGGCGGTCTTTGCGGGCGCTTTCGACTCCTGGAATATAGACAGGACAGGCTATGCCTGTATATACGTGTGCCGCCAGGACTTCAAGACCATGGCAGAGCGGGCGGTCGATATGCTGATAGGCCAGCTCCATGGCCAGCCGGATTCAGGAGCCAGGCTGGAAGTTGACATCAGGGTCTGTGAGAAACTGAGTTAGCCTCAGTCGGTCACAGTAATGACTTCAACAGGGCAGGCCGTCGCGGCCTCACGGCAGGAATCAGCCGCTTCTTCAGGCACCGTTTCCACGATTACCTTTGCGACGCTCTCGTCCATCTCGAATACTTCGGGGCAGGTATCGGCGCAAAGACCGCAGCCAACACAGCCTTCCTGGTCTACAACAGCTTTCATGGGAATTCCTTTCCTGATCAATTTCTATAATTTTAGGTAAAGGCTCCTTCAGCGTAAAGACTTTTGGCAGGGCGAATGCAAAATGTTGCAGAAACCGGCCTGAAGTGCGACATTTTCAATGGAGGGCGATGATGTCTTTTAGCGGTAAACAAATACCGGCCCTTATTTCGGGCGGGGTGATGCTGAGCTACAACTGCAGCAGCGCGTGCAGGCACTGCATGTACCGGTGTTCTCCGGAAGCACCGGAGGACTGGATGAGCGAGGACCTGCTTGACGCGGTCTACAGCGACCTCAGGAAGGAACCGAACCTGCAGTCCATTCATCTGGCTGGCGGAGAACCGTGCCTCAATCCGGGGCTGCTGCTTACCGCCGTCAGGAAGGCGAGCGCGGCGGGTGTGCCGATGGCATATGTTGAAACCAACGCCGGCTGGTGCGAAGACGTTGAGGAAACGCGGGCCTATCTTTCAAAGCTGAAAGACGCCGGCCTGCCGGCGCTGCTGATCAGCGTTTCCATGTTTCACAATGAGTTCATTCCGTTCGAATACACGCGCAACTGTGTCGAGGCGTCGATGGACGTGTTCGGGACGCACGGAACGATTGTGTACATGCAGCATGTGTATGACATCTTTGAGAACATGGCCCTGGACGGGACCCAGACGCTGACTGAATTCATGGAGAAGGCGGGACTGAAAGAGACCCCCGAAGTGGTCCCGAAACTCTACGGCCTGATAAGGGGCGGGCGGGTAGTGAGCGCGATGCGTGAGTTTTACAGGAAGTCGCCGGCCTCCAGTTATGAGTCAGTGAACTGCGCCAATGACCTGATGGGCACGTCGCACTTCCACATAGATAACTACGGCAATCTCTTTACAGGATGCTGCGCGGGGATTGTAGTCGGCAGGACCGGAGACCTTCATCCTGAGATTTCCGAGAAAGACCATCCGGTCTTCTGCAAAGTGTGCGAGGAGGGGCCGCTGGGCCTCATGAAGGTTGCCGAACAGGAATGCGGATACGAGCAGCGTCCCGACGGTTACATAAGCAAGTGTGATCTCTGCCTGCACGTTCGTGCGGCGCTCTGCAGGACCGGTAAATATCCTGAGCTGACTCCCGAATTTTTCTACCGCGGCATCTGACGCCTGGGCCCGGTCACCAGCAATTTGCTGCCATCATCCCGTCAGGCGGCTTCAGTTGCTGATGGCTTTCAGGAGGTCCGCGGCGGAAATCGGCTTCGGCACATTGACCAGCACCACCTCGTTTCCGGCTCTATTAAGAAGCAGGCGCCTGTCTGTGGTCTCGAGCACGCGCAGGTCCTCTTTGGCCGATACCTGTTCTGCCGCGGGATACCTTGCAGACAGGTTGCGCAGAAGCGCCGCGCTGAACTTTGCGGCGTCGTCCTTGCTGTCCCAGACGCTCTTCCAGACAAGGGCCCCTTCTTCGCCTTTCTTCAGGTAGTAGTAGCGGTCGCCGTCCCATCCGCGCGCCGCGCTCGCTGCGTTGACGTTATTGGTCGAGCCATCAGAGTTCCAAGCGGAGAAAAGGATCCTCGTTCCCAGCTCGCCCAGGACATCCTCCTCGGCGATCTTCCAGCCCTCCGGCAGCGTGTCCGTCAGGCCGTCTATGCGCACGTCGACAGGTTCGTCCCTTTCTCCAATGAGCTTCTCGGGGTGAAGGATCTGCTCAGTGGAAGTGGGCGGGTTCCTATAAAGCTCATTGACCGCCTTCCAGCCTCCGCTTGTCCTGACCCGGTCGACGGCTACAGCGCCCTGGATGTAGGCCATGATGAGGGACTCCATGAAGTAGCGGGGGAACTTCTCGAGGTCCTCCACGCTGCCGGCTATCGAGCCGAACCCCATGCCGGAATCGGCTACGCCCTGCTTCATCATCTGCTTCATCGTGTCGAAATCCATCGCGGCCTGTATTCCTATGCCGAGGGAGACCTGCGCGCTAAGCTGGGCCCGCTGGGTACCGGGCATCTGCTTTGTCATGGCCCACCAAATCATGACGATCGTGGCATCGCCCTCGGCTATACACTGCTTGGCCATGACTGCGTCGCCATTGTCCCGTATCGCTTCAGGATCGCTCATTATCAGTTCTGTAAGATCAAAATGCTGGTCCTGCAGGGCGTGGCACAGTTCGTGGGACGAGATGACGTCGAGAAGAAATGGCGACGCGTCGCCCATTAGAAGGTAGTAGATGTCGTTGCGCGGATCATAATGCGCTGCAGCCTGGGAAATCATCATCTCCTTCAGCGTCTCAGTGAATTCCACTTTCTCTTTGAGGGCGCCGAGGAGAACAAGGGCGTCAACATAGCTTTCTATATCTTCAGGGCCGCCGTATTGCTCACCGATTTCCTTTTCGATGTATTCTATGAAATCTTCCTTTGTCTGGACCTTTATCTCCACTTTGTTGGTAAAGTCCAGCTGGCGGATTTCGGCTATTTCCCTGGTGATCTCCGCGCACCTTTCAAACGCCGCCTTTACGTCGGAGTCCTCCTTTTCCGCAAGGGACGGACGCGGGGCAAGCAGGGCGATCGATATCAGAAGCAGCGTGATGCGCAGGTTCACAGGATCTTCCTGCCTACAGCTTCGGCGACCTTGCGAAGCTTGGCCATCATGTCCTGGAACTTCTCGGGGGTAAGTGACTGTGATCCGTCGGACCACGCGTGGTGCGGGTCGGGATGCACCTCCACCATGATGCCGTCCGCACCGGCGGCAACTGCGGCGAGGGCCATGTCTTCAACGTATTCCCAGTGTCCTGTCGCGTGGCTCGGGTCAACGATTACCGGCAGATGCGTTTCGTGCTTGAGTACCGTGATCGCATTGATGTCCAGCGTGTTGCGGGTCGCTGTTTCGAAGGTCCTTATGCCGCGCTCGCACAGGATCACATTCATATTTCCCTGCGACATTATGTATTCCGCGGACATCAGCCATTCGCGAATGGTGCTCGCGAGGCCTCGTTTCAGCATGACCGGCTTGTCTACCTGGCCGACGGCCTTCAGCAGGTCGAAGTTCTGCATGTTCCTGGTCCCTATCTGGAGAATGTCCGCGTGCTTCGCGACGAGCTGAACGTTGCTCTCCCGCATTACCTCCGTGCAGATCGGAAGGCCCGTGGCCTTCCGGGCCTCGCACAGCATCAAGAGGCCTTCCTCTTCAAGGCCCTGGAAGCTGTAGGGGGAGGTGCGGGGCTTGTACGCGCCGCCCCGGAGCACGGTCGCGCCGATCTTCTTGACACTTTCGGCTGTAGTGCAAATCTGCTCTTCGCTTTCCACGCAGCATGGGCCGGCAATAATGGGGATATCCCTGCCGCCAAAAACAACGCTGTTCGCGATTTCTATGAGAGTCTTTTCTTTGCGAAGCTCGACGCCGGCAAGCTTGTATGGCTTCAGGATTGGGATTACCTGTTCCACGCCCGGTGATGTTTCAAGCGCCTGGAGGCGGGCCTTTCCGCGCTCGTCGCCGATCGCGCCGATGACCGTGCGCTCCACACCGTATATCGGGTGGGGCGTATAGCCGAAATCCTGGATCTCCTGCTCGACATCCTGGATTTCTTTTTTGGACGCGCCCTGCCGCATTACGATGATCATTTCTAATTACCTCCTTAAGTGTTACGGCAGAAGATACATAATGTCCGGCTGGCTGGCAAAGGGGAAACTGCATCGCCAGCATCAACAGGCTTGGTTTTTTACGTTCGTTTTGTAATCTCTGGCTGGACGCATATAAGGAGGAAGACATGTTCTTAACATTTGGCGAAGTGATGCTCAGGCTCGCTCCGGACGGTAATCTTCGTTTCGACCAGGCCCTCCCGGGCAGTCTAGAGGCGACTTTTGGGGGCGGCGAAGCAAATGTGGCGGTGTCCCTGGCCGTGCTCGGCGCGCAGGCAAGGTATATGACGGCGCTGCCGGCAAATCCGATAGGCGAGGTGCTTACCAGGCAGCTGAAAGGTTTCGGCATAGATACCGGACCCATTGTCAGCAAGAAGGACGGAAGGCTCGGCATCTATTTCCTGGAAACCGGCGCCAACCAGCGCGGCTCAGTTGTTGTATATGACAGGGCGGACAGCGCCATAAGCAGGACCGCTCCTGACGAATACGACATGGAGGCGGCGCTTCAGGGGGTTGAATGGGTGCACATAACCGGTATTACACCCGCTGTCAGCGAGAGGGCGTTCCTTTCCACCCTTGCCCTTGCGGAGGCCGCCAAGAAGGCCGGAGCCACTGTATCGTGCGATCTCAACTTCAGGAAGAAGCTTTGGAAGTGGCGCGCGGGAACAGAGCCGAGCGACCTGGCCCAGGAATGCATGAGAAAGATCCTGGTTTACGTCGATGTCGCGATAGGAAATGAAGAGGACGCTTCAGATGTCCTCGGGATCGCCTCCGAGGGAACGGAGCTGGAGAAGGGAGTGCTAAACGTCGAAGGGTACGCTTCGGTCGCGGCCGAGATCGTAAGCCAGTTTCCTAGCATCAGTAAGGTTGCGATAACGCTTCGCGAGAGCATATCGGCAAGTCACAACAACTGGGGCGCGATGCTTTATGACGCCGAGTCGAAGAGCGCGTGCTTTGCGCCGGTCGACGCTGAAGGCGCATACACTCCATACGAAATAAGGGACATTGTCGATCGGGTTGGCGGCGGCGATTCATTCTGTGCGGGCCTTATCTTTGCGATGGGAACGGGAAGATACGATGACGACGCGGACTGCCTGGCGTTTGCGGTCGCAGCAAGCTGCCTCAAGCATTCGATTAAGGGCGATTTCAACTATGCCAAAGTCGGCGAAGTGGAGTCGCTCATGGCGGGAAACGCCTCGGGTCGCGTAAAGCGCTAGAAGTTTCAGGACAGGAAGAGCTTCTCCATAAGCGCGGCCCCGGTCATGAGGCCCAGCGACCCGTTCTGGCAGTGTGATTCACCAAAGCTCTGAACGTTGTCGGCTGCCATGCCGTTCATCCGTACCGCCACGGGAACAGGGGTGCGGGTATGCTTTCCGTGCGCAACCGGCACAGGATGGTCAGGCAGGACCGCCGCGTTTATGCCTGTTCCGAAATGGTCGAGTACCGGGCCAACGATCCTGGAGTCGAAATCCTCAATGGCCTGCAGCTTCTTCGCGAGGTCCTTTTCATGTGATACTTCGTCTATGGCCTCCACGTGCAGGTAGACCAGGTCGTGGCTGCTCAGCGCTTCTATGGCCGCCTGGGCTTTGCCCTCATAGTTTGTGTCCAGGTAGCCGGTGGCTCCCTCAACTTCGATCACGTCCATGCCGAGGCACCTGCCAAGTCCTTTGATGACCGGCACCGCTGATATCACCGCTCCTGAAACCCCGTACTTCTCCTTAAGCGTCGTGACAGAACCCATCTTGCCTCCGCTCCATGCCCACAGCGAATTGGCCATTGGCCGTCCTGCAGCCCTGCGGGCAGCGTTAACGGGGGTCCGTTCCAGCGCATCCGGCGACTCAAGCATCAGACGGCGCATTAAAGCCGCTGTTTCTTCGGCGGCCGCTGCCTCGGCTTCCGGAAGGTTATCGCTCAGGTATTCGCCCTGGTGATTGTCGGGCTTTCCTGTTCTCACAAGGTGCGAATGGCCGCTGCCCGAGAGCACCACGGCGGCCCGGTAGCCCGCGCCGGGATAGAACTGCACGTGCTCGGAACCGAACCGGCTGTTTACCTCGCGGATCAGCTCCGCCGCTTCACCGTCCGATATGTGTCCTCCAGTGAAGTCGCGAAGAATGCCGTCAGTCACGGTTACAAGGTTCACACGGAAGGCAATGTCGGAGGGGGACAGGGTGATTCCGAGCCCGGCCGCCTCGAGGGGCCCCCGCCCGCAGTATTCGGCCGCCAGGCTGCACCCCAGGATAGACATGTTCGCTACATCGCTTCCGGTGGGGAATCCGGGCGGCAGCGTAAGAAGTGAGCCGCAGCAGCCGTCCTTCGCTATCGAGTCCATCGCCGGAGTATGCGCGTGTTCAAGCGGGGTCAGGCCGTTGAGCTCGTCCACCGGCTCATCGGCCATGCCGTCGCCCAGGAATATGACAGTTTTTGTTTTCACTGCAGAGGCTAAGATGCCAAGGCATGTCCTCACTGTCAATCGGCGGCGGGCGGTGATGAGGCGCGGACGCGCTGTTTGGTCCGGGCTTCATGACGTTCAGTCAGTCTCAAATAATTGATTTGAGACTGTAATTGTGTAATCGAGACACTCATGATACACTCTTACGTTTAAGAGTCGAAATTTCGTAAGATGTTGCAGTATAACAGATTGAAGCTTATAGGAAGTTGTTCCGGCCTGTTGGCACGGCACTTGCGTTAATGCAGCCTAGTGCGGATGTAGTGTGTCCGCGAAACGAGTGAAATACTGGAGAGTGAAGATGTTTTGTTATCAGTGTGAGCAGACGGCAAAGGGAACTGGGTGTACCAAAGTGGGTGTGTGTGGAAAGGACGCGGAGGTCTCGGCCCTGCAGGACCTGGTGGTTCACGCGCTTAAGGGAATATCCCAATACGCGCACCGGGCGGCGAAGCTCGGGAAACATTCGAGAGAGATAGATGTGTTTGTTGTGGAAGGACTGTTTGCAACGGTCACCAATGTAGATTTCGATCCGGCGCGGTTAGAAGCGCTCCTGCAGGAAGCGGCGAAAGTAAAGGGCGATGCAAAGAAGCTCTACGAGGACGCCTGCGTGGAGTCGGGTAACACAGTTGAAGAGCTGTCGGGACCGGCCGTATGGTCACCGGCAGGTGACAGGGCAGGCCTTGTCAAGGAGGGGGAAGAGGTAAGCATAGAGGTGAGGAAAGAGAAGCTGGGAGAAGACATCAACGCGTTGGTTGAGCTCCTGATCTACGGAGTCAAAGGAACCGCGGCATACGCGGACCACGCGCTGATTCTCGGCAAGGAAGACCAGGCAGTATTCAACTTCTTCCATGAAGCGCTTGACTACACGACACAGGACGAGCTGACGGTTGACGGCCTGGTCGGCATGAACCTGAAGTGCGGCGAGGTAAACCTCAAGGTAATGGGGCTTCTCGACGGAGCCAATACCGGCGCATACGGAAATCCGACCCCGACACCAGTGCGTGTTACGCCGGTGAAAGGTAAGGCCATACTTGTTTCCGGGCACGACCTGAAGGACCTCGAGGAACTGCTTAAGCAGACCGAGGGCAAGGGCGTCAATATTTATACCCATGGCGAGATGCTTCCCGCGCACGGCTATCCGGAGCTGAAGAAATACGACCATCTCGTTGGCAACTACGGCGGAGCGTGGCAGGACCAGCAGAAGG
The DNA here is from genome assembly GCA_041602695.1 of Kiritimatiellia bacterium. Taxonomy (GTDB): domain Bacteria; phylum Verrucomicrobiota; class Kiritimatiellia; order UBA8416; family JBFIFS01; genus JBFIFS01. Next base: position 7,851 of record JBFIFS010000088.1, read on the forward strand.
AGTTCGAGGCGTTTCCGGGTGCTATCCTGATGACCACCAACTGCATACAGCGGCCGCATGACACTTACAAGGCGAGAATCTTCACTGCCGGCCTCGTAGGCTGGCCCGGCGTTGAGCACATTTCCGACAGCAACTTTGCTCCTGTCATTGAGGCGGCGCTTGCAGCCGACGGATTTGCCGACGACGGTGAGGACAAGACGATCCTCGTTGGCTTCGGGCATGATGCCGTACTGGGCGTTGCCGACAAGGTAGTGGAGGCGGTCAAGGGCGGGGCAATAAAGCACTTCTTCCTTATCGGCGGATGTGACGGGGCCAGGCCCGGGCGCAACTACTACACGGAGTTTGCTGAAAAAGTGCCGGAAGACTGCGTTATCCTGACGCTGGCATGCGGCAAGTACCGCTTCAATAAGCTGGATTTCGGAGACATTGGCGGAATTCCGCGTCTTCTCGACTGCGGGCAGTGCAACGACGCATATTCGGCTATACAGATTGCCGCGGCCCTGGCGGAGGTGTTTGGCACGGACGTAAACGGCCTGCCGCTGTCGCTGGTGCTGTCATGGTACGAACAAAAAGCCGTATGCATCTTGCTCTCACTGCTGCATCTGGGTATAAAGAACATAAGGCTGGGCCCGAGTCTGCCGGCCTTTGTTACTCCGAACGTGCTTCAGGTGCTTGTCGACAACTTTAACATCATGCCGATAAGCACGCCTGACGAAGATCTGGCTGCGATCCTTAATTGAGGAGAAAGACATGAGCAAGCAGAAGCGACAGATCATTAAGATAGATGAAGACCTCTGCAACGGATGCGGGAACTGCATATCGGATTGCGCGGAGGGCGCGCTCCAGCTGGTTGACGGCAAGGCCAAGCTTGTAAAGGAGCAGTTCTGTGATGGCTTTGGCGACTGCATAGGAGGCTGCCCCACGGGTGCGCTCCAGATTATCGAGGCAGAGGCCGACGCCTTTGATGAGGACGCTGTGAAGAGCCACCTGCTTGAGACCCAGGGCGAAGAGGCTGTTCGTCGCATGGAAGCTGCGGCCGATGCCCACGCGGCGAAGAACAAACCGGCACATCCGCCCGCGGGCGGATGTCCGGGCACGCGAATGCGTATGGGCGGCGGTGGCACTGAAGCGAAAGCGTCTGAGGGCGGACCGACGGGCCACGCCATCAAGTCTGACCTCGAGCAATGGCCTATACAGATTCACCTTGTCCAGCCGGGCGCTCCTTTCTTCAAGAACAAGGAGCTGGCGGTGCTCAGCACCTGTTCACCGATTGCCTCGGCTGACGTGCATTGGCGCTTCATAAGGGGCAGGGGTGTAGTTGTCGGGTGCCCGAAGCTGGACGACACGGAAGGCTACGCTGAAAAGCTGGGTGCGATTCTTTCCGACACAAGCATCCCGAAGGTGCTCGTCGTGCGCATGGAAGTTCCCTGCTGCGGCGGGCTGAGCATGATCGTCAAGCAGGCCGTGGCGCTTAGCGGTCGTACGGACCTCGTTGCCGAGGAAGTGACCGTAGGGCTTGACGGCGATATAATCGGTACGCAAGAGCTCTAAGGAGGTGTATCGTGGCAGATCTCGATGAACTCAAAGGCCGGGCGCTTGACCTTGCGGGAATGGTGGACTACGCGCCGGGCGCCGTAGTGAGCAAGACGCTGCTGGACAAGAAGACCGGAACGCTGACCATATTCTCCTTTGCGGAGGGTCAGGGGCTGAGCGAGCATACTTCGCCTTACGATGCCACGGTGATGGTACTTGACGGCGAAGCCACGCTCATGATCGCCGGCAAGCCGCTTAAGGTGAAGACCGG
>JBFIFS010000089.1:0-9611 GCA_041602695.1 Kiritimatiellia bacterium
ACCGAAACCACTTTCGCCAGCAGCAGCGCCTGCAGCGGCAGCTAAGCCCACTATGCCGGCAGCAGCAGCTCCAGCGGCATCACCGGCAGCCTCGGTAGTGCCAGCGGCAGCCAGTCCAGCAGCGCCGAAACCCGCCGCACCGGCAGCGCCAGCGGCAGCACCAAAACCACTGTCAGCAGCAGCAGCTCCGGCAGCAGCCAGTCCAGCAGCGACACCTGCGGCAAAGCCGGCCGCACCTGCGGCTCCAACAAAAACGCTTTCACCAGCAGCACCCGCCGCCGCAAAACCGGCAATGGCAGCCGCACCTGCGGCAGCACCGAAACCCGCAGCGCCAGCGGCAGCAGCGCCAAAGCCGGCCGCCTCGGCGGCAGTGGCCACTCCAGCGGCGGCGCCAAAACCTGTCGCTCCAGCAGCGGCACCCAGGCCGGTTACTCCAACAGCTGGAGCGGCGACTATCAGGATTTCGGCTCCAAAGGAGCCATCAGCAGCCCCTGCGGCAGCAGTGGCAGCTAAGCCTGCAGCTGCTGCGGAAGCATCGGAAGCAGGCAAGCCGTCTACGGTCAGGATAGGGATTCCGGCAGCCGAGGCAGATGCTAAAGCCCAGCCTGCAGCGGCGGCACCGGCCGCAGCAAAGCCCGCGGCACCTGTGGCCGCAGCGGCAGCTCCGGTAGGCGCTAAGCCCGCGCTTGCAGCGGCGGGACCAAAGCCGGCGGCAGCTCCGGCCGCGACGATCAAAATCGGTACTGAAACGCCGGCGGCAGCGGCGCCGAAACCTGCGGCAGTGACACCGGGCTCGCCGTTAAAGCCTGCGCCGGCAGCTGCAGCGAGGCCAACGCTGAAACTTGGCGATGCAACATCCAAAACAGTCAAGCTGAAGCCGGCGGTAGGACCTAAGCCTTTGAAGCCTGTTATGGCTGCGGGCCCCTCGGCCGCAAAGAAGGAGACTTCTAAGATTCCTCTTGAGGCGGCCCAGCCGGCGGCGGGCCCGAAGAAACCGACCATTACAACGGTCAAGAAGGCGACGTCGCCGCTGGATGGCGCTTCCGCGGAGGTTGTTGAGCAGAAGCGCAAGACCTCGCGCATATCCCTCGACAGCGTCCTGGCTGCGGACGACTCTGAGAAGCCGGGCGGTGATGCCGGACGACCGAAGACGATTAAGCTCAAGAGGCCCAGCGAAGCTGTTACGGTCAAGGCCGTAAAGAAGGGCCCCGCGGCACCGTCAGCTCCGGCAGGAGATCCATCGAAGACGGCACCGCTCGACGAGGCGGCGGCAGGGGCAGCGTCTACCACAACGGGACGCAAGACGGTCAAGGTACGCAAGCCTACGATGAAAGTGAAAAAGGCCGGAGACGCGTCAGCAGGGGCACCGGCGGCCGCAGGCAGTTCCAAGGCAAAAGAACCGGAGCAGGTGCCTTATGTGGATAGCGCCCATTGGGTCTTCATTACTCTTGGAATCATTACCTTCCTGGTTATCTCTGTGTCTATTTGGATGTTTACATCGCAGGTGATAGGGCCGAACTACTGTCTTACTCAGACGTCGTACAGCGCTCGAGCCAAGGACGCGAACGGTCAGCCTTTGCCTGACTTGCATCGCGCTGGGTCGACCGACCTGCCCTGGCCCGGGAAGCTCAGGAAGGGACCTGCTCGCTAATCGTATTATCACCGTTTCTTGAAAGGAGTTCACGGATGGCAGCCGAAAATATTGTTCAGATCAATGCCGAAAACTGGCAGAGCGAAGTAATAGATTCAGAGATACCGGTGCTGGTTGATTTCTGGGCGGAGTGGTGCGGGCCCTGCAAGGCTATTGCTCCGATACTGGATGAAGTGGCCGGCGAGGTGGCCGGAAAACTCAAGATTGCCAAAGTCAACGTCGATGAGAACCAGCAGATAGCCGGCGAGTTCGGCATCCGGTCAATCCCGACGCTTCTGGTCTTCAAGGGCGGAGTGGTCGAGGAGCAGATGGTAGGCGCCATGAACAAGGCGGCGCTCACCGAGAAGCTCACGCCCTACCTCTAAGCCTGCCATGAAGCCCATAGACAGCGACAGGGTCCTGCAGATATTCAAGGATTCCGAGGCGCTTCTTGAAGGTCACTTTGAGCTGCGCTCCGGACTTCACAGTGATCGCTATTTCCAGTGCGCGAAGGTCCTGACCTTCCCGCGTTTCGCCGGAGAGCTTTGCGACGGGCTTGCCCAGAAAATATCGGACGGCCTTGGCAAGGTGGAGTCGAAATTCGTGATTGCGCCGGCCATGGGCGGGATAGTCGTAGGCCATGAAGTAGCCAGGGCGCTGGACCTGCTGTCTATTTTCGCTGAGAAGAGAGATGGAGTGCTGGAGCTGAGGCGTTTTGCGATTGAACCGGGGACTAAGTACATAGTTGCCGAGGACGTGATCACGCGCGGGGGCAGGGTCCAGGAGACAATAGATATCGTCAGGCAGGGCGGCGGCATAGTTGAAGCGGTCGGCGTATTCGTTGACCGGAGCGGAGGCAGGGTTTCCTTTGATACGCCCCTGTTTTCACTCCTCGAAATGGAACCCGTTGCTTACGAACCCGACGACTGTCCGCTTTGCGCCGAAGAGCGCCCCCTTGTGCACCCCGGCTCATAGCTGCTGGAAGATTCTATGGAGAAGAAGAGAAAACGCTCCCGCCTGCTCTCGTTTGTGTTTATTACCGTCTGCCACGCCATATTCCCGCTTATTGGCCTGATTGCGCGCCGGGCGGAGCTGAACCAGGACGAGGGGTGGTACCTTTATGGTGCCGGCCTTATTAATGAAGGACTTAAGCCTTACATTGATTTTGCCACGACGCAGGGCCCCGTCATGCAGTATGTCTACTCCTTCTTCTGGTGGATCGTTGAGAAGTGGGGGGTGCTGGGCGGACGGTTTCTTACCGCCGGGTTCGGTGTTGCCGCCATAGGCCTGGCTGTTCTAGCTGCCTGGCGGGTGATGCCTCCCAGGAAGAGGGGCCTGGGCGCGCTCGTCGTGCTGTGCCTTGCCGGGCTGAACGTGTATCAGCTTTTCTTCTTCACTGTGGTGAAGACCTACGCGCTGGCGGCCCTCTGGATAGGCGCTTCTTTCTTTCTGCTGACGTTCACGGGAAAGGGCAGGCACGTGTGCGCCTTCTTCTCGGGATTATTGATGATGCTTGCTGCCGCAACGCGCATGTCGGCAGGAGCGATCCTGCCGGCAGTAGCTGTCTGCCTGCTGCTGGAGGCCGGGAGCGACAAGGCGCTTAAGAAAGACTTTCGCTGGCTGGCATACGGTGTTGGCGCGGTAGTGTGCCTGGCGGCGGTGCTCGGGCCGTTTGTGGCCGCAGCGCCGGCAGGGGTGAAGTTTGCCATGTTCGAGTATCATGCCGGAAGGTCCGCGGCCGGTCTCGCATACAAGGGCGGATTCATCGCGCGTGTCGTACGGGCATACTATCCGGCTATTCTGGCGCTTCTCGGCGTGGCGGTCTTCAGGATGCTTCCAGGCAGGGACAGCGAGCAGGAAGCGGCGGGCCGGCGCGAAAAGCGCTTCGCGGCAATGGCCCTGACGGCGGTGCTGCTCGTAACACTGCTGCACATAGCGGCACCGTTTCCCTACGATGACTACCAGGCAATGATCTTTCCCTTGTTCTGTGCCGGGGTAGTTGTCGCCGGATCTGGCCTGCTGCCCGAGAAGAAGCAGGGCAGGACCGCAATAGCAGTGTTTCTTGCCGCACTGCTCTTTGCCGGGGCGTCACCCGTTAACGAGAAGATGTTTATCGGCAAGCGCGATCGAATCTGGTGGCCGATGAGGGAGGAGACCTCTATAGAGAAGCTGCAAAGGGCCGCCGAGGCCGTGCGGCTCTGTTCGGACGGCAGCAGCGAGCTTCTTACCCAGGACCTGTACCTGGCTGTCGAAGCAGGAATGAAGGTGCCAAAGGGCCTGGAGATGGGCCCGTTTTCATACTTTCCGGAATGGAGCAGGGAGAAAGCGGAAAAGTGCCATGTCGTGAACTATGAGATGATGAAGGAAATCATCTCTACGTCTACAGCGAACGCCGCGGCGCTGAGCGAGTACGGCTTCGCAATACAGGCGCCGGAAATCGTTCCCAGCGGCATGCACGGACTGCGGCTTCACGCGCTCCTCGAAGAGAAGTATGAGCCCGTTGACAAAATAAGCGATTTTGGTCAGGCTGAAACGGAGCTCAGGATCTATGTGAGGAAACGCGATTGAAGAAAAGCTTCATACTGCTGATACTGATGGTCTCCTGCTCCGCGGCCAACGCGCAGATGCTGAGGTATTACCAGCGGCGCGAGATCAAGCCGCCAGAATACGCGACCCTCAGGCTGGGGCCTTTCTACTCGAACCTTTCCTTTGAGCAAAGGGCCGGCTTCAGGTACACGGAAAGCGAGGGCACAGGCACGGATTTCCTGTTCGGAAACGAACGGGGCATCATCAAGGAGGACGGCGAGGAGTATCCGCTGGTTTCAAGACTTAACGCCCGCAACTACCTTATGATCTCCCGGAACATGGACCTGGACATTTCATTCAGCCTGGGTTACGCGCATTTTCCACTGGAGACCCAGGAAGATGAGTTCTTCTTCGACATAGCGGAAGAGGGCGCCTCCGGAAGCCTTTCCATGGAGTTTTATATTACCAAGTATGTACGCGGCAGGATATCGGACGACATTGTCTACCGTACCGACTACATTGACCTGCGCGGCATAGATGACAACTTCGGCGGATCGGCGTACGAGCACCTGGAGAATGATCTCGAGCTGACGGCAGACTGGCTGATGGACGAGACGAAGAACCTGGGCTTCGAGTTCTCGCGCGTGGACCTGATTGTGATGAGCGAAGATTTTGAAGATTTGGAGCACACCACATTCGACGAAGCAGTCTACTACGAGCACCAGCTCACCGCTTTTCTTGTTGTTGGCGGCCGCACCGCGTTCGGCCAGACCTATTATGAATCGGACGGCAGGTCGGACTCCACTATGCAGAGCTATTCGGCATATGCCAGCGCTCAGCTTACGGACCGGACGGACGCGGGGCTGTCCGTCGGGTACTCGCTCGGCAGCAGCGAGGGCGTCGGAAGCGTAGGGAGCGTTATCAGCAGCGGAACGCTCTCGACGAGGCTCACGCGGGAGGTGATGCACGGGATCGTTCTCCAGAGATCGCTTTCTGCGGGATTTCGGACACCGTTCAGCATATCGTCGGCGTTCACTTACACGCTGACATACCAGCGGGAAAGGGCGTCCCTTTCCTTTGTCACCGGATATTCGACTGTTGAGCCGGAGGGCGACACGTTCAATAAGTACAGCGATTGGACTACCGCTATGGACCTGAGCCTGCCGGTTACCAGGTTCGTCAACGTGCTCTGCTCTGCCCAGTACGCGGTCAGGAACAACGAAGAGGTCGGCGGCTCACAGCTTACGGACCCTGAATATACCTCAAACTACGATACTCTTTCGGCGAGGCTGGGTACGCGTTTCTCCGTAACCAGCAGCATAGACTTCGATGTGTATGCCCAGCACATCAACAGGTCGAGCGATAATCCCGATCTTGAATATTCGCGCGATATATTCGCGGGCACGTTCACTTATTCCCACGCCTTCTGACCGGCTTCGGATAGAGTTGCTTGGTCGCGTGGTATGAATTAGTATTCTCCGTGAGAAAGCGGCAGCGCACACATGGATAACTTGAAGAAAGCTGTATTCCTGGCCGGGTTCGGCCTGTTCATCATCTGGTTTTGGCCGAATATCCAGATGCTCACGGGCGACAGGGACGGAACCATACGTCTTGTCCTGGCCGGTTTCTTCGCGCTGGTAATCCTTTTGCGGCTCAAGCCCCGCAAGAGCAGGGCGCTGGGAGGGGTCCCGGGCATAATTGCCGCGGGCGTTCTGGGAGCCGCGCTGGCGGTTACCGGGCTGATGTTCACGATACACCAGTTCGAATGGCTGGGCATCATCCTCGTGCTTTACGCCTGCCTGAGGTGGTCGCTTCCCGACCGATGGTCGGAAGACATAGTCCGCGCGCTGTTTGTGCTTTACTGGATCCATCCGTTACCGGGACGCCTTTTCGGATGGTTTGAGGTCCTCATGCAGAAGCTTTCGATCATGGGCGGTGAATGGCTTCTTCATATCTTCAACATCCGTGTCTGGGCGGACGGGGTCTTTATAAGGACAGGGCACCATGTCTTCGGGGTCCCGGAGGCGTGCAGCGGAATGAGGGCCGCGGTCACGATGCTCATATGTGTTCTTGGCGTGAGTATTCTTTTCAAGCAGAAGTGGTGGGAGACGATCGTCTTCATGGTTCTCGGAAGCCTGCAGGTGCTGGTCCTGAACATCGTCCGGATTACCTTCATGATTTCCTGGGCGGACCGCATGCCGAAGGCCTGGAGCGAAACGTTCCTGCACGATTCGCTCGGGCTCTTTCTTCTGACGGCCATCTTCCTGGTGCAGGCAGAAATGTCATGGTGGAAAGTCCGCACGCTCAAGGCAAGGAAGCTCAGGGAACAGATCGAGAAAGACGAAGTTGAAGGACCCGACCTGGCCAATACTCTGCCGCGCATATGGTACCTGATCCTCCTCTCGCTCAAGTGGGTCCTGCCGATCCTGCTCATATCGCTGGCCTGCGCCTTCGCGGGCTACAAGCGAAGGCCTTTTCACAGGGCGGCGATGATTTCCGATGTTGTGACCGGGCTCATGGAGACGGATCCGGCATCCGCTGAGGCGGCCGTAAACGCCGCGCTGGATTACATGCCGGGATCGAGGGAACTGCTGGACAAGAAGGCCCACGTGCTGATTCTGCGTGAGAAGTACTCCGAAGTCCTCGAAACGGTAAACAGGATAGCGCCGCCGCTGGACACTTTTGAGACCGTCATGAAGAGCTGGGCGCTGATGTCGCTGAAGCGGCCCGAAGAGGCGCTGTCCCTTGTCGATGCCCTGCCGCCTTCGGAGCAGGAGATTCCGGGAGTTGCCATTGTGAAGGCGGAGTACGCAGTGATACTGGACGATCTCGCCGATGTCTCCAGCAATGTGCTGGTTGCGGCGGGCAGCGCTTTTACGACCTCCAGGATACGCGGCATATATCCGTATCTTGCTTCCCGTGAGCAGTGGCCGGTCATAGCTGAATCGAACAACTTCGATGTCCCCTTCGACGACATCGTTTCGGCATTGATAGTTATGCAGGCGTATATCAGGCAGGGAGACCTTGCAAACGCGTCGAGGGTGCTTGAAGCGGCCCTGCAAAGCTGGCCCGATGACCCGCAGCTTCTTCGGGCCCTGTACTTCATGGCCCTGCACGAGCCGGGCCAAAGATGGGAAAAACGGTTCGCGAAGAATTTCATCGCCAACATCAAGTCTTTCAGTGCGGACGAAACATCCAAACGCATGAACATGGCGTTTCGGCTCGGGCGCCCCGATCTCGGCTGGCTCGCGTATCGCCGCCTGCAGGAGCTGGATCCTTCTGATCCGGACCTCTTCCTGGCTCCGGCACGGCACGGCGCGAAATGGTTCCTGGTTAAGAGGCGCCAGATAGGCGTTCCCCGGAAAGACGGAAGGGAAACCATAGACCTGGGGCCGTTTGTCAGTTTAACAGGCGACAGTCCGTTCCTCAGGCATTACTGGAAGCAGATTCCGCTGGCAGAGGAGATGTCGAGCCGTGACCGGGAGATTTTCAGGGCAAAAATGCTGAAGCGCGCCGTAGCCGAGTTTGAGGAGCGGCTGGAATCAGGCAGGGCCTCCGAGCGCATCGAGTCCGCGTATCCAATTGCCCTCGGAATTGCGGGCCGTTTTGACGACGCGCATTCTTATCTCGACGGGATCGCGGAGAGGTACCCGGAACGCGCCGTAGATATAACGTTCCAGCATGCTGATTTTTATCATGCCGAAAACCGCTGGGAAGAATGCTATGAAGAATTGAGGCGCTATTTCAGCGTGAAGGACAATGTGGGGCTGAGCCCCTATCTGATGCTGGTCGACAGCCTGATGAGCATGAACCTTGGAGTGTACGCGCTGGATGTCCTTAAGGAGGCGAGGGCGCGCTTTCCCGGCGCGAGGGAGCTGGCCCTTGCCGAGGCGTCGCTTTGGAATGTGTTCGGATTCAGGGACATGGCCCTTCATCTGCTTGGAGACGATCGTGAGTCGCAGACCGCGTACCTGCGCATGAAGCTGCTCGCCGAAACAGGCAGGTATCGCGAAGCGGAGGCCGCCGCGAACGCCCTGGGCCTAAGGCTTCGCGAAACAGGCCCTGTTTCGCAGAAAATCTCCCTTCCTCCGGCGGAACTTACCGTAGAGAACAGGTGGCCGGAGCCCTTGGGCGAGGATGAGCTACGGGAGCGCTTCACCGCCCTGTCACGATTAAGGACCGAGCTGAAGAGCCCGCTGCTGATGCGAATGGCTGAGCTGGAGGCCGCCTTCCTGAGGGACGGTGAAGCTTCGGTTGAGTCCTGGTCAGAAGCCGGAAGGAACCGGCGCGAGAAAGCCTCGGCGCTGCACAGGCTCACTGTTCTGGCGGGCCGGCAGGAGAAACGCGACCTTGCAGAGGCTGCCGCCCGTGAAGCAGCGAGGCTGCTGCCGAAGTCGCCTGTTCTCTGGCGCATGCTGATCGCGGTCAGCGAGGGCGACAGGAACATTATTGCCGAGGCCCGGGAGCGCTGTCCGGACGATCCGGAAATATGGCTGGCGTCGCTGGTCACCGCCGAGTATTCCAAAGACGATGACGCCACAGTCAGCCTGGAAATTGCGGAGGTCCTGGCGGAGGGAGCGTTTCCGCCGGAGACGTACATTCGTGCCGGTGACTTTCTTATCAGGAAGCGCCAGTTCCGCGCGGCATTCGCGCTTGCTGCGGCAGCGGAGAGCGAAGCGCAGGGGCTGCTTTCAGCGAACATGCTGGCCCTGCGGTGCGCCCTTCTCAGGAGAGACCTGGACGGGGCCCTCGCAAGCGCGTTGCGCGGTGTTGAGAACGCCCTCGATCCGGCGCCGTTCTACGAAATGATCGTGGCGCTGAAATCCGCCGGGCGGATGGCAGACGGGAACCTGGTCGAAGCTCTTGAACAGCTCAGGGCAGCGTATCCGGAAAAGAAGAAATGGACCGAAGACCTCGGCATGGTCTACTTCGAGCGGGGCGATACAGTGAGGGCCCTGAGTATTCTCAACACTTTGATAAAGAAGGACGTCCGCAATGTAACGGCGCGCTCGTTCATGCTTGCGGCGGAGTCGGCCCGGATAGAAGGCGAATTGGAAAGGGCGGTCGACATCCTGCAATCGGCCCGGGCGCTGTATCCGGAGAAAGATATGATACTCAACAACCTAGTTTACACAATGGCCCAGGACGGCGATACGCTTGACGAGGCAACGGCGCTGCTGCCGGAGCTTGAAAGGGTCCCAAACAAGACCTTTCACATACACGATACAATTGCCACCGTGCATATGCAGAACGGGCGCCTCGAGGAGGCCAGGAAGCACATGGAGAAAGCCCTTGAGCTGATAGATACCGCGGAATACTCCGCAAATGACGTTAAGCTTAACTCCGCCGAGCTGTTGATCAAGCTGGGCGAACACCGGGCCGCCAGAGCGCGTATCGAAGAAGTCAGAAGCGACAAGGACCGCTCCGCGGAGGTCGACCGGAGGGCGCTGCGGCT
>JBFIFS010000090.1:0-9550 GCA_041602695.1 Kiritimatiellia bacterium
ACGCTCCGCGGTAAGGGCGGGGCGCAGCTCTTTGGCGATGGCCACCATCTCCTGCAGCCTGGCGGGATCTTCCGTATTGAGCACCGCGTAGAAGGAGTTGGGCAGGAACCTCAGCATCTGGCTTGGAGCAATCCCTTTATCAAGCAGGCGCCTTGCCCTGGCGGGCACGGCGGCGGGATCTTTCTCTGCCGCCGCATTCATCCAGTGACGTGCGGCCGTTATTACGCAGGCCTCGTCCGCTTTGCGGGCTTCTATGACAAGCAGGCATACGCGTTCCCTGATGCCTCTCTGGGCTTCGGGATCCATGGCGCGGAGGGCCCTCGCCAGGGTTCCTGCCATTCCGGGGCCGCTGATGTCCGCTATCTTCTCGCCGAGGAGCGCCGCGTATTCCTCCCATTTCCCATCACCGATCAGCAGGTCCATGCGAGAGAGTGTTACCAACTCGAGCACTGCAGCGTCGCCGTCGGCGCCGCTGGCGATCGCATCGATAATCCGGACCGCCGCGTCCCTCTTCCCAAGGGAGATGGCCGATGAGATCATGCCGCGATATACTTGCAGGCAGGCAGAAGAAGCAAACTTCTCCCGGGACAGAGCTGCAAGCTGGACCGTTTCATCGGCCTTGTCGTTTGCGAGCAGGGCGTGCGCGTGTGTGATATAGACGCGGACGGCAGTCGGCTCCGAAAAGGCCACTGGAAGAAGGGACGCAGTCCACTCCAGGAGAGCGGCAGGTTCCGCCTGGTTTCTCATGGTGCTCGCCAGCATGCCGAATGAATACTCCGCGATCTCGGGTGAGTCCTGCGCCGCCCTGTTGAAGCGGGCGACCGCGTCATCTACCATGTCGTTGGAAAGCTGTATTGAAAGCGCGGCGTTAAGTATCTGTGCGCGCTCCCCGGCAAACGCGTCATCGGCATACGCTTCATCAAGCAGTGCCATGGCCTGGGGAATGTTATCTGCATCAATAGCGGCGCGCACGTCCTGGAACAGGATGGTAAGCGGCGGCATGGACTCTTCCGGTTCAGGCTGCCTGCTGCATGCGGTTAGGATGACGGGCAGGACGATACATGCTGCGATCAATTTCCTCATCATTTCTCCTTGTGTTTGATGAAACCATTCTGCGAAATCAGCCCGTGTTTTTCAAGCGGGGGTTTCTGCGCCCGAGCGCCTGCTCACGGGCCCCGCGGCGCGGCGCAGGCATGACTTACCTTGACAATCCGCTGCCTGGTATGGATAGTTCTGGCTTCTAGGGAGGATTCTGATGGAGCTTAACGAGACCCAGAAACAGACTGTAGCCAAGTGGGCCGAAGAGGGGCTTGGCTTATCTGAAATACAGAAGAACATTAATTCTGAATTCGGGATCAGCATGACCTACATGGATGTGAGGTTTCTCGTCCTGGACATTGGGTGCGCCCTGAAGGACAAGGAAACGGCGCCGAAGCCGGAAGCAGCGACCGCGGGCGACGCTGGCGCGCCGCCGGCCGGTGCGGAACTTGAACAGGGGCCCGGTGTCGGCGGCGGCGTAACCGTGGAAATGGACCGCGTCGTAAAGGCCGGGGCCGTTGTCAGCGGAACGGTCGTATTCAGCGACGGCGTAAAGGCCTCATGGGCCGTGGACAATATGGGCCGAATGGTCCTCGATCCCGGGGACAACGAGGGGTACAGGCCCACTGAAGAAGACGTGCGGGCGTTCCAGGTGGAGCTTAAGAACGAGATTACGAAACGCGGAATGTAGCCTCGGTTTTTCATGAACGTCATTCAACTACTCGCGACGGACCTCGACGGTACGCTTATCGGGAGCGCAACGGAGTTTCCCCTATACAACTCCTATCGCGAAAAGGTCACTGAGCTCAGGAGAAACTACAACACCATCTGGGTGGCGTGCACGGGCCGTGACCTGACCAGCTTCAAGCGGTTCTTTTCCCCGATGCGTTCGATGGGCATGCAGCCGGACTTCGTGGTTGTGAGCCACGCGTATATTTTTGAGCGGACCAGGATGGGTTACATGCCGCACATCATCTGGAACCTGCGCATCGCCTACATAATCTGGCTGAACAACCTGACCGGCCGCGAGGCCATAACGGACTGGCACGATACCATAACGGGAGTCTCCGGCGGCGTGAGCACGCTCAAGCGGACGAAGACGCGGCTTCGGCTGCGGTTTGATTCCCCTGAAGCCGCCCGGGTCGCGTCTGAAGTGCTCGAAGAGAAACTCAGGGAGTTCCGGCACCTCCAGGTCTTCCTGACGAAGGATGAAGTGGACGTCAGGACGGTGCCGTTCACTAAGGGGCTCTGCGTGTCCGAGCTGGCGAGGCACCTGGACATCAGGAAAGAAGAGATCATGACCATCGGGAACGGCCACAACGATATCAGCATGCTGGACAGGGATGTGGCCGGAATGATTGCCTGTCCGGCCAACTCAGAGCCCGAAGTAATGAAGGCGGTCCACAGCGGCGGCGGACACGTCTCGAAGGAGCGGTCGCTTGGCGGCGTTATTGATTCGATCAATGCCTATCAGAGCGGCAGCGTTGACAGCACCCTGCCGGAAAACTGGGTGGAGCCGGAGCACAGGCGCGGCGAGACGCCGCGGCGGACTTCGAGAAAACACAGGCAGAAGATATCCTGGAGGCAGAAGCTTTTCATAGGGGGGATCGTTTACGTGATCCTGCTCGTCTTTGCCAACTACGGGCTCATACCTTTTGTGTCCGGAATAATAAAGATGCCGTACAACTTCTGCCTGAAGTGTTTTGAGAAGATGGTCGCGGCCCTCACGAGCTGAGGATCACTCGTCGGACTCGCCAACTCCGGATTCGGAAAGCTTCCTGTAGAGAGTTGCCAGGCTTATCTTCAGCGCGCCCGCCGCCTTCTCCTTGTCGCCCCCGAAATTATCAAGCACCTGGCGAAGGTACTCGCCTTCCTTTGCCCGCAGGAAGCCCTTGAGGGACTCAAACCGGCCGCCTTCATCCTCGGGCTCTTTACCCATCGTCTGCGCCGCCGTGATGATGCGCGGCGGAAGGTCCTGAAGGTTGATCGTGTTGTTCCTGGCGAAGGCGAGGCAGTGCTTTATGGCGTTTTCAATCTCCCGAACGTTGCCCGGCCACTTGTAGTTTTCCAGGATATGCATGACCTCTTTCGGAATCGTGGGAAGTTCGCGCGTCGGGCCCAGCTCCTGTCTCAGGAAATGGAATATAAGCGGACCGATATCGGCTTTACGGTTGTGCAGCGGCTCGATGTTGATCGGAATGATGTTCAGCCTGTAGTAGAGGTCCTCGCGGAACAGACCCTGCTTTATGAGGTCCTCAAGCTTTACGTTCGTCGCGGCGAGGACCCGCGCGTCGACCTTGATGGTGTCATTCCCGCCGACCCGGCGTATTTCCTTTTCCTGCAGTACGCGCAGCAGCTTGCCCTGGATGTTAAGGGATATGGAGCCGATCTCGTCCAGGAAGATCGTCCCCCCCTCGGCGGATTCGAAAAGGCCCTTCTTGTTCGTCGCCGCGCCCGTGAAGGCGCCCTTTACGTGGCCGAACATCTCGGACTCAAGCAGCTGTTCGGGGAGGGCCGCGCAGTTGACTGCCATGAACTTATTGTTGCGGCGCGTGCTGTGCGAATGGATTGCCTTTGCGACAAGCTCTTTGCCGGTTCCGCTTTCGCCGTATATGAGGACCGTGGTGTCTGTCGGCGCGACGCGCTCAATCATAGAGCAGACGTTCTTCATTGGCGTGCTCTCTGCCACAATGTTTTCGAACTGGTATTTCGTGTTGAGCTGCGCCTTGAGGTCCACGTTCTCGCTGAGGACATTCTTGTATTCGAGTGCGCGCTGAATGGTTATGAGCAGCTCATCAACCTTAAAGGGCTTGGTTACGTAATCGAAAGCACCGAGCTTCATCGCTTCAATGGCTGTTTCGACGGACCCGTACGCCGTGAGCATGATCACCGAGATGTCGGGCTTCTCGTTCCTGACCCACTTGAGCAGGTCCATGCCGCTGAGCGGCGTCATGCGAATGTCTGAAATGAGAAGATCGAAGTCCTCTTCGCGAATGATTTCCTTCGCCTTCTCAACTTCGCGGCTCGACTTGACCTCGTATCCTTCGACCTTGAGCACTGTGCTCAGGACGCTCAGGATGCTTGCCTCGTTGTCTACCAGCATTATTTTCTGGGGCATCGCCTTTTCCTCTTAACTTTAAGAATAGGTAATGACAATGCACATGGGCAAGAGAAATTCGCAAATTTGCAAAGAGCGTTGCAAAATGAGCACTATACCTGTAGTATTCGCCAGTTCTATTTTGGAAATAAGGGCAGGGCAATTGAGATGAAGGTCAGTTTTATAGGCGGCGGCAAGATGTCAGAGGCGATGATTGCCTCTTTCATAAAGACCAGAGAGGTCTCTCCTCACAGGATGTTTGTAAGCGACATCCATCGCTCGCGGCGGGACACGCTGAAGCGAAAGTACGGCGTTAACGTTTATGCGAAGAACGAGATGGCCGTGGGTGAGAGCGATGTGGTCTTCCTCGCGGTGAAGCCGCAGGAGCTGAAGACGGTGCTCAATGACATTGCCGGCGCCGTATCCGAAAAGCAGATAGTTGTTTCTATCGCCGCGGGAAAGACCATCGAGGTAATTGAAAGCATACTTGAGGGCAGGCGCGTTGTCAGGGTCATGCCGAACCTGGCCTGCCTGGCCGGCGAGGCGATGAGTGTTTACTGCGGAGGCACGAGGGCCACGCAAAAGGACACGAAGACCGTCGCCCATCTGCTCAGGTGTTTCGGAAGGGTCCTCGAGCTGCCGGAGCGCGCTTTTGACGCGGTCACTGCGATAAGCGGATCAGGGCCGGCCTTCTTCACTTATCTTTCCCTCTGCATGGTGGAGGCGGGAGTTGCCGAAGGGCTCAAGAGGGAAGAGGCCCTGCTTCTGGCTGAGCAGACGATGCTCGGAACAGGCAAGCTGCTCCTTGAGAAAGGCATGCGCGCTGAAGAGCTGATCCAGGCGGTCAGCTCCGCCAAGGGCACCACAGAGGCCGGAATGAAGATCCTTAGCAAGCCGCAGGTGGCGAAGGCGCTTGCCCAGACGATCAGGGCCGCGGCCGAGCGCAGCAAAGAGCTCAGCTCCTGAGGGCCGGCTTCTCTCTAAGCGGCGTTTCTGTTTCTGTATTTTCCGGGAGGCATACCAACTATGCGTGTGAACTGCCTCGAGAAATAGTTGCTGTCATTGAAGCCTACTTCATAGGCGGCGTCTGTCGCGCTGAAGTGCCCTGAGCGCAGCAGCTCCGCCGCCCGGGAGATCCTTATCTTGAGCAGGTAGTCGATGGGCGAAGTGCCCATCGCGTCTTTGAAGGTCCGCTGAAAGCTGCGGACCGGCATGCCGGCAAGCCTGGCCAGCTTCTCCAGGTCGACAGGTTTGTGGTAGTTCTCCGCGATATGGCTGATTGCAGATCCTATCTTCAGAAGGCCGACCGAGGAGCTCTCCTCCATTCGCGAGTAGCACCGGGAGAGGTGGGTAATCAGCTGGGTCAAGAGCGCTGTGGCCGCGACCTTGTAGCCAGGCATGCGGCCGCCCAGCTCGCTTTCCATGCTGTCGATGATCTCTTCCGACCGGATCAGGTCTTTCACTCCCAGCCTGAGGCGGCTCCTGAACTCGTGCCTGTTGCGCCAGGCGGGCTCAAGGGTAAAAAGCGCGATGTAGCCGGGAAGGCCCGACAGCTCGCGCACGGGAATCCGCAGCCGCTTTTCGTCGAAGAGGATGTTGATAAGTTCGAGCCCCTGCGTGTTCTTATAGGCGTGCGCAATAGTCCTGTTGATAACGAAAGCGTCTCCCGAGGCTATCAGCCACTCGTGCTCGCCTGCCGAGTGGACCCCCTTGCCGGATGTTACGACCACCACCTCGGTGAACGAGTGCGAGTGTGAGCCCATATCGTCCTGCCTTTCCATCCGTATTATGGCTACAGGACAGTCTTTATCAGGGAATCTCCGCGTCGTATGCCGCATTTCAGTCATTGGCCAGATAATGCTATCATGGGCGAAAAAGTCAAGGCTGACCGCAGGCCGCGGCGTGTATTTTGTGAAAGCTGAACAACAGCCATAAGGAGACTGATGATGAAGAAGGCGATCACCAAAGAGTTCAAAAATCCCGGCAGTCAGTACAGGGGCGCCCCGTTCTGGGCGTGGAACGGCAAGCTTGAACCGGAGGAGCTTCGCAAACAGATTCGTCTCATGAACCGCATGGGGCTCGGCGGGTTCTTTATGCATTCGAGGGTGGGGCTTGATACGGCATATCTGTCTGACGACTGGTTCAAATGCGTGGAAGCCTGCATTGACGAGGCGGAGAAGCTTGATATGCAGGCATGGCTGTATGACGAAGACCGTTGGCCTTCCGGGGCCGCGGGCGGGCTTGTCACAAAGGACCACCGTTTCCGCAGCAGACGGCTGGTCATGACGGAGCTGAAGAGGCCGGCTGGGCTGAAATGGACACCGGATATCGTCGCGGCTTTCACGGCGGTAATTGAAGACGGTCAGCTGTGCAGCATGAAGCGCCTGGCCAAAGGCAGGCGCCCGGCCGGGCTCGCGAAGGGCGAGAGAGTACTCGTGTTCGAGGTGGTGGTCGCCGGAGATACTGACTGGCATAATGGCCAGGCTTACCTGGACTGCATGAACCATGACGCGGTCAAGAAGTTCATTGATGTCACGCATAAGGAATACCTGAAGAGGGTAGGCAGGCACTTCGGTAAGCGTGTGCCGGGCATTTTCACGGATGAGCCCAACTTCCCCGGCATATTGGTGCGCAACGCGACTGCGTGGACCGGGCGCCTGCCGCGCGTCTTCCGTCAGCGTTACGGGTATGACCTCATCGCGCGCCTGCCTGAACTCTTCTTTGCGCGTCCTGGCGAACCTGTTTGCAGGACCAAGTACCACTATGTTGACTGCGTGACGCACCTTTTCACGGAGGCGTTTGCCCGCCAGATAGGGGAGTGGTGTGAAAAGCACAACCTTCCGCATACGGGCCACGTGCTGTGCGAAGAGACGCCTTCGTCACAGACGAGAGTTGTCGGCTCGACAATGCGCTTCTATGAGCACATGCAGGTGCCCGGCATGGACCTGCTGACAGAGCACAGCAGGGAGTATGACACTCCCAAGCAGGTGGCCTCTGTTGCACGTCAGTTTGGACGCCGGTGGCGCCTGGACGAGATCTACGGCTGTACGGGCTGGGATTTTCCGTTCCTTGGCCATAAAGCTGTTGGAGACTGGCAGGCAGCGCTGGGAATAAACGTCAGGTGCCAGCACCTGTCGTGGTACACGATGGAGGGGCAGGCAAAGCGCGATTACCCCGCAGGCATCTTTTACCAGAATACCTGGTATGAATCATATTCGAAGGTCGAAGACTATTTCGCGAGAGTAAACCTGGTGCTCTCCACCGGCGTTGACATACGCGACGCGCTGGTCATCCACCCGCTGGAAAGCACATGGGCTGTTCCCGGAAGCCAGTGGAGCGGCTCGGAGGAGAGCCGAAAGCTCGACGCGTCACTCGTCTCGCTGCGCGACTCGCTGCTGATCGAAAATATTGATTTCGATTACGGCGATGAAGCGATCATGGCTGAACACGGTCGGGCCGGGAAAAGGAAGGGCTCTCCTTATCTCAAGATAGCAAAGGCGGAATACAAGGCAGTGGTAGTTCCTCCGATGACGACTATGCGCAGGACTACTCTCGACCTCCTCAGGAAGTTCAGGAAGGCTGGCGGCCGCGTGGTCTTCGCCGGGGCGCCCGCGAAGTATGTTGATGCCGTGCTGTCCGGTGACGTCGCGGCGTTTGCCGCGACCTGCCTGAGCGCTCCGGCCAGGGGGCCAAAGATCGCAGCGGCGATCAGCGATGTCGCAAGGCGCGTTTCGATTACCGACAGGGGCGGCAGTGAGATCGCCCCGACGCTCTATCAGCTGCGCGAGGACAAGGACGCGATCTACCTGTTTATCTGCAACACGGGGCACAGGCGCAGCGAGTTGAAGGCTACTGTTCACGATCCAACCATGGCGCGAGACCGAAACGAGTCATTTGCCGATGTGCGCGTCGAGGTCTCGGCGCCGGGCTTCAAGGGCCAGCCGCTGGAGCTGGATACGGACACAGGCGCTGTCTACGGAGCTAACGCGAAAGCAAAGGGCAGTGTCTGGGCCATAGCTACCGACCTGCCGGCGCTGGGGAGCAGGATATTCATGATTCCAAGGAAGGCTGGCCGGAAGGCCGCGCCCCGTCCGGCCCTGAAGCAGGTGTCAGCCAGGGCCCTTCCCGCAAAGGCGTGGAAGTATTCGCTGTCTGAAGACAATGTGCTCGTGCTGGACAGGCCGAGGGTGAAAATCGGCAAGCGGGCCTGGTTCCAGTCGGACGATGCTGTGAATGCGGACCTCCTGATTCGTGACGAGCTTGGGATCAAGCGGCGCGGCGGACAGATGGTCCAGCCCTGGGCCAGGGAGTATCCCGAAAAGCTGAGGCGCATTGACGTTGGACTCGAATACTCGTTCGAGGTCAAAGAGGTGCCGTCGGGACCGCTGTTCCTGGCAATTGAGAGGCCGGAGACGTTCAGGATCAGGGTCAATGGCCATTTGCTTGACGCCGACAGCGATGCCGGCTGGTGGTGCGACCGTTCGCTCAGGAAGCTGCCTGTTGATCCGAGTCTTCTCAAGAAGGGGCGCAACCTTATCACTATGTCGTGCGATTACGATGAGAAGCATCCGGGGCTCGAGATTGTCTACCTGCTCGGATCGTTCGGCGCGGCGGTGCAGGGCACGGAAGTGTCGATCACGCCTCTGCCAAACAGCCTGCGTGTCGGCGACTGGGTCAAGCAGGGCCTGCCCTTCTACTCCGGGTCCGTGTGTTACAGGAAGACCGTCAGCCCGAAGCTGCGCGGATCGCAGCGCCTCGTCGTAGAGGTGCCTGAATATCGTGGCGCCGCCGTGAGACTGCTGGTTAACGGCAAAGAGGCCGGTGTCATTGGCTGGGAGCCCAACGAGATAGACGTAACGGACTGTCTCACCGGCGGTCCTGATGAGCTGGCCATTGAAGTCCTCGGCCATAGGAGGAATTCGCACGGGCCCCTGCACAATTCGGAGAAGTGGCCGCGCTGGACCGGCCCCGGTGAATTCCTGAAGGGAAAGGGTGCGAACTGGATTGACGGATACCAGCTTGTTCCCTGCGGCCTGATGAAGGCGCCGCGCCTGGTGATAAAGAAGATGTCTGCCGGGAAGTAGCCTGTTCGGCTTTGCTGCTATTGTAGACGGACTGAACCCGCCGCCGGTAGTTACGGGTTTGTTCCGTCCACAATTGTCTCCGGAAGCTTGATCTGGCCGCGCGGTTTTCTATAGTGGGGCATTAACTCGCTTCGGAGGGGAAACACATGTCTATATTGGATCTTGCAAGGAGGGCCAGGAGCATAAGGCGGTACGACCAGTCGAAGCCGGTATCACGCGAGGACCTCATTGCCCTTGTCGATGTCGCCCGGATATCACCCTGCGGCGGCAACATGCAGAAGCTGCGGTATCGTTTGGTTTCAGGCCAGGCCGAATGCGCTCGGATCTTTCC
>JBFIFS010000091.1:0-9542 GCA_041602695.1 Kiritimatiellia bacterium
CAGTGCGGTGAGCACGCGTGGATGAAAGGTTAGAAGAATGCGCAGAAGGACAGGATTAACAGGTGGGAGGGTCCGGTTCCACCCGGACCATACTTCGCTCTGCGAGCTTCACAGGGCAAGCCGGACGGCGTGGAAGCCGTCCCTCCCTCCCCAGCGGTCATAGCGGGATCCACTTAAGGGGGTATCTGATGAAACGTTCAGCGATGATTCGAAGGATGTCCGGAATGAATTGTGCCGTGCAGCTGTTTCTCGCGGCATACTTCTTTATTATTCCCGCTTTCATGGTGTTTCGTGATGTGTCTGATCCAGCTCTAAAGAAGGGTGAGGTCCCTCGCGTCGCATGGCGGGTGCATAAGGCGATAACGCCGCGATATGAATCGTGGGCCCGGGAACGGATTGCCTCCGGCGTGGCGGCTGAATTGGACCTGTATGATGTGCCGAGTACGGAGTGGCCGGTGTTTGGTTCGGTTTTCTATCTCATGGCAACCGAAAGCCTTCAGAACGCCTGGGAGAAGGATAATTCGCTTTCCGCCGAGGCGCCGCGGCTGTACGCGGCGGAGACCATAGAGGCGGCCAAGGACATCATAATGGACACTAACCACCACTGGTGGGTCCGGGAGCATTGGGGTGAAGGCTATCTTCATGAGCAGAACGTCTTCTTTCGATCTCTGCTCATTGCAGGACTTAAGAGCTATCAGGTCCTTACCGGCAATAATGAGTACCAGGCGTTTCTCGAAGACCAGTGTGTGACCTTGGCAAAGGCACTGGACGAGTCGCCGCACGGGGTCCTCGATGACTATCCGGGTGAGTGCTATCCGATCGACATTTTCGCCGCCGTGGCCTGGATTAAAGAGGCCGGCGCGATCACAGGAATCGATCATTCAGAATTCATCCGGCGGGCCGAGCGCGCTTTCCAGGGCAAGATGCTGGATCGTCTTGGGCTTTTGCCATACACGGTCGACAGCCTGACCGGACGGCATCATGACATGTACAGGTCTCCTTTCACGGAGAGCGGTTTCGAGTCGCCGTCGCGGGGAATAGGCAATTCTTACTTCCTTATCTTTGCCCAGGACTTATATCCCGAACGCACCCGCGCGTGGTACTCCGACTACGAGGAGCACTTCTGGCAGGAGAAATGGTGGGCGGCCGGATTCAGGGAGTTTCCGCGCGGGCTGCCGGACCAGGAGTGGGGCTTCGATGTAGACGCGGGCCCGATAATAGCCGGGTTCAGTCCAGCGGCGAACGCATTTGGATACGCGGCAGCGGTTGCGAATGGGCGTTTTGACCATGCTTACACGCTGGGGGTCCAGGTTCTCGCGGCATGCTGGCCGATGCCTGACGGAACGCTGCTCGGCACCAAAGTGCTGTCTGATCCGGTCCATGCGCCATATCTTGGCGAGGTCAATCTTCTATGGCTCATGACTAGAAGCCCGGCCGAGGGTGTGACGCCTGTTACCGGGGGCAGGTTCCAGTTCTTTGCTGCCATGATGCCTCTTCTATACGCTGCCATTGGGTTGGCTATCGTGTACGCGTCGATCAAGAAACTCAGGCTGATTTTCGCAGACTTCGACGGAGTCAGGTTTCCTGAACTTCAATTCACAGTCTGGGCTGTGTTGATTGTGGCCGGGTTCATAGCAGTTTCAGTGGGCTCGCTCCTGCCGAGCATGATGATGGTTGTGCTCGCCCAGGCGTTTCCCCTGGTCAAAGGCAGAAATGAAAGGGGTCGGAAATGACGGACAATGTTCTCTTTGAGTCGATATGGGTGCTGTTTGCGTACGGCTTGAAATATCTGGCTCTCGGTATTCTCTTCTCGGCTTCAGTGACAGTCGCTGGCGCGCGTATCTCCAGGCTCTGGTCTCGTATGGCGCTGCTCATGCTTGGGATCCTGGTCCTCTGGATAGCGATGTTCCTGGGCGTGGATCGTGGATATGCGGCGTGGCAGAGCTCAGCGGCGCCTCCGGACGAAGCCTTTTCAGACACGGGCGGGCCCTTCGCCTTTCTCTTTGCGGGCTGGATCCCCAGCGGGCTGATCCTAACACTCATATACTTCGGCTCGCGTGCTGTTCTGGGTCGATCCCGCACAGGGCGCTGACTGGATCGCGGCATATCATCCCCGTTATTCGCGAATTTGCATTTAACGCATATCGTTCAGCTCACAGAGGTGTGGACATGCCCATCTCGGGTTGCTAGGATAGCGAATCATTTAAGGAAGAGACACTTATGCCATCACCTCTCGCAGACAGATTAAAGGCCGGGCTTGCTGACGCCGTGGCCGCCGTGCAGTCGCTGGAAGCCCATTTGGGGCCTATAGAGCGTGCCGCTGCGCTGATCCGCGAGTCCCTGGAGAAGGGCTGCAAGGTCATGACGGCCGGGAACGGCGGCAGTGCTGCCGAGGCCCTTCATATGAGCGAGGAGCTGGTTGGCAGGTTCAGGTCAGACCGCCCTTCACTTGGGGGGATATGCCTTTGTGCGGACACCACCGCTCTTACCTGCATAGGCAACGATTACGGCTATGACAGCATTTTCAGCAGGCAGGTTGAAGGGCTGGGAAGGCCCGGCGACGTCCTTGTGCTTTTCAGCACCAGCGGCAATGCCGCCAACCTGAAGAATGCAATTGATGCGGCCAGAAAGAGGGAGTGCTCGGTAGTTTCGCTTCTTGGTCGTGACGGCGGGCCGATGGCCGGTCTTTCAGATGTCGAAATAGTTGTGTCTGGAGACGCTACGGAGCGGATACAGGAGGCGCATCAGGTGGTGCTGCACCTGATTCTTGATTCACTTGAAGACGTGAGGCCTTGAGGAATCTTATGAAAAGACCAGTCTGCCTTCTCTCATTCTTAGCCCTAGCGCAGCTGTGCGCTGTAAATGTATGGGCCGACGTTCATGTTTCGCTCAAGCTCGAGCACGTCGAATACCTTCAGTACGAGAAGGTAACCGCCTTCGTCACCATATACAACGACGATGACTACAAGGTAGTGCTGGACAGCTCGAAGACCAACAGGGCCGATGAGCTCAGGTTTACCATTCGTTACGCCATGAAGAAGCCGGCGGTGCGAATCAACCGATTGCCGCTGGTCGATTACCTGGAGCTCAAGCCGGGCGAGAAGAAGACGCTGATGATAGATCTTACCAGGTGGTATTCCCTGAGTAAGGTCGGGTCTTACGATGTGTTTGTAGAACTTGAGCACGGTGGAAGGGTTTGGAGTTCGAAGCGAATGCTTATTGATGTGGTTGACGGTATTGAGACCACCTCTGTAACCAGGAGCATTCCCGGAGACCCTAACAGGATAAGGAAATACTCCCTGAGGTATTGGAACAGGAACCAGAAGGAATACCTTTTCCTGCGGGCGGAGGAGCCTCAGAGCGAAATCGTATACGGCGTCTTTCTGCTCGGCGGCTTGATACGCGTTTTTAAACCTGTGATAGATGTCGACCGCAAGGGGAACATCACTGTCCTGCACCAGTCTGGAAGAAACATGTTTACGAAGACGACCTTCAAGTCTGAGTCATATGCGGTCAACTTTATTGATCAGATATATCTAAACGAACAAGGTGTGCCGTACCGCCGCAGGAAGTGAACGCCCGGGGGATGGCTGCCTGTGGGGGAAGTCCTGCGGGAGTTTTTATTCAGGAACAATTTTGCATGGAGGTCTCAAGCCTTGACTACAAAGCAGTTCAGGCTATATTTCGACTCTTATGAATCTAAATGAAGTTTTATCGCAGGACACGGTCAGGCTGAATCTTGAATCGTCCACGAAAGAGGGCATCATTCACGAGCTGCTGGACATGCTCGAAGCTAAGGGCGAGATCAGGGACCGCGAGGCCGCTGAGCGCGACGTGATGCAGCGCGAAAGGGAGCTGAGTACCGGACTGGCCAATGGTATTGCGTTCCCTCACGCCAAGACGTCCGCTGTTGACAAGCTGTCTGTAGCCATCGGAATAAAGCCGGAAGGCGCGGATTTTGAGTCGTTGGACGGCCAGCCATCGGAAGTGTTTATTCTGTCGCTGGTCCCGCTGGATGCCAACGACCAGTATCTTGCATTCATGGCCGCAATGAATTTCAGGCTCACGGATCCGGAAGTTCGAAAGAAGCTGAAGAAGCAGAAGAGAGCGGCGAAAGTTGTGAAACTGCTTGCGGCAGATCCTGCCTGAACTTGACGCGGGCCTCTGCGTTTTGGCACTCTAGCACGTCTTTATTCACTGGGAGAGGATTTGGGGATGGTTAAGGCAGACAAAGGTAAGAAAAAGAACGCCAAGAAGGCCGACAAGGCCGAAGAGCCCAAGAATGCGGATTTGGCGCCGGAAGAGACCGAAGCCGATAAGCCAAAGGAAGACCTGGAGAACAGGCTTCTGAGGCTTCAGGCAGATTTCGACAATTTCCGTAAGCGGGTGGCCCGCGAAAGAGGCGAGACTTATGCAAGGGCCAACGAGGACCTTATGACGGAGATTATTCCGGTAATTGATCACTTGGACATGGCGGTCCAGGCCGCGCGAGACCATGACTGTCCGCCGGGCCTTGTTGACGGTGTAAGCCTTGTCGGCGATCAGTTCAAAGGCGTGCTGGCCAAGTTTGGGTTAGAGCCTATAGATGCCAAGGGCAAGGAGTTTGATCCCAACGAACACGAGGCCATCTTGCACCTGCCCTCGGAAGATGTTGCGGAGAACATGGTGGTTGAACAGACCAGGCTTGGCTACAAGCTTAAGGGGCGCATACTTCGCGCCGCGCAGGTAGTTGTGTCCAGTGGCAAGGCTGAAACGGAAGGCTGATAAACGTGGCTTCAAAGCAGGATTATTACGAGCTTCTTGGTATTTCGAAAGGCGCATCAGCCGAAGAGATCAAGAAGGCCTACCGTAAACAGGCTATGAAATATCACCCCGACCGCAATCAGGGCGATAAAGAAGCCGAGGCGAAATTCAAGGAAGTCTCGGAAGCCTACGAGGTGCTCAGCGATCCTAATAAGCGCGAGCAGTACGATCGTTTTGGGCACGAGGGTATGAAATCGGCATTTGGTCCGGGCGGATTCGATTTCTCGCGCGATTTCACTCACTCCGCCGATATTCAGGACATCCTGGGCAGCCTTTTCGGCGGTGGAGGCGGCGGTGGAATCTTTGATGAGTTCTTCGGCGGAGGGCGCCGGCGAAGCAGGACGGGTCCTCAGTCAGGTGCCGACCTGCGTTTCGACCTGGAAATCGACCTCGAAGAGGCGGCTTTCGGCTCCGAGCGTGAGATAGCGTTCCCGCTTAGCGCGGAATGCAAGACCTGCAAGGGGAATGGCGTGGCGCCAGGAACGAAGAAGGAAACCTGCAGGCATTGCGGCGGCCGCGGCGAAGTGGTGTCCGGCGGGGGGTTCTTCCATGTCAGGCAGGCCTGTCCGGTTTGCGGCGGCACGGGTTCTGTAATTCGGACCCCATGCAAGGACTGCGGAGGGCAGGGACGTGTTAAGAGCAGGAAGAAACTTTCGCTCAGGATTCCAAAGGGCGTTGAAACAGGATCCAGACTTCGTCTTGCGGGCAAGGGGGAAGGCGGGGTGCGAGGCGGGCCGGCCGGTGATCTCTACGTAGTCATTCACGTCAGGACCCACGAAATATTTGAACGTCGCGGCGAAGACCTGGTTCTTACAATGCCTGTTCCTTTCGATATCGCGACGCTGGGCGGGGAAATTGAAGTGCCGACTCTTGAGGGGTACGCGCGCCTGAAGATTGCCTCCGGCACTGAAGCAGGCAAGGTCTTCCGGCTTAAAGGCAAGGGGATGCCAAACCTGGACGGGTATGGGAACGGAGATCTTCATATCCGGGTGCTGCCGGAAGTGCCGCAGAAGATCAGCCACAAGCAGAAGAAGATACTCAAGGAGTGGCAGGAATCAGTTTCTGAAAGCAACTATCCTGACCTGCGTTCTTTCAGGAAGAAGGCTGAGGCCTTTTTCGAGAGGAAGAGCGTCATCACCGGCAAGAAATAGCAGCGCGCGGCAAGATTTATGCACAATGCATTTATACTTCCGGAAGAATGGTCTTCCTCGGCGATGGAGCTTCGCGGCGATGAGGCACGCCATCTGATTTCCTCAGTCCGGGCGAAGGTCGGTGACGCAGTCGTTCTTTTTGATGGCAAAGGTCGGTCCGCTGCATGCCGCATCACGGGGACCGAAGGCAGAGGGAAGGGGCTCGCAGTCACGTGCGAGGTGGAGTCTGTCTTACCTGAGCGTAAACCGTCAACAAAGCTGACTCTTATCCAGGCGCTTCCTAAAGGAAACAGAATGGATGTGCTTGTCGAGAAGGTCACGGAACTCGGCGCATGGGAAGTTGTGCCGGTCCGGACGGACCGTGTCGAGAAGCAGCCCGGAGCCAAAGGATATGGAGGGCAGGTTGAGCGCTGGGAGCGTGTGGCCCTGAGCGCGGCAAAGCAGTGCGGCAGTCCGTGGTTGCCGGCGATACGGCCTGTTCAGTCGCTGGACGAAGGCCTGGACGCCGCCCGAAAGGCAGACCTGATTATTGTAGGCGTTCTGGATTCCAAGGCCAGGCCTCTGGCTGATGTCCTCGATGAATACGGTCGACGCGCGGAATCTGTCGCGGTCGTAACCGGGCCCGAAGGCGACCTTACGCCACAGGAGATAGAGCGCGTTCTGGAGGCCGGGGCGAAGCCGGTCAGTTTTGGCGGGCTGGTCCTGCGGGTTGAGACTGCGGCGATCTACGCGGCGAGTGTTCTTAAGAACCACTTTAGATGGGACGACTGGTCCCGCTAGGACCGGACTCATAAACCTTCGGTCAGGGTTCGGAATCTGTGGTTTATTGTTGCGTTAAATGCCTATATCTATAGTCTCTGCGTGTTTTGCGTGAGGAAGTATCCGCCTAGGTTCGAGTTGGAGATGATATGAGTGATGTAGATGCAGTAATGCTGTTGTCCGGTGGGCTTGACAGCAATGTTGCGGCCAAGCTTATGGTCGATATGGGTGTAAAGATCCTCGCGGTCCATTTTACGGGGCCTTTCTGCCAGTGCAATCGGGGGAACAAGGGGTGCGTTACGTTTGCCCGCCAGCTTTCCGATGAATTGGGCATAAAGTTTGAGACGATGCCGCTTGGCGAGGATTACATTGATATCGTCAGGAATCCTAAACACGGGACAGGCAGCGGCGCCAACCCTTGCCTTGACTGCAGGATCCTCATGTTCAAAGCGGCGGCAAAACGCATGCGGGAGGTCGGAGCGCGTTTTCTTATTACTGGCGAAGTTCTCGGTCAGAGGCCGATGTCTCAGATGCCGAAGAAGCTCGCGATCATAGAAAAGGAGAGCGGCCTGGATGGATTGATACTCCGTCCGCTGAGCGCCAAACATCTTCCTGAGACTGTCCCGGAGCGGGAAGGCTGGGTCGACAGGAGCAAGCTGCTCGGAATCCAGGGGCGCAGGCGACGGGAGCAAATGGACCTCGCTGAGGCGCTCGAGATAGGTGACTATCCCTGTCCTTCCGGTGGATGTCTTTTGACTGACAAGAATTTCGCCCGTCTGGTTAATGACGCGATCGCGCATGATGAGCTGGAGATGAAGATCATTGCCAGGTTGAAGACCGGACGGCATTTCAGGCTCAGCGACAAAGTCAGGCTCATTCTGGGGCGAGACAAGAAGGAGAACGACCGCCTCGAGCTGCTTGCCGGATCTGACATTATACTTGAGCCGAGAAGCGACGTGGGGCCTGCCGGCGTGCTTGTTGGTGATGGCGCGCATGAGTTTCTTGAGCTCGCAATGTCTATTCTGGGCGCATATGCCGACGGTGAGGGCAGCATTCGTGTAAAGGCGCGTGCTGATGGGTTGGACGATGAGCGGGAAGTTAAACGACTCACGCGGGAAGAAACCCGAAAATACAGTATTTAGGGCAATTCCAAGACGTTTCTTGCGGTTTTATGATGGAATCTGGGGAAAAAAGGAAAATTCCTCTTTTTTGCTTGCCAGATTGCCTGATCTTGATACCTTACTAACTTGATCAGGTTAGTAAGGCATTAGTTGGTGGTGAGAAATGAGTGAAAACATAGATAGTTTGCTGGATGAGTCGAGGGGCGTAATTGCTAAGGCGATGCGGGAATACGCTCCAGACATAGCAATCGCGTCCAGCTTCAGTGCTGAGGACATTCTTATCTTCAGTCTCATGAGAGAGGCCGATCCGAAAGCGCGTATGTTCGCCCTGGATACCGGCAGGCTGAACCCGGAGACTTATGAGTGCGCGGAGGCGGTCAGGCGAAAATTCGGTGTGCAGATAGAATGGTACTTTCCTGACACCGCGGCGGTCGAGGAGCTGGAGAGAAGCAAAGGCGTAATGTCTTTCAGGGAAAGCGCAGCGAATCGCAAGGAGTGCTGCCGGATACGCAAAGTTGAGCCTCTTGGGAGGGCGCTCTCGGGTTTGAAGGCCTGGGTCACTGGGCTTCGAAAGGGGCAGGGCGTCACTCGTTCCGGACTGGAGTTCTTCGAGGACGATGCCGCGCACGGTATAGTCAAAGTCAATCCGCTTATCAGCTGGGACTATTGGGCGGTGCTTGATTATGTGCGGCGTGAGGGGTTACCGTACAACAGGCTTCTCGATGCGGGATACAAATCGATAGGCTGCGCGCCTTGTACGCGCGCCGTTGCAGAAGGTGAAGATGAGCGTGCCGGAAGATGGTGGTGGGAGGATCCGGATCATAAAGAGTGCGGGCTGCATTTGCCGCCCACGCATGGAGCTGGTATATGACACATCTGGATAGAATAGAAGCGACAGGGATTCACATTCTCAGGGAAGCGTACCGGGACTTTAAGCGCCTGGTGATGCTTTGGTCTATAGGCAAGGACAGCACCGTGCTTCTGTGGCTGGCCAGGAAGGCCTTCTTTGGGCACGTACCGTTCCCGCTGCTTCACATAGACACATCCTACAAGATCCCTGAGATGATCGAATACAGGGACAAGTTTGCGATGGAATGGAACCTGGACATGATCTATGGCCAGAACGAAGAGGCGTTGAAGGAGAAGCGTACATTCCCCGATGGATCGATAGGCAGGATAGACTGCTGCAAGGCGCTTAAGAGTGAAGCGCTCAAGCACACGCTGTCGGGTGAGTGGAAGCGCTACAGGCTTAACCACGAAACGGGCAAGTATGATGTGGACGTGGACCACGAGCCCTACACCGGCGTGATCGTGGGCGTCCGATGCGACGAGGAGGGGAGCCGTTCAAAGGAGCGTTACTTCTCGCCAAGGGACAAGGTAAACGATTGGGACGTCGGCGACCAGCCGCCGGAGCTTTGGGGGCAGTATAAAACTGACTTTGCCCCTGGCACCCACGTGCGGGTGCATCCGCTGCTGGACTGGACGGAGCTTGATATATGGGAGTACATCCTGCGGGAGAACATTCCGGTCGTTTCGCTGTATTTTGATAAGGGCGAGGGCAAGCGATACCGGTCTCTCGGCTGTTTTCCATGCACGAGCCCGGTGGAATCAACAGCGAAGAATGTTGAAGAAATAGTCGAAGAGCTTAAGACGGGTAAGTTCAAGAATATTGCGGAAAGGTCCGGCAGGGAGCAGGACAAAGAGGATG
>JBFIFS010000092.1:0-9344 GCA_041602695.1 Kiritimatiellia bacterium
AATCCGCGCACCAAGAAGCGTGAACGCATACAGCGGCTTATAGTCCTCCATGCCGACACCAGGAAAGACGTGGACGTGCTTTATTCGGGCGAGATAGGGGCGGTTACGGGGCTCAAGGAGGCCTCGACGGGGGACACCCTCTGCGCCGAGAACAACCCGATCGAGCTTGAGAGAATCAAATTCCCTGAGCCGGTGATGTTTATCGCGGTCGAGCCTAAGTCGCGCGCCGACAAGGAAAAGCTTCAGTCGGCCCTGGCGGCGCTTCAGGCCGAAGACCCTACCTGCATCATCAGGGAAGACCCGGAGACGGGACAGACGATCATGAGCGGGATGGGCGAGCTTCACCTCGAGATCCTTATGGACAGGATGAAGAGGGAGTTCAACGTGGAATCCGTGTCGGGCAATCCTATGGTCGCTTACTACGAGACTGTAACGTCCGTTGGCACGGGGAAGAGCACTTTTGATCGTGATATCGGCGGCAAGAAGCAGTTTGCCGAGGTGGAGATTGAAGTCGGTCCTGTCGAGCGCGGCAGCGGCACGAGCATCAAGATAGAAGCGCGTGAGGACAAGATACCGGCGGCGTTTCGCAGCCAGGTTGAGCAGGGCGTGCAGGACGGCATTTACACAGGAGTACTGCTTCGCTACCCGATGACGGACATGACTGTGAAGGTTACGGGCGGCAGGTTTGATGACGAATTTTCGACTGAGGCGGCATTTAGGACCGCGGCGGTTATGGCTTTTCGCGAAGCCGTTTCTGCTGCTGTGCCGGAGCTGCTGGAACCGCTGATGGAGCTTGAGATTATAACTCCCAGCGATTTCATGGGCGATGTGATGGGCGACCTGAATAGCAGGCGCGGTAAGGTTAAGGATATAACGGCAAGGGGCGCGAACCAGATAATTAGGGCACGGGTTCCGCTGGCCGAATTGTTTGGTTATTCGACGGCGATACGTTCACTGACCCGGGGACGGGCAGTGTATACGATTGAGCCGGAGAAGTTCGAAATAGTGCCCGTTAATATAAGGGAGCAACTGCTTAACAGGTGACCAGATGCAAGGGCAACGGATAAGAATACGGTTACAGGCGTACGATCACAAGGTGCTGGACCAGGCCGTGGTTGACATTATTGATACGGCTAAGGGAACTGGTGCCAGGGTAGTGGGGCCGACCCCGCTTCCGACGAGGGTAGAGCGTTTCACAGTGAATCGCAGCCCGCACGTGAACAAGAAGTCGATGGACCAGTTTGAGATTCGTACGCACAAGCGGCTCCTCGACATTATTGGGCCGACAGCGAAGACGGTTGACGAGCTGAAGAAGCTGAACCTTCCCGCGGGTGTAGACATAACAATCAAGATCTGAGGCTGAAGAAGATGAATGGCTTGATGGGTATAAAAGTAGGAATGACGCAGGTGGAGGACAGCAGCGGTGCTGTTGTGCCTGTGACCGTCATTGAAGCGGGCCCCTGTGTCGTGGTCCAGAGAAAGACCAAGGAAAACGACGGCTACGATGCCGTGCAGCTGGGCTTCATTGAGTGCAAGGAAAAGGCGCACAACAAGGCCGTTAACGGTCACTTCAAGAAGGCGGATGTAAAGCCCTGCAAGCATATAGTTGAGTTCTGCCTTACCGAGGGAGAGGAAGTCGAGCCCGGCTCAGAGGTAAAGGTCGGCATCTTCAGCGATGTGGGACTGGTCGACATTTCAGGAGTCACGAAGGGCAAAGGGTTCCAGGGAGTGGTAAAGAAGTTCCGCATGGGCGGCGGTCCGTTCTCGCACGGCGGTCACTCCAAGCGCAGGATTGGTTCGATTGGCCAGTGCGCGTACCCAGGTCGCGTTATGAAGGGCAAGAAGATGCCGGGCCATATGGGAAATAAGCGTATTACGGTGCAGGGGCTGGAAGTGGTCTCGGTGCGCGAGGAGGACAATGTTCTTCTTGTAAAAGGCGCTGTTCCCGGTCCGAACGGCTCGGTTGTCACGATCTGTAAGTCGATAAAGTGTAAAGCGGGTAAATCCTGATGAGTAAGCTGAAAGTAATAGATTCGAGCGGCTCGCCTGCCGGCGAGATCGAGGTGGCAGACGCCCTCCTGGAGACATCCAAAGGAGCGAGCGCCGTGCATGACGCTATTGTGAATGTCCTGGCAAGTGCCCGTGCGGGCAGCGCTTCGACGAAGACGAAGGGCGAGGTTGCCGGAAGCAACAAGAAGCCCTGGAGGCAGAAGGGCACTGGACGCGCGAGGGCGGGTTACAGGCAGTCTCCGGTCTGGCGCGGCGGCGGCACGGTATTTGGTCCGAAGCCCCGCAGTTACGGCAAGAAGATGAACAGGAAGGTCGCCAAGCTGGCCTTCCGCAGGGCGCTGAGCGAGAAGATCGCCGCGGGCGAGGTGATTATCCTCGAGGGCCTGGACCTTGCCGAAGCCAAGACGAAGAGTTTTGTTGAAATGATGAAGAAGCTGAACATAAGCGGCAGCGCGCTGTTCGTCGTTGATGAGTTCAAGGAAAGCGTGAAGCTCTCCTCCCGCAATATCGTCGGCGTGGACGTGATCAAGGCGAAGGACGTGGACGTTTACAGGCTTCTCAGGTATTCCTCGGTCGTAATTACGAAGGCCGGGATGGAAGTTATTACGAAGAGGCTTGAGGGGGCGAGCGAAGCGAAATGAAGCACGGCGGTCATATAGTCAGAGGGATAATGGTAACCGAGAAGAGCGCCATGCTCGCCGAGACCCAGAACAAGTATTTCTTCCGCGTGTCGCCGACAGCGAACAAGATCGAGATCAAGGAAGCTGTGGAGCAGGGATTCGGAGTCAAAGTCAAGGCAGTGAACACCGCGAGGTATTCCGGCAAGCGCAAGCGTGAGCGTACAGTGCGTTACGGCAAGAGGAGCGACTGGAAGCGGGCCGTAGTGACTTTGAAAGAAGGAAGCAAAATAGATTTAACTTGATGGAAGGGATGTAGAGATGCCGTTAAAGAAAAATAAGCCTACGTCACCGGGCAGGAGGTTCTCCTCGGTCCTGACGTTTGAGGAGCTCACGAAGAAGAGCCCTGAGAAGTCCCTTGTGGAGAGCAAGAAGAACACCGCGGGCAGGAACTCGGCGGGCCGCGTGACCGTAAGGCACCGTGGCGGCGGGCACAAGAGGAAGTATCGCCGAATTGATTTCAGGCGCGACAAGGTCGGAATCCCCGCCAAGGTCGCTTCGATTGAGTATGATCCTAACAGGTCGGCAAACATCGCCCTGCTGAACTACGCGGACGGCGAGAAGCGCTATATCCTGGCTCCGGCGAACCTGAAGGTCGGAACTGAGGTCATGTCGGGACCCGATGCTCCTGCGGCGGTGGGCAACGCCATGCCGCTGGGGAAGATTCCGCTGGGATCATTTGTGCACAACGTTGAGCTTGAGCCCGGCAGGGGCGGCAAGCTAGTGCGCAGCGCAGGCACAGGCGCCCAGCTAATGTCCGCCGAGGGCAAGTTCGCCCAGCTGAAGCTCAGGTCCGGCGAGATCAGGCTGATAAACATCAATTGCATGGCTACGATTGGTCAGGTCGGAAATTCTGATCATTCGAGCGTGAATCTTGGCAAGGCAGGCAGGAAGCGCTGGAAGGGCATTAGGCCTACGGTGCGCGGTGTTGCGATGAACCCGATAGACCACCCGATGGGCGGTGGTGAAGGAAGGTCCGCCGGCGGCGGGCATCCCGTATCGCCGTGGGGCAGGCTGGCCAAGAGCGGCAAGACTAGGAAGAAGAGAAATACCTCTGACAGGTTTATTGTAAAAAGGCGGAGAAAGTAATCCATGGCACGTTCAATCAAAAAGGGACCGTACGTTGAGGAGAAGCTCCTCAAGAAGATTGAGAAGATGAACCGGACAGGTGACAGGCGCCCGATCAAGACATGGTCAAGGCGTTCGATGATTGTGCCGGAATTCGTTGGGCATACGCTCGCGATCCACAATGGCCGCCAGCACATTTCGATCTTTATTACAGAGAACATGGTTGGGCACAGGCTGGGCGAGTTCGCTCCTACGCGTACGTTCAGGCGCCACGGTGCGGCAACCGACAAGGTAAAGGCAGCGAAATAACAGGTGATTTATGGATATTAGAGCTACAGCCAAGTATATAAGGCTCTCGCCGAGCAAGGCCAGAGACCTGGCCCGCGAGATCAGCGGCCTGCCGGTAGGGGCGGCACTGAACATTGTTGGGTTCAACAAGAGGAAGGCTGCCTTCCACCTGGCAAAGACACTTAAGTCGGCGATAGCGAACGCGGAGAACAACGCGAAGCTTTCAGTGGATGACCTTTGGGTCAAAAGCGCGGTAGTCGAGGAAGCGCCGAGAATGAAGCGTTACTGGCCCAGCGCAAGGGGAGGGGCGTCTCCCGTCGCCAAAAGAATGTGCCATATGAAGGTTGTTGTGACCGACGAAGAGGTCAAGCGGAGGAAACGGCGCTAAAGCCGGGGAGGATTGTCTTGGGACAGAAAGTAAATCCAATTGGAATGCGGGTGGCGGTCAACAAGGACTGGCGCTCACGTTGGTTCAGCCCAAAGCGTGATTTTGGGAAGCTGCTCGTTGAAGACGGAAAGATCCGTGAGATGGTAATGAAGCGCCTGGCGAACGCTGGCGTGGCTCAGGTGGCCATTGAGCGCTATGCGAACAGGATCAGGGTCAACATCCACACGGCAAGGCCGGGCATTGTGATTGGCAGGAAAGGCCAGGACATTGACAGGATTCGCGGTGAGCTTTCGAAGCTTACGGGCGGCAAAGAAGTTTACATTGAAATCAAGGAAGTAAAGAACCCGGATACCAACGCGCAGTTGGTAGCAGAGAACATAGCTGTTCAGATCGAGCGCAGGGTTTCGACCAAGCGAGCGATTAAGCGGGCGATCAAGCTGGCGATGGACCTTGGGGCGGAGGGGATAAAGGTCAAGGTCGGCGGACGTCTAGGCGGCGCCGAGCTGTCGAGGTCTGAGTGGTACAAGGAAGGCAAGATCCCCCTGCACACACTGCGCGCGAATATTGATTACGGTTTTGCCGAGGCAGCCACGACTGCCGGCCTGATCGGAATCAAGGTTTGGGTATGCAAGAAAGACGAGAGCTGAAGGGAGTATTGACAGATGCCATTAATGCCTAAAAGAGTTAAGCATCGCAAGATGCAGAAGGGGAACTGGAAGGGCACGGCCCAGGCAGGCAACAAGCTGTCATTCGGCGAGTACGGCCTGAAGGCGATAGGCCGCGGCTGGATCCGGAACAACCAGATTGAGGCCTGCCGTGTTGCGATTAACAGGCACCTGAAGCGCCGCGGCAAGCTCTGGATAAGGGCTTTCCCTGACAAGCCGGTAACGAAGAAGCCTGTGGAAGTGCGTATGGGTAAGGGCAAGGGAAATCCGGAGTACTGGGTGGCCGTTATTCGGCCCGGACAGATGCTTTTTGAGATGTCAGGTGTGCCGGAGCCCCTTGCAAGGTCGGCCTTCAGGCTGGCCGACGCCAAGCTTTCTATCCCGACGAAATTTGTAACCAGGCATGATGGGTAACGGACGATATGAAGGCAAAAGAGCTTAGAGACCAGACGTTGGAAGAACTGAAGCAGGTATGCGAGGAGACCGAGAAGCAGGTATTCGACTATCGCGCGAAGGCAGCCCTTGGCGAAGGTACGGACCAGCCGCTCAGGATTCGTGAGCTGAGGCGCGACCTCGCCAGGATAAAGACAGTGATTAGAGAGCAGGAGGCCCGTAAAAATGGCTGAAGCAAAGAAGAGAGGCGTAAGAAAGACGCGTACCGGCACGGTCATAAGCAAGAGCGGCAGCAAGAGCGTTGTTGTACTGGTCGAGCGCAGGTATCCGCATCCTATCTACAAGAAGGTGCTGAAGAAGCAGGCGAAATGCCACGCACATGACGAGAGCAATGAAGTGCAGAAGGGCGACCGCGTGAAGATCGTGGAGACCAAGCCTGTAAGCAAGCTCAAGAAGTGGCGTGTGGTGGAAGTGCTGGGAAAGAAGAGTGAATAGATATGATTACGGAAAGCACAGATCTTAAGGTTGCTGACAACAGCGGCGCGCGCCGGGTAAGGTGTTTCAGGGTGCTCGGGCAGCGGAAGCGCACGGCCGGCGTGGGCGATATTGTCAGGGTGTCAGTCAAGGAAGCCCAGCCTGGCGGCATGGTGAAGAAGGGGCAGGTCCTTACTGCAATAGTGGTTCGCACGGTCCATGCGCTGAAGCGTAAGGACGGTACGAGTGTAAGGTTTGACAACAACGCCTGTGTGATCGTGGACGCCAATAAGAACCCGATAGGGACCAGGATTTTCGGACCGGTGGCCCGTGAGCTCAGGGAGCAGAATTACATGAAGATTATATCGCTTGCGCCGGAAGTGCTGGAGGCGGTCTTAGAGGAGCTTGACGTGAGTAAGAGCAGGATCAGAAAGAATGATGACGTGATTGTGGTTCGGGGAGCTGAGCGCGGAAAGCGCGGCAAGGTCCTGCAGGTTACCGCCGGCGGCGAGCGCGTGCTCGTAGAAGGCGTGAATCTCAAGAAGAAGTGTCTTCGTAAGTCGCAGGACAATCCCCAGGGCGGAATTATCGACAAGGAAGTCTCGATGGCGGTTTCCAACGTCATGATGTTTTGCGAAGAGTGCAAGAAGGGCGTGAAGGTCGCGTCGCAAAGGGAAGAGAAGAAGTCTGTCAGGAAGTGTCGCGTTTGCGGGCACGTCCTCGGCAGTTGAGGATAGAGATGACTACTTTGAAGGAAAAATACGTCAATGAGATAGCTCCGGCGCTTATGAAGGAACTTGGCGCCAAGAACGCGCTCATGGTGCCGAAGCTGAGCAAGATCGTGGTGAACATGGGCATGGGCCTTAAGGACAAGGACGTTGCCAAGAAGCATGTGGATGAGCTTGCCGCCATTACCGGCCAGAAGCCTATTGTTACAAAGGCAGGCAAGAGCATCTCCAATTTCAAGCTTCGCGAAGGCAATCAGGTGGGCGCCAAGGTAACGCTCCGCGGCAGGATGATGTACGATTTCCTCGACAGGCTCATCAATGCCGCGCTTCCCCGTATTCGCGACTTCCGGGGCATTTCCGCGAAGGGATTTGACGGCAGCGGCAATTTCACGCTGGGCATAAAGGAACAGTCGATATTTCCGGAGTTAGATCCGAACAGCATAAGTGATACACAGGGCATGGACATAACGATGGTTACCACGGCGCGTAGTGATGCAGACGCGCTGGCATTACTGAAGAGTCTGGGCATGCCTTTTGCCGAGAAGAAATAGGAGGTCGAGAGGTGGCAAAGAAGTGTTTGAGAGTTAAGCAGCAGAAAGCTCCTAAGTTTTCTGTACGTAAGTACAACAGGTGCCAGAGATGTGGCAGAAGACATGCCTACATGCGCAAGTTCGCGCTGTGCAGGATCTGCTTCAGGGAGCTGGCCTCAACGGGCCAGATTCCAGGCGTGGTCAAGGCGAGTTGGTGAGGGTGATATGAGTCTTAGTGATCCAATTGCTGATATGCTCACGAGGATAAGGAACGCGCAGGGCGCGGGCCGTGAGATCGTGGAGATTCCCTGCTCGAAGATGAAGACTGAGATAGTCAGGATCATGAAGCGGGAGGGGTTCATCCGGGACTTTTCGATTGAAGGCGGCGACAAGAAGCTCATTCGCCTTTATTTGAAATACAACGAAGAGAATGAGCCGGCCATAAAGGGCTTGAAGAGAGAGAGCCGGCCGGGACTGCGGAGCTACACTTCGAACAAGGAGATGCCGAAGGTTCTCGGCGGCCTCGGCGTGATGGTTCTTAGCACTTCTAAGGGAATTTTGACGGACAGGGACGCCCGCAAGCAGAACGTGGGCGGAGAAGTTCTCTGTTCAATATGGTAAGGCAGGAAAGAAAATGTCCAGAATTGGAAATACACCTATAGATATAGCGTCTGGAGCAGAGATAAATCTTGCCGACGGTAAGGTGACTGTCAAGGGGCCTAAGGGAGCCCTTGAGGTGGATCTGCCGGACGTACTAGATGTGAAGGTCGAAGACGGCAAGGTGATTGTGTCGAGGAAGGGTGAATCCCGCGAGCACAAGAGCCAGCACGGCCTTGTCCGTACTCTTATTGCCAACAGTATCGTGGGCGTCACGCAGGGATTCATCAAGGAGCTTGAAATCCAGGGCGTTGGCTTCAAGGGCGTAATGCAGGGCAGGAAGCTCACTTTGTCGCTTGGTTATTCCCACGACATAGACCTCGAAGCTCCAGATGGAATCAATATTGAGGTCACTGACAATGTGAAAATCAAGGTAGAGGGAGCCGACAAGCAGAAGGTTGGCGAAGTGGCCGCAAAGATCAGGGCGTACTATCCGGCGGAGCCTTACAAGGGCAAGGGTGTCCGGTATAAGGGCGAATACGTGCGTCGTAAGGAAGGTAAGACCGTAGCTTAGGCGAGGCTGATATGAAGGTTAAGACAAAGAAAGATGCCAGAATCAGACGGCACATGAGGATCAGGAAAAAGGTGTCGGGTACGGCTGAGAGGCCGCGCGTTGCCATAATGGTTTCAAACAAGAACATATATGTTCAGGCTATCGACGATGCTGCTGCGGTGACTGTTGCGTCAGTTGCCAGCAAGAAGGACGAAAAGCTGAACGTTGAGACAGCCAAGAGGATGGGCTCTGAGCTTGCTGAGGCGCTGAAGGGCAAAGGCGTGACTGCGGCGGTCGTAGACCGTGGCGGATTCAGGTTCCACGGCAGGGTCAAGGCCCTGGTGGAGAGCATGGTGGAAGCCGGCGTGAAGACATCTTCTAAGGAGGACAAGTGAGCCAGCAAGAGACAAGAGAACAGGTAGCAGAACTTGAAGAAAGAGTTGTGTTCGTAAACCGCTGTTCCAAAGTGGTTAAGGGCGGGCGCAGGTTCAGCTTTAGCGCTGTGATCGTTGTTGGCGATCGCGAGGGCAGGGTCGGTTATGGATTCGGAAAGGCCAACGAAGTCACGGAAGCCATTCGCAAGGGCGGCGAGATCGCGAAGCGTTCGATGTTTACTGTAAAGATGAGAGACCGCACGATTCCACATGAGGTGATCGGTGTGGCCGACGGGGGCAAGATCCTCCTCAGGCCGGCTTCCGAGGGTACTGGTGTGATCGCTGGCGGAGGTATGAGAGCGGTGCTGGAGACGGCCGGGATCAGGGATGTTCTCGGCAAGTCGCTGGGCAGCAACAACAAGCTGAATGTTGTTAAGGCCACAGTGGATGCTCTGAAGAAACTCAGGACCAAGGAAGAGATAGCTGAGACGCGCAGCGTCTGAGCGGGGTGAGAGAATGAAACTGCATGAATTGAAACCTGCTAAGGGTGCGCGGAAGCGTTCGAAGAGGGTAGGCCGCGGCGAGGCCTCCGGTGTTGG
>JBFIFS010000093.1:0-9319 GCA_041602695.1 Kiritimatiellia bacterium
TAGAGCAGATGACTCATAATCCTCTGGTCGCAGGTTCGAGTCCTGCTGGGCCCACCACGCTTCGCCCGTCGGGCTACGCGTGGCACAGCCACGGTGCCAGGACGAAGCGTGCCCTGCATCCGTGTCCGGCGTAGCTCGTTAGCGCGAAGACTGAAGCTCGCCAGAGCGACGCATGGGCAACAAGACCATCCAACCATCCCCTTTCAGATTCCGAGCTTCGTATGGCAAGCCGGTCCTGCAAGCAAGCATGATTGTGTGCGAAGGATGCCCTTCGAAGCGCACTATCGCGCAGTTGGGCAGGCAAGCCTGTCCCCCACCTCTCTTCCGACTGATCACTGATAACTGATTACTGATAACTGGCCACCCCCCACTCCCCGCTTGCCTCCTCCGCCGGCAGCGTGTAAAGTCTCCTGCCTCATTCACTTAGGAAACCGTAATGCCAAGAGAAAAGATCAGCGCGTGCATAACCGCAGGCAACGAAGAGGAAGGTATCCGCCGCTGCCTCGAAAGTGTTAAGTGGGCGGACGAGATCGTTGTCATTGACAGCTTCAGCTCCGACAATACCGCGGCCATCAGCAGGGAGTACACGGATCGCGTATACCAGCACCGCTGGCTGGGATATATCGGCCAAAAGACATTGATCAAGGACCTGGCAGCACACGAATGGATTCTCTTCGTGGACGCGGACGAGGAGGTCTCCACGGAATTGAGGGATGCGATTCTCAGGGAATTCGAAAGCGGTGAGTCAAGGAACTACAATGGTTATGAGTTCCCACGTCTTGTCTGGTATCTGGGCAAATGGATCCGACATGGCGACTGGTACCCGGACACCAAGCTAAGGCTTTTCAGGAGAGGCAACGGCAGATGCGCAGGCCAGGAACCCCATGACCGGATTGAAGTTGACGGCCCTGTAAAGAGCCTTAAGGCTGATCTCTTTCATTACACATACAATGACATCTCAGACCAGGTGCGAACACTCAACCGGTTCTCATCAATAACAGCCGAGACGCATCAGGATGCCGGCCGGCGCTTCAGGCTTGTCGACCTCCTCTTCCGACCTGCTTTCAAGTTCTTTCGGTATTATTTCCTTAAACTCGGCTTCCTCGATGGCATGCCGGGGTTGATAATAGCAGGCAGCACTTCTTTCACGGTATTCATTAAATACGCCAAACTGTGGGAGCTGGAAAGAAATGCCGCCGCCCCTACAACCGAGTCTTAGGCACTCGACAACCTGTGTCTAAGCATACGTAAAGCGAACGCCAGCGTACCCGCGCGCCGTCCCGCAACCCCAAGGCCGACCTGGTCTGACTCCAGGCACCGCTTGAGCTGTCCTGCCGCAGCAGCACCGGCATCCACATTAATCCTGGACCCATAACTGCCTGCAACAGCTTCCTGGCCGGCGAACGGCAAAGGATCTGAACCGCAGAGGACCTTCCCGCCGTTCATGCGGAACTGCCGCATCAGGTTTGGTTCTCCCCAAGCCGTAGGACGCAAGGATGTATCACCGAGGAACAGTGAATTAACCCCGAACTCCTTCAGTACCACCTTCACAAGGGGCGCGCGCCTGAACATCCATTTCCCTGGCGCCCATGCCAGGACAGGTACCCCACCAGCCCCTGAAATTCGCTTAACCGCTTCGCCCGCTTCGATACCGTCTTCTATCTCTAACGAGCAGAAAAGACCAAGTATTTCAAACCGTTCACTGCAGGCCACCTGGACTCCTCGATAAATTTTGGCCCGGCCAGTTTCCGAGCTGTATTCGAAGAATCCGGATTCCTCCTCAACCTTCGCATCGGGCAGGCACCTCGCCTTCGCAAGCAGAGAGTCAAAACCGCGCTCGCCCGCCCTGTCCAAAACTACTCCCGCCTTATCGCAGCCTTCACATATCTCCTCGAGGTTCCTGACAAGGCTCCCCAGAAAGGCACCTGCCTCGTAGACATCATAATAATGAAGGTGCGTGTCAATGCAGATCATTTGCCGCCCGCCTCATCGTAGACACTTGCCAGCGAATTGCTGAACAGGCTGAAATTGTACTTCTTATCTATAAGCTTGCGGCCCCTGCTGGCCAGTCGCTCCCTCGCTGGGGCATCGGCTGCAAGGCGGCACAGCTGATCCGCAAATGTTACGGCATCCGGACCAGCAAAGACCGCGGTCTCCTCATCGAGTATTAGACGGTTCGCCGGGGTGTCGGATGCTAATATGGCCGAACCCGCTTTCAGGTAATCAAGTACCTTTAGCGGCGTGTTTACTCCGCTGATCCGGGGCGACACAAGAATGTCCGCCGCGGAAAGAACTGAAGGCAGCCGGTCCGGGTCCACCTTGCCGAGAAACAGGACCTTGCTTTCGCAACCATTCTCACGCAGCCACCTTCTTCTTTCTTTGATCTCATCATCGCTGCCGCCAACCACGACAAGCCTCAGCCCGGGGTTCTTCTTTACAGCAATTACAAACGATTGAAAAAGAAGGTCTATGCCCTGGTAAACCGCAAACGAGCCTACATACGCAGCGACGACATTTCCATCTTCAAGCCCCCAGCCCGCTCGAATCCTTTCCACCTCAGCATTATCGGCCTCGGCCAGGGAAGAAGGAATGTCAGATATGCTGTAAACCGGCGCACGGGTTCGATATGACTCCGCCTGCTTCGCCAGCCCTGGACCCGTCCCGATGACTGCGTCCGCATTCCTGACGCAGCTCTTCTCAACCGCTGCGTAACACGTCATCAGGCAGTTCTTAAGAAAGCCCTTGTTGTAAGACGAAGGGTCAGAGTGCTTCTCAAACACAAGGCGAGTGCCATAGATCACCTTCAGAAAGACGCCCACGATGCCCGTGTCCTCCACGCAGTGAATGAAATCATACCTGTTCTGACGATGAAGCGACCAGGCTTTGAAGAGCATCAAGAAGTCAAAGCAAACCTTGGCAAAGGATGGCCCGA
Source organism: Kiritimatiellia bacterium (assembly GCA_041602695.1). GTDB lineage: Bacteria > Verrucomicrobiota > Kiritimatiellia > UBA8416 > JBFIFS01 > JBFIFS01. The sequence goes on from JBFIFS010000093.1 coordinate 2,933, forward strand.
TGCTCACACTCTTGAATCCAAACGGGTTTGCTGCCCTGATTATACGAACACCGCTCACTTGCCGATCATCGCCAAAAGGAAGCACGAGCAAATCCACATGGAACCCATTCTCGGCCAGAGCCTGTACATCAAAGCCTACGCGAATAGGTGAGCCGCGCCATTGAAAGAACGGCTGCGACGCGATAAACAGAACTTTTCTCCCAGCTGTCAAAGCACACGGCTCCATTCCGCTTTCAGGTCCCGGTTTCTTATGGCATCAAGCCTGTTCTCCTGGGAGTGCAGTACCCGCTTCCTCAGGGACTCGTCCCACATTATCTTTGCCGTCAGCTCCCCTAGCACGCGGGAGTCGAGGCCGTCGAACATTACCCCTGCCCCTGACATCGCCTGCAGCATCCCTCCGGCACTGCGCGCAACGACCGGGACGTCGTATTTCATGGCCTCAACAAGCGGAAGACAATACCCCTCATGCCTGCTGGCACAGACAAACACGTCGGCGCAGCAGTAGCAGGCCGAGAGCTCAGCCTCGTTAAGATATCCCTCGAAACATACGTTGTCCAGTTCCAGGTCGCGGGCCAGCATCTTCAGCATTGCGTAGTAGGCGGGACAACTCCGCTCAGATCCGACCAGTATGAGCCTGCTAGCCCCGTCTATTGCCTTGTTTATCCACCGGAACGCGCAAATCAGGTCTTCCACACATTTATTGGGAACCATTCTGCCCACGAAAAGTATGTTGCCCATTCCGTCATCATAGCGGCACAGCTTTCCCTCATCCGGATCGACCTCCTCAAGGTCGGCGACAAGCTCCAGGACCTCAACCCGCTGCGCGCCAACAGCGCTCGCCTCTTCGGCGTTGTAAGCCGAATCGGCAAGAACAAGGTCAGCCCCCCTGGCAACCTTTTCGAACTCGGCCCGCCCTTGAGTCAGCAGCGTGACCATTCTTTCGTCATACCCTTTGAAGAAATGCGGCGGTGTAATGTTATGATATTTAACGTATTTGGTTCTGCGAGATCCCAGAAAACTGTGTGATGCAGGGCTCCCAATTGAGAAATGGTAGAGAAGTTTGCTGCCGTCGCCGTCATTATAAGATGAGAGCGGCAGGGCGTCCCCCTTAACGGTAGGCGCTATGTGCGACTCAGGGGCGAAAATATCTGACTCGTAGCCCAGTTCCCTGAAGACGCTTCGAAATACCCTGGCCTCTCTGGATATGGCGTCGCCATAAACATAGCCGGCGACAATCTGGTCAATTCGGTTTGGCATCTCTGTGAGCGACAACCTACGTTCAGGTTATTTCTTCCTGAGATCTTCCAGCTCGGCGCGCAGCTCCCGGACCTGCCTGTCGCGCTCCCGCTTTTCCATCTCAATGGCGTGTACAATCTGCTCGTTAATATTATTCTGTTTGTGTACGACCCAGTCGAAGAAGAAACGTATCACGCGCCAACACACCTTGCGAACCAGTCCGCTCGGCGATATCCTGGCAGTGTCAACAGACACGCGCGGACGAAGTTTCTCTATATGCAGGTCGGAGTATTCAGACTCCGACTCGGCCCTGGACAGATCAATCACGTCGGAATCAGCCTTTGCGCCGCTGTCCTCCCTGGTACCTGACAGTGAACCAAGCGCATCCGACAGTTCTTCGGTAACATCCTCCCCTGCTAAAGAAATCTTCACCGGCAACTCCTTTCATCAGATCAGGCATTCAGGATAGCAGAGCAGAAACAGGTGTCTACATGAGTTTACCCTTTGCCGTCAGCCAGCCTGCCCGGCAGAACAATTCATCTCTTCCCGGGCACGTCCGGCTTGATGCCCTGGTCTCCTTCAGGATTGGCCTTCGTAACACTCTTGTAGTATCGCCCGCAAGCCGTCAGGTCGCCATTGTCATCAAACAGCGCAGATGTGTGACCGGCCTTGCTGTCCATACCAAAGGAAAACCATGCATATCCGACGATCCAGTCCTGTTCCTCCATCCACGGCAGCACTTCCTTCATGAACGCCAGCACCTCGGCGGGACTATGCCTATTCTCTGACAGAGTCTTCGCGTTCCAGTCAGCACAGGCGAATTCCGTAATTATTAGCGGCCTCTGTTCATGAAGTTCGTATATCTTCTTCATACGCGCTTTGAAGCCCTTTGCGCTCGGTCCGCCGTAGGAGTGAACTGCGATGTAGTCTACCCGATACCCCTTCTTCTTCACTCCTTCCATGAACTTCTTCATCCAGTCCCTGTCCGCATGGACAGCCCCAGGGCTGGCAAGCGGCACACCGGCGGATTCGAGCGCCGGCCATCCCGCCAGCGCCTGCTCAACGGTCATGTCAGCCTGCTTGTGCCCGTCGGGCTCATTGAACCCCAGCAGCTTCTTGACCCTCCCAGACTTTATCGCGGGCACGACCTTAGTATTAATCGCTTCCTTCACCCGGCCAGGATCTTTCCCTCCCCATATCATCGGGACAAACTCTATGCCCTTTGGCTGCACGGGAACCAGGTCAGCACCCCAGGAATAGTTCCAGTAGACATCAAGGGCCTTGACCTTCTTAACGTTCGTGTCCCATCCCCCGCCCGCCTTGCTGCCGGGCTTTCGCAACGTAAAGCAGGCGCCCTTCTTGCCGGGCAGCTTAAGGGCCTCTGCCGTGAATTTGGGCTTATCCTTCGCATAGGACTTACATACCGACAGGATCATCGCCGCCGCGACAATCGTTAGCTCGTGTTTCATGACCGGTTCTCCTTCGTAACGCACGATTATCCGTACTTCAGAGCTTAATACCTCAGCTTCAATGACATCCGAAGCAAAAAAGCACTTCAAGTGACAGGCATTCTATCATAAAGTCACGGGCATCATGAGTAAACAGAGCTTCCCTGAGACTGCTGACATCGAAACATCATCTGACCAATACGCCAAGCGCTTCTCCGGCGTCGCTGGCGAATGGATGCTCGAAGTCCAGGAAAAGACGACTCTTTCTCTGATCTCTGATATCAAGCCAGGCAAGGCACTGGATGTAGGCGGCGGCCACGGACAAATAACTATCCCTCTATGTCGCGAAGGGTTCATAGTGGAAGTCATCGGAAGCGATGATTCGTGCCGCAAGCGAATCCAGAAGCCTGTCGATGAAGGCAACTGCACTTTTCAGGTTGGCAACGTCATCGAGCTCCCTTTCGATGACAATTCATTCCCCCTGGTTGTCGCGTTCAGGCTCCTCACCCACTGTGACCAGTGGCCTAAGCTCGTCTCTGAGCTGTGCCGCGTGAGCTCGCAGACAGTTGTCGTCGACTACCCCACCAGCCAGAGCCTCAATGCCATTGCGCCGGCCCTCTTCAAGGCGAAGAAAAAATTCGAGAAAGACACCCGGACCTGGCGGCTCTTTCGCCACCGGGAGGTAACGGAAGCTTTCGATGCGTGCGGCTTCGCCCGAAGCAAATCCAGGGCCCAATTCTTCTGGCCAATGGTCTTGCATCGGGCCATCAAATCACGCACATTATCCGTCTTTCTGGAAGCGGGTCCGCGCGTGCTCGGATTGACTGGACTTGCCGGGTCGCCCGTCATTACCAGGATGGAGAAGAAGACATGAAACTTTTAGTGACTGGCGGCACCGGATTCACTGGCAGCGCGCTCGTAAAACGCCTTCTTTCAAGAGGCCACGAAGTAACCGTACTCGACAACCAGCGCGGGATCATGCTCGATGCCCTCGAGGCCCTCGGCGCCAAAGTAACTATAGGCAGCATAACTGATCCGTCCGTCGTTGAAACTATAGTCAAAGAACAGGAGCTTATCTATCATCTCGCGGCCGCCTTCCGTAAGGTGAACCTCCCTAAACAGGTTTATTGGGACACGAACGTTACAGCAATGCGCAACCTCCTTGAATCCGCCGAAGAGGCAGGCGTACGAAAGATAGTCTACTGCAGCACACAGGGCGTTCACGGCAATGTGGACAATCCGCCTGGCGATGAAAGCACACCTATTGAGCCCGAGGACTATTACCAGTATACCAAATACGAAGGAGAGAAGGTCGCCCAGGAGTTCATCGCAAAGGGGATGGACATCACAACGCTCAGGCCCACCGCTATTTACGGCCCCGGTGATCCAGCCCGGTTCCTTATGATGTTCAGGCAGGTGAAAAAGGGCTACTTCCCATTCTTCGGTGAAGGCAAAGCCCTGTATCATCCTGTCTTCGTCGAAAACTTTGTCGACGCCTTTGAGCTGGCTGCAGAGCGCCATGAGGCTAAGGGACAGACTTACCTGATCGCGGACGGTGAATATTATACGATCAAGGAAATCGTGCTGAAGATCGCGAAGATCATGGAGATAGACCTCAAGGTAATCCACCTGCCATTCATGCCTATGTATATCGCTGCCGCCATAATCGAAGGCATCTTCAAGCCGCTCCCGTTTGATCCCCCGATCTTCAGGAGACGCGTCGACTGGTTCCGCCAGAACCGCGCTTTCAAGATCGACAAGGCACGCGACGAACTCGGATACAACCCAGCTGTCGACCTCGACAAAGGACTCAAGCTCACTTATGAGTGGTACAAAGAAAACGGCTATCTCTAACCATTATGGTTCTTTGTCTTCCATCACTGAACACTGATTACTGATTACTGAACACTGAACACTGGTTCCCTATGTGCGGCATTTGCGGATTCAACTGGAAAGACGGCGCGCTGGTCGAGAAGATGACCGATCAGATGGTCCACCGCGGCCCAGACCAGTCAGGCACCTTCTGCGATGAAGGCGTATCACTCGGGCACCGAAGACTGAGCATCATCGACCTGTCCGAACACGGTCGTCAACCAATGCACAATGAAGACCGCAGCGTCACACTAGTCTTCAATGGCGAAATCTACAACTTCCAGGACTTGCGACCCGAACTCGAGGCCAAGGGCCACGTCTTCAGCTGCGATTCGGACTCGGAAGTCATAATTCACGCATACGAAGAATACGGGGTGGATTGCCTGCAGAAGTTCCGAGGAATGTTTGCTTTCGCTATCTGGGACAAGAAAGACAAGTCGCTCTTCATCGCCCGCGACCGGATCGGCATCAAGCCGCTCTATTACCACTACAGCGGGGGTAAAATAATTTTCGGTTCTGAAATAAAGGCCATTCTCGAGAACCCAAAGACACCGCGCGAACTGAACCGCCAGGCCCTCTACGACTATATGGGCTTCGAATTCGTGCCCGCTCCTGAGACCATGTTCCAGGGCATAAACAAGCTCCCGGCAGGCCACTTCCTGATGCTTAAGAACGGAGACCTGAAGATGCACGAGTACTGGCAGCTCGACATGGAGCCCAATGCCTCTCCGCTGCCGTACGAAGACGCTGTCGAGGAACTCCGCAACCAGCTGGATTTCGCAGTTAAGAGCCACCTCATAAGTGATGTGCCGCTGGGAGTCTTTCTTTCCGGAGGACTCGATTCCAGCGCTCTCGTGGCAATGATGCGCCGGCACATTTCCGGGCCGCTCAGAACATTCACGATAGGCTATCACGACAAGTCTTTCAGCGAACTGCCATATGCCGACCAAGTCGCAAAGGAATTCGAGACAGACCACCACGTGCTAATGATCGACGATATGAAGGCCGAATATGTCGAAAAGGTCCTCTGGCATCTGGACGAGCCGATGACCGACCTGTCGACCGTGCCCCTCTACCTCGTCTGCCAACAGGCGAAAAAACATATTACCGTGTGCCTAAGTGGTGAGGGAGGCGACGAAAGCTTCGCTGGATACGATCGCTTCAAGGCCAGCCGACTGAACCGGATGTATTCCGTTATCCCCTCCCCCCTGCGAAAGCTCGGCGCCGCCATGGCGTCGAAGCTGCCCGATCAGCCCCAGAAAAAGGGTGCCATTAACATGCTCAAGCGGTTCATCGAAGGCTCATCACACCATAAGGACGGCCAGCACCTGAGGTGGCAGTATTTCTCCAACGACAGCCAGGCGAACGCCCTCTTCAGTGAAAAGTTCAAGGCTGACGTCACCATGGATCCGTTCCGCGCGCTGCGCGATTACGCGGAGAAATGCAATGCCAGGGACATCGTGAATAAGGAAGTATTCCTCGATATGCGCTTCATGATGACAGACAGCGTCCTGATGAAGGTCGACAAGATGAGCATGGCCAGCTCAATGGAAGTCAGGGTTCCGCTCCTCGATCACGTCTTCATTGAATATGTAGCCTCGCTTCACGGCAACTGGAAGCTTAAAGGCCTGACTACCAAGCATGTCCTCCGCTCTGCGCTTGAAGGCCTGCTGCCCCACAATATCGTCCATCGCGGAAAACAGGGCTACAGCCTGCCTGTAAAGCACCTCTTGAGAAATGAGCTGAAGCAGTATATGATCACGCTCATACATGACTCCCCGCTCATCAGGGAGAACATGAATATGGATTATATCGACCGCTTGATTGAGGA
>JBFIFS010000094.1:0-9049 GCA_041602695.1 Kiritimatiellia bacterium
CCCTCATCTAATGGCGGGTCAACGCCTGAAACGATGTGCGATGATAAGAGTTGAAAACCTGATTAAGAACTACGGCGGAATCGTTGCCGTGGATGACCTTTCCTTTGAAGTGGCCAAAGGTGAGATAGTGGGATTCCTTGGGCCTAACGGGGCCGGAAAGACCACGACGATGCGGATTATGGCATGCTACATGCCGGCATCATCGGGCACGGTTGAAATTGACGGGCGCGACGTCTTTTCCCAGTCGCTTGAGGTGCGTGAGCGCATCGGTTACCTGCCGGAGAACGTCCCGCTTTACACGGACATGAGGGTCTCGGAATACCTCACTTACAGGGGGCATCTGAAGGGGCTTCATGGAAAGAGGCTTCGCTCACGCATGACGGATGTCATCGACATGTGTGAACTGGGTGATGTCAGGAGGCGTATCATCTCCCAGCTTTCTAAGGGGTTCCGCCAAAGAATCGGACTTGCCGATGCCCTCATGCACGAGCCGGAGCTACTGATCCTTGATGAGCCGACTATTGGTCTTGATCCGAACCAGATCAGGAACATCAGGAACCTGATCAAACACCTTGGAGGAAGGCATACAATCCTGCTTTCCAGCCATCTTCTGGCAGAGGTAGAGATGACCTGCGAGCGTGTCCTTATCATCAACAGGGGCAAAATTGTAGCTTCGGACACACCGGAGAATTTGGCCGGGGCATTGAAAGGCAATATGCAGGTTGTAGTTGAGATCAAGGCGGGCTGCAGGGAGGTCTGCGCTGAGCTCGAAAAAATTGAAGGTGTTGTCCGCGTAAGCTGCGAAAAGGAGGGCACCTGGAGCTCGTTTCTCTGTGAGACGATAAGGGGTGTGGACCCAAGGGGTAATATCTTTGAGACCGTCAGCCGTCGCGGCTGGCAGCTCAGGGAGCTCCGCGAAGAGCGTAGAAACCTGGAGGACATCTTCGTGGAGCTGACCAACGTTGGAGTTGAGCGGGCCATCAGGGAGGAAGCCCTGACGGAGGTGAAGAGCAAGTGAGGAAGTTCTTTGCCATCTGGAACCGCGAGCTGTCGTCATGCTTCCTTTCGCCTGTGGCTTACGTAACAATGGTCCTGTTCCTCATGGTCTCCGGCTACACCTTCGTATTCGGCGCCGACCAGAATAACGGAACAACGGAATCAGTTATCACGCTTCTCTTTGGCGCGGAGCTTATCTGGCTCACATTCCTTGTGAGCGTAGTATGTATGCGCATGTTCGCTGAAGAGCGCAGGCACGGGACGCTGGAGACTCTGGCCACAGTGCCCGTGACGGAGGCCCAGGTTGTGCTGGGCAAGTTTGCCGGAGCTATGTCGTTCCTTCTGCTTGTTTCGGCCCCGGCAACCGCTTTTGTCTTCATCCTTGATTACTTCTGCCCCGGCGTGAAAGGGGTGGACGTGGGATCGCTTCTCGGTGGAATCCTGATCCTGACATTAATCATAGGCTCGTGCACCGCAGTTGGTACTGTTGTGTCCCTCCTGACAAGGAGCATGATTGTATCGTTCATAGCCATCTCATGTTCCATTTGGTGCCTTCTGCTCTTTGGGGACATGCTCAGCTCGATCCCCGGGCTGAGAATTTCAAGCAGCGCAGCGTGGGTTTACTCCATTGGAAGTCAAATGGATGAGTTTTCCCGGGGCTCGCTCGACTTGCGTGCAATTGTGATGCACATAAGCGGCACGGCCTTTCTTTTGTTCGTTTCGGTAAAACTTCTGGAATCAAGGCGATGGCAGTGATGCAGGACGAAAAGGATACAGCGGAGAAGCGTGGACCGGCTGCTGTGCCGGCCAGGCATAAGCACAGGGGTGTGTGGTGGCATCGCGGCAGGCGTGTAGCCACTAATGCCAACATGATCCTCGCCATCCTGCTTGCAGCTGCGGCAGTATTTCTCATAAACAGGCTCGCATGGCATTACAACCAGCGCTGGAACATCAGCTGGGACAAGTACTACACCCTGTCTGACAAGACGCTTGGCATGCTTTCAAGCCTTGAAGATGATGTCGAAGTAAACGCCCTCTACCAGAAGAGCCATCCGCTTTACAACGATGTGTACCGTCTCTTGCGCGAGTATGAATACGCCGACCGAAAGATGAACGGGAAGGGCAGGCTCAAAGTAGAAATCATCGATACGGACAGAGACCTCGCTATCGCGCGTGAGAAGGCGATCAAGTATGACGTCCACAAGCCAAACGTTGTCATATTCGACGTCAAGGGCAGGACCAAGTACGTGGAGGCAAAGGACCTTTCGGACTATAAATATGAGCTGCTGGCGGGACAGGCCGTCAAAACACGCATATCGTTCAAAGGCGAGCAGGAATTCTCTTCAGCCATACTCAGTGTCTCGCAGGCTGCAAGGCCGAAGGTCTATTTCCTTACTGGGCACGGCGAGCGGAGCATCACTGATTACGGGAGCCAGGCCGGATTTTCAGGGGTCGCCACACTGATGCGCAGGGACAATATGGATGTTAAGCCGCTGCGCCTCAACAGCACCGAGGGCGTGCCGGAAGACTGCAGCCTTCTCGTTATCGCGGGGGCCGACAAGAAGATCTCAGATTCAGAGGTCGACATGATTTCAAAGTACCTCGGCAGGAACGGCAGGCTTCTCTGCCTTCTTGATCCAGCGGTACGGACGGGGCTTGAGCCTTTGCTGGAGAAATGGGGTGTAAAGCTGACGGAGGACGTCGTGGTGGGGCCGTCCCTTTCCGGGCGAGACCTGATTATCAACGAATACGGCGGCCACCCGGCTGTCAAGAAGCTGGCCGATCTAACGACCATGTTCTTCATGCCTCGCTCTGTTGAGCCGATGGAGGGCAGTTCGGCCGAGATGGTAACCGCATCGGACAAGGCGCGGGTCAGTGTCCTCGCCTTTACGACCCCGGGCTGGGCCGAAATGAATCTTAATGAGAATCCCGCACGATTTCATGAGGGCGTTGACAGGAAGGGCCCCGTTTCAGTTGCCGTTGCTGTCGAAAAGGGCGCTATAGGGGGCATAGATGTCGAGATTAAGCCTACGAGGATTGTTGTCATAGGTGATTCCTACTTCGTCTCAAATGGTACTCTTGAAAAGGCGGTTGGCGGAAATGTCGATCTGCTGATGAGCTGCGTGAGCTGGCTCCTTGAGCGGGAAAGCCTCATGGCGATATCTGCTAAGTCGCCCTATGAGCTGAGGATGGACATGAACGCAGAGCAGCTTCGCCTGATGACGCTTTCGATAGTCGGCATCCTTCCGGGCCTAATGGCGATAATCGGCCTGATCGTGTGGCTGCGCCGCCGCGCATGACCTAGTTTGCGGGCAGGCCGGAAGACTGTTGCGTCCGCTCTGAGATCTCGCCTTCGATATTTCCTTCATTCACGAAAGACTGAGCTACTATGTCAGCGCCGTCCTTTATCGAGGCTGTAGGCATGACCCGGAGCACCTGCCCCTTGAAGAAGAGTTTGCCGTCAATGCTGCCGTGAACTTCCGCGACTTGCGCTACTATTGCAAGGTCAGTGCTGCAGTCGCCGTAAACCTGTACAAGCTGCCCAAGCAGGAGCGTCTTTTCGGTTATCTCTTTGCGGACGGTAAGCTTCTGGCCCCGCACTGTCTCGTCGAAACCCATTTCTCTGTATTCAGCGGTCAGGCTGGCAAGCTGCTTTCGTGCTATTCTTACGCCTGCCACTATGGCAACGGTAAGGGCCGCGGCCAGGATCAGTGCCGTTATGCCGCATCCGATTCCCAGCTTGGCTGCTCCAGGTAAACTCTTCTTAGGCTCTGGTGGGGGAGAGGGAGGGGCCTTGGGGTCCATCCTACCTGACCTTTCCCTTGCCTTTGCAACGGCTGCATGTCTGGCTGGTCTGTCCTTCGCCGTCGCACTTCTTGCATTTCCTGCCGCCGGTACAGCCGAAGCAAGGTACCTTTTCGCCCCCCAGTCCAGGCCGTTTTCCCGTGCCCTCGCAGTAGCTGCAGGCCCCAGTTCCCTTGCAGTCGGGGCATTCGTTTCGGATGACTTTCTCGCCCGCGCAGCCCGGGCATGCACCAGGCCCGGCCGGCTTCAGCTTAAGGCCCTGGCTGATTACCGGGTCCGCCTTGGCGCGCTTGATCTCGGCGCTGACCGTCAACGCGTCATCAATTCTTTTGTCCATTGTGAGAGACTTCTTCATGGACTCAAGGCGCTGAATGTACTTGATGGCGAGACCCGCCACCTGCTGGGCGCGGGCGCTGTCCGCGTTCTCGAGGCTTCTCAGATACGCACCGATAGACTGCTTGATAAGAGGATGTGTGCCGGGAGCCACTTCATCGTCGACAGCTCGGTCCTCCTGGAAACGCGTCTTTTCCTTGCGGATCTGCACGACGCCTTCCAGGTCGCCCTGCTTTGTGGCGGTGTCTTCCGCGTGTTTAAGGGAAAGGGCATAGCTGTCCCGGCATTTGTCGACGGAGTCAAGGAACGCCACGTCTATCTTGTCCAGGCTGTCCTGAAAAATCAGCCGAAGTTCGGCCAGCTGGTCGCTGACCGCGTTAGGAGCGTCTGTTGCCTCGGCCGCAATCGCGACTGCGACGGCAATCAATAACATGAATATGCTGATTTTTCTCATGTGCAGGTGAGCAAAGTTACCAACCGGGCGCAGATCCCGCAAGCAGGAATGCAAAGAGCTCAACTTTCCGGGTGCTGAAAAGAAAGAGTAAACTTTGTATTGCAAAGTACTTTGTGAGGTGCTACTTTATTTGCAGAAAGAGGAAGAAACAGGAGATCTTAGATGGTAGCCAATCATATTCACGACGCGCTGGCGCAGGTTAGAAAGATGCAGGAAATCATTCTCGAGAGGCGCAGCTTCAGGGGCTACTCCGGACGTGCAAGAATGTACGGCGCTCTCGCCACACTTGCAGGCGCACTGGCGATGAGCTGCCCCCGCTTCCCCGACAGTGACCTCTGGCACCTGGCCGGTTGGGCTGTTGTCCTGGGTGTGGCGCTGGCCCTTAACTACGGAGCACTGGGTTTCTGGTTCCTCTTTAACCCCAGGGTGAAGAGAAATGCGGCCATGCTGGTGCCGGCGATAGACGCGCTGCCGGCACTCGCGATGGGCGCCCTTATGAGTGTCGGCCTGGTGCTGAAGGGTGAATATGACCTGCTCTTTGGCACGTGGATGATTCTCTATGGTTTGGGGCATGTTTCATACAGGCAGTCACTGCCTTCAGCAAACTATGGGGTGGGGGCCTTCTACATGCTGTGCGGCGTCATCTGTTTCATTTGGCCCGGGCTGCAGTTCACGAATCCATTACCGATGGGGCTGGTGTTCTTCACCGGCGAGCTTGCCGGCGGTTACATCCTCTACAGGAACAACCTGCTTCGCGAGGCGGAGGACCGGGAGGGTGATCAGTGATGAGTATTCGGTTGTCAGCCATCAATATTCTGGAGGAGTTACCCAATGACCGCGGATAATCCATACGATGCACTTGGAAAGCTGTTTCATGAGCCGAACAGGCTTGCCATCATGTCGGCCCTGTGCTCGGCAAGGGGCGGGATGACGTTCGTGGAGCTGAAGAGCGCCTGCAATCTCACGGACGGCAATCTCAACCGGCACCTGAAGGTTCTCGAGGAGGCAGGGGCCGTTAAGATCAAAAAGGAATTTGTCGATTCCAAGCCGCGTACGACTGTGCTGGTTACGCCTAAAGGCGTAAACCGGTTCAACGAGTATCTAGGTGCGCTTTCGGCTGTGCTCAGTCAGGCACGGAAGGCCGTTCCGGTTAAAGGCAGGGACCCCGCTTTGCGCGGGGCCAGGGCCGCAAAAGCTTAAAAGGGATGAATGTCATGAAAGAAGGCAATAAGAGCCAAGCACGCAGGAAGGCCGGCGTTTCGATGGGTGCCGCATTTGTGAGCATCGCAATGGTGCTGGTCTGTGTCTTTTCCGCGGGATGCTTGAAGTTTGGGAATGATGAAGAAACGACGACGCCGTCCGCTGAGCAGGTTGCCAGGTGCAGGTCGGAGATGTACCTCCATCCGGGCCTCAGGATCAGGCCGCTTGGTTACAAGCTGATCGGGTCAGGGATTGATGATGCCATCTGGTTCAAGTTCGGCGTCGACACCTCCAGCCCCGCGGAAATCTTTAATACAAATGTCGTGGATGTTTCAGGTTTCGGCGATGAGTTTGAGCTGCAGGCGCCGTCAGCAAGCTGCCAATGGTGGGACATTGGCGGGAAGAAGATCTATGGCGGGAGCGTGAGCCTGCCAAACGTACGTTTTATGAATGTTGGGATAAAAGGCGATGAGGGCGAAGCAATTGTTTACATCATGTGGCATGAAGTGTGACGGGCTGCGCTCTATTGCCGGCTGTCACAGTATTTCACGGGTTTATCACACCATTGTCACAGGGATTTGGCTTCTAGATGAGGAAAAAGAGGGGAGTAGAAGATGAATGACACGCAGACCGTTCCGCCTGTACCAGAGAAGAAACGGGGAAAGATAATGGAGAAGATTGCGACGCTGGTGAAAGTGGCCGTTATAGGCGTGCTGGTGCTCGTGCTGCTGGTTCCGCTCGCAATGATCAACAGCACCATGAGGGAGCGGATGGCCCGTTACCATGAAGCGGTAAGGGAGGTCACGTCGACGTGGGGCGAACAGCAGTCAATCGTCGGACCGATCCTCATTGTTCCGTACAAGTATGAGCGGACGGTAATGAAGCCGGGCAAAGATGGAAAGCCCAGGCGTGTCGAAGAGGAGGCTGAGGGGCTGGCCCACTTCCTGCCCGACGAGCTTCAGGTCGACTGTGGACTCGCCCATAAGATACTTCATCGGGGCATATATAAAGCCGTTGTGTTCGGCGGAAAGGTGGGCCTCAAAGGGAAGTTCGAGAAGCCTGACCTCAAACAGTTCGGAGTAAAGCGCGAGAAGGACATTCAGTGGGAGAAGGCTAGGCTCGTTCTCGCGGTAAGCGACATGAGGGGAACGCGTGAAGAGGTCGCGGTTGAGTTCGCCGGCAGGACCTGCAAGGTTGAGCCCGGCTGCGAGCTGGTCGGGGCCGGGGCAGGTGTCACGGCGTCGTTGAGCGAGGAGTTCTTTGGAAAAGGCCCACTGGTTTTTGATGTCGCCCTGTCGCTTAACGGAAGCGGAGGGATAAGATTCGCGCCGGTCGGGAAGCAGACGTCAGCGAAGGTGAATTCAGAGTGGCCTGATCCGAGTTTCCAGGGGGACATATTGCCGACTGAGCGTGAAGTAACGGACAAAGGATTCAGCGCGCTGTGGGAGGTGTCGTATTATGGCCGTGATTACCCGCAGGCGTGGACACGGGTAGACAGGAGTTCGCCTGTCGATTTTGGTTCCATGAGGAGTTCGCTCTTCGGGGTCGACCTCATCGATGTCGTGGACACCTATAGGTTCGTGGAGCGCTCTATCAAGTACGGCATGCTGTTCATAGTCCTTGTATTTACAGCTTTCTTCCTTTTCGAAGTAATGTCGTCAGTGAAGGTTCATCCTTTTCAGTACTTGCTCGTGGGAGCCGCGCTGTCACTGTTCTACCTGGCGCTGCTGTCGCTGTCCGAGGTGGTCACGTTCGGAATCGCCTATCTGGCGGGAGCAGCGGCCTCGACGCTTATTGTCAGCCTTTACAGTGCCAAGATTCTTAAGGGCAGCGGCAGGGGGCTTAGGGTATTCACTGGTCTTTCAGCGGTTTACGGAATTCTTTACGTGATACTGCGTCAGCAGGACTACTCGCTGCTGTATGGAACAATCGGTCTCTTTGCAGCACTCGCGATCGTCATGTATACGACCCGAAATGTTGACTGGTACGCGAAGGACAGGAACGAGGGATGAGCCCGGGAGAAAGACCATGAAAGCAGGAAGGAAGACAGGACTGGCTGCGGCATATCTGGCGGCGATAGCTTTGCCTGCGTTAGGTGTCCTGTGCGCTGGGCTCGACCCAGCTCCTTACCTGGAGTTTCCTCCGCTGACGCGCCACGTTGATCATGCCCCGTTCAATTGGGCGGCTTTCATTGGCATGGCGCTGGCAATTGTGATTGTGGTGGCACCGTTCGACCTGTGGGTCTGGTGGAGCAGGGGCGCCGGTGTTGGACAGTGCAGCCCGAAGGGGAAGCGCCGCTTTCCCTGGTGGGGCTGGGCAGGTCTCTTCCTCGGCGTCATCGCGTGGGTCCTCGCATGGACCCGGTTCGAGTGGTTCTCTGGGCTGCAGCATTTCACGTTCTCGCCGCTCTGGTTCGCCTACATAATCGTCGTCAACGCTATGACTTACAGCCGCACTGGTCACTGCATGCTGCGTGACCGGCCAGTTACTACTTTCAAGCTCTTCCTTTTGAGCGCGGTCTTCTGGTGGTACTTCGAATACCTGAACAGGTTCGTGCAGAATTGGTACTATGTTGGCTGCGACGGGCTGACCAAGACGCAGTATTTCCTGTTCGCCTCACTTCCGTTCAGCACCGAGCTGCCGGCGGTTCTTGGAACTTATGAACTTCTGGACAGCTATGGAAAGGCGGGTGCCGGCCTGGACAGTTTTGTTCGCGTGAGCGTAAGCAGGCCCAAAGGGCTTGCCGTGTCTGCGCTGCTGGTCTCCGGTGTCGGGCTCGCACTCATAGGGATCTTCCCTGACTTCGTGTACCCGCTCCTGTGGCTTTCGCCGCTGCTGATTATTGTGTCTGTTCAGTCGCTTGGCGGCCAGAAGACGCTTCTTTCGTCACTGGCCGAAGGCAGATGGCGCAAAATATACCTGCTCGCCTGTGCGGCCCTGGTCTGCGGGATGTTCTGGGAGATGTGGAACATCCTGAGCTACGCGAAATGGATCTATGACGTGCCTTTTGTGGGATCGTTCAAGCTTTTCGAAATGCCGGTGCTAGGTTACGCCGGCTACCTGCCGTTCGGCCTGGAGTGCGCAGTGATTGCGGAGCTGGTCGGTTACAGGGACTGCGCGCAGTGCGGTGAGCACGCGTGGATGAAAGGTTAGAAGAATGCGCAGAAGGACAGGATTAACAGGTGGGAGGGTCCGGTTCCACCCGGACCATACTTCGCTCTGCGAGCTTCACAGGGCAAGCCGGACGGCGTGGAAGCCGTC
>JBFIFS010000095.1:0-9048 GCA_041602695.1 Kiritimatiellia bacterium
GACGATGCCGGCCGACGTGATCAGGAGCTCAGGAAGACGGGAACCTCGGCGTGCTGCAGCACGTGCAGTGCGGTGCTGCCCCAGACGAGCCGGGCCAGCTTGCTGCGAGCTACAAATGGGAGAGCATGGCGCTTCTGGTTTCTTTCATGGTTGTATTTGGGCGTCAGTTCCTGCAAAAGGACTCCAGCAAGTCCATTGAGATCATTGGAGCCACGCTGCTCGGGGTGCTGTACGTTCCTTTCCTGCTTAACTTCATTACGCGGCTTGCCTTTGCCTGGACGGGCACGCAAAACGCCTTCCGGATGAGTGAAACAGGGCGGCTTCTCATCCTGTATCTGCTCATAGTCGTCAAGATGACGGACGTAGGCGCTTTCTTCGTGGGGTCGCTGCTGGGCAAGCACAAGCTGATCCCAAGGATATCGCCGGGAAAGACCTGGGAGGGCCTGGCCGGAGGCATAATTGTGGCTGTCGTTGCCAGCTGCAGCTTCTGCTACATAGTGGAAGGGAAGTTTGGCCTGATAGGAATGAGCATGACGCACGCAGTTGTGCTCGGGATAATTCTTGCGATTGCCGGAGTGCTGGGAGACCTCTTTGAATCGATGATCAAACGTTCCGCCAAGATGAAGGACTCGGGCGCGGTGATCCCGGGAATGGGCGGAGTGCTTGATGTCATTGACAGCTTACTCTTCGGGGCCCCCGTGCTTTACGGATACGTTACGCTTTTCCTCGCATGAAGAAGATAGTCTTACTTGGCAGTTCTGGATCCATCGGCGAAAGCACGGTAAAAGTGCTGGAAGCTTTTCCTGAAAAGCTCGAGCTTGTTGGGCTGGCGGTACAGAGCAATTATGGTCGTGCCCTCGAGCAGGCGGGGCAGTTCGGTGTTAAACGAATATGTGTCACTGACCAGGCCGCCGCAAAGGAGTGTCGCGCGAAGGCATCAGGCATTGAGGTGCTTGAAGGGGAGTCCGGCCTTGAGGAATTGGCAGCGTCCGAGGAAGCTGACATTGTCCTTTGCGCTGTTGTGGGTATGGCGGGTCTGAAACCGGTGCTTTCAGCGGTCAAAGCAGGGCATGACGTGGCCCTCGCCACCAAGGAAACGCTGGTTGCAGGCGGTGCAATAGTTTCAGACGCCTGCAGGGAAACCGGCGCGCGACTGCTTCCTGTAGACAGCGAGCACAGCGCTGTCTTCCAGTGCATCGGGGACTCCCCGCAATTTGTTGAACGCATAGTGTTAACCGCCTCAGGCGGGCCGTTTGCCGGTCGGGATAATGTGGATTTCAGCAAAGTCAAAGTCGATGAAGCGCTGAATCATCCGCGCTGGAATATGGGCAAGAAAGTCACCATTGATTCGGCCACGCTTATGAACAAGGGCCTGGAAGTCATGGAGGCGCGCTGGCTTTTCGATCTGCCACTCGAGAAGATTGATGTGGTCATCCATCCGCAGAGCATCATCCACTCGATAGTTGAGTTTATTGACGGATCCATGCTCTCGCAGATGAGTGTGCCCGATATGCGGTTCGCCATTCAGTATGCCCTGAGCTGGCCTGACCGCTGGAAGAGCGACCTGCCGAGAACTGATCTCGCTGAAATTGCTTCGCTGGATTTCGGCACCCCTGATGAGAACAGGTTCCCCTGCCTGGGGCTTGCGAGGTCAGCTGCCGAGACGGGCGGCACCATGCCGGCGGTACTTAATGCTGCCAACGAGATCGCGGTTGAGATGTTTCTCGCAGACAAAATACCTTTTTCCGGCATATGGGAGACAGTTGAGAAAGTGATGATGTCTCACAAGGTTATTGCTTCTCCTGACCTCGAGGCTATTATGTCTGCTGACAAATGGGCCAGGGAATCGGCCCGGGAAGGCGCTTAGTGTTTACGGTATTCGATATTATTCGCGATTTGATACTGCTCGTCGCCCTGTTCGGGCTGACCATATTTGTTCATGAACTTGGTCACTTTCTGGCTGCCATCTGGTCCGGCATGGTTGTTGACGTCTTTTCCATCGGCTTCGGCCCGGCGATTTGGCAGAAGAAGATAAAGGGCGTGGTCTTTAAAGTCAGCTGGATCCCGCTCGGCGGCTATGTCGCAATTCCCCAGCTCGACCCCTCGGCAATGGAGGCGGTTCAGGGCAAGGACGGTGAGAAGATCCGGGACTTGCCTGAAGTGTCCGCGGGAAAGAAGATATTTGTATCGCTAGCGGGAGTAACCGGAAACGTGATTCTTGCGGTTCTGCTTGCCTGGATAATCTACTGGAGTCCGAGCGTAATCACGGAAGAGGGCAATACCACAATCGGTTCCGTGGAGGAGGCCTCCGACGCATATGCGGCAGGCATCAGGGCCGGCGACAGGATTGTTGCGGTCAACGGCGAAGCCGTCAAGACGTGGACCGACTATATAATGCTCTGTGTTTTCGCCGGGGAGGGTGGAAGCAAGGTCACGCTCGAGCTTGACTCCGAGACAGGAAAGAAGACAGTCGATCTTCCTACCATGGAAACAGATCTTGGCGTTCATGCAATTGAAGGCCTGGAAAAGTCGTCAATCTGTGCCGTCGGGGACGTCATGGCAGGCAGCGCAGCTGAGGAAAGCGGCCTGCAGCCGCGGGACATCATTCGTGAGTTTGACGGACAGAAGGTCCTTAATTCAATCCATCTGATTGGCCTTGTCAGCGAACGCAGGGAACAGACTGTCGAGGCCGTAATCGAAAGAGACGGAAATCCGGTTACGGTCCAGATTACGCCGAAGTACAATGAAGAGCTGGACAGGGTCATGATAGGCATCGCGTTTGCGCCGGTACAGGGCGTTTCCTGGATGCAGTACAAGCGGCCCGCGGCCCAATTGAAGAATGACCTCTGGCAGATCGTACGCATGCTGAAAGCCCTTACTACGCGCGGCGAAGCCAAAGCTGCTGCCAAGGGTATCGGCGGCCCGACATTCATTCTTTTCAGTCTCTGGATGGCGATCAGGGCAAGCTTCATGAATGCGATTGGGCTTATAAGGTTCATCAACATCAACCTCGCAGTGCTTAACCTGCTGCCCATACCTGTGCTCGACGGCGGGCACCTGGTGTTCGCGCTGTGGGAGGGGATAACCAGGCGCAAACTTCACCCTAAATTCGTGAATACCGTAGTGAACGTATTTGCGACGATCCTGATTTGCCTTATTCTTTTCATTACCGTAAGGGATTTCTTCAAGATCCCTAAATTCATCAAGGCCGTAAGGGGCGTCCAGGAAGAAGTCGAGGCGCCATCGAGTGAAGATCCAGATGAACAGCCGGAAGATCAGTAGCGCCAAAACACTGCCGATCCTTAGAAGGGCAACACGGCAGGTAGAGGTAGGCAGCATTGCGGTGGGCGGGGACGCGCCTGTAAGCGTTCAGACCATGACCAAGACTGACACCCGCGATGTTGAGGCCACGCTCAGTCAGATCAGGGCCGCGGCGTCAGTCGGATGCGACATTGTCAGGATTGCCGTGATAGACGCGGACGCGTGCAAAGCCCTGAAGAAGATTGTCAAGCAGGCCGATATGCCCGTTGTCGCTGACATTCATTTTGACCATAAGCTGGCAATTAGCGCATTGAAGGCCGGTGTGGCAGGATTGCGGATCAATCCCGGCAATATTGGCAGTGTTAAAAAGGTTGAAGAGATTGTAAATATCGCCAGGGAGCGCTCCGTGCCGATAAGGATTGGCGTAAACAGCGGCTCGCTTGAGAAGGACATTCTCGAGAGCGACGGCGGGCCGACGGCTGCGGGCCTGGTCGAAAGCGCGCTCCGTCATGTCCGAATCCTGGAAGACCTGGACTACCGCGAAATTAAGATATCTGTTAAATCCTCAGATGTTTTGATGACTGTGAACGCCTACCGGCTTCTCTCCGAAAAATGCGATTACCCGCTGCATCTCGGCGTTACCGAGGCCGGAACTTTCCTGGCCGGGACCGTCAGGTCGTCGGTTGCCATGGGCTCGCTGCTTCTTGACGGTATCGGAGATACCATTCGCGTGTCGCTGACAGACACTCCCGAGAAGGAGGTCCGCGTGGGGCTGGAAATGCTCCGCTGCCTGGGTTTAAGGGAGGGCGCCACGCACGTCATTTCATGTCCTACCTGCGGCCGCATCGCTGTTGATGTGCGGAGCGTTGCGTGTGAAGTAGAAGAACGTCTTGAGAAGTATTACGCGGAAAACCCGAAAGCAGCCCAGCCGCACGTCGCAGTCATGGGATGCATGGTTAATGGGCCGGGCGAAGCCAGGGGCGCCGATATAGCGCTTGCAGGGGGCGACGGCAAGTTTGCCCTTTACCTCAGGGGGAACCACCTTAAGAGCGTCAAAGAATCCGAAGCGATCGACGCGCTTATGGAAGAAGTTCGTAAATATAGAGATTAGTCAGCGGCAAACAGCCTCGGGGTCCTGACCTCAAGCTCCCTGGCTGCAAACATACGTTAAGGAGTCTTTCATGAAGCATTTCTGCGCCGTGTTGCTGGTCGTTCTCGCATCTTTCTCTGCCCTTGCCGGCGGAACCAACGTGTCCTATGAGGTCGGCGGTAAGACTTTTGAGGGCTATTACGTCAGCCCGTCTCCGGACGCGCCGCTGGTCCTAATGGTGCACGACTGGGACGGCGTTACAGACTATGAAGTCAAGCGGGCGACCATGCTCGCGCAGCATGGTTATGCCGTGTTTGCACTGGACATGTTCGGCAAGGGTGTCCGGCCGACTGAGATCGCCGAGAAGCGAAAGCTTACGGGGGCGCTTTATGCGGATCGCGCCCGTATGATGGAGCTTTTCAGGGCCGGCTTGCGGGAGGCCGGGAAGCAGGGCGCGCGGCTGGAAAATGCCGTGGCCATGGGTTATTGTTTTGGCGGCACAGTAATCCTTGAGGCGGCCAGGTCAGGAGCGGACCTGAAGGGGTTCGCAGGATTCCATGCCGGCTTGTCCATTCCGGAGGGTCAGGACTTCTCCAAAACGAAGGGAAAGGTCATTCTCTTTCACGGCACAGCCGACACGGCGGTAAGCATGGACGAGTTTGCCAAAGTCGGAGTGGCCCTGGAGTCCTCAGGCATACCTCATGAGATGATTACCTACGGCGGCGCTCCGCACGCTTTCTCCGTGTTCGGCAGTGAGCGTTACAGGAAGGAAGCCGATGTGCAGTCCTGGTCGAGGTTCTTGAAGTTCCTTAAGGAAACGCTGGCAGCAGAATAGCCTGCAATCCTGCGTGCCGGTCATTTCTCTTCAATCTCAGCTTTGCCCTTGAGCTCGTCGACAAATTCGTTGAGCTTGATTTGCTTTCGCTCCTGCATCATCTGCTGCATGATGCCGGCCTTTACCTGCTCGAAGCTTACCGGCTGCGGCGCTATCTTTTCATGAAGCTTGGCAATGTGGTAGCCGAACTCAGTAAAGAAGACATCGCTGGTGTCACCCGGGTTCATTGCGAACACTACGTCTTCGAACTCCTGGACCATTTGCCCGCGCGGAAATACGCCGAGGTCCCCCGCGTTTGACGGACAGTCAGACAGGCGTGAAGCTACGGCCTCAAAAGATTCTCCCTCATCGAGTGCTTTTTTGGCTTCCGAAGCGGCTATGAATGCGCCTGCTTTTTCAGAAGGCGACTTAACATGCTTGACTATGTGCGAGGCATGAACCTGTTCAGGCGAGACGAACATCGCCTTGTTCTTCTCATAAATGTCCTTCAGCTCCTTCTCGCCTGGCTTTTCAACGTCTTTCGTCACCTCATTAATTAGCTTTCCGATGAGCTGGGAGGGATCGCCTGGCTTCTCGTCTGAATAGCGGCTGCCTGCCTCCTGCCTGAGGAGTGTTGACTCAATGACGTTTTCTTTCGCCCAGCTAAAGAGTTCTTCGTCACTCTGAGTTCGGTTGCGTTCCCTTACCATTCGGTCATAGTGCGGCCGCATTCGTTCCGCTTCCTGCCTTATCGCGTCAAAGGGAACGTCTTCGCCGTTTATCTTAAGATTTGCTTCTTTCATGCCTGCTTTCTTCCTGCTCCTTTAAGGAACACATCGGCCCTGCTGCTCGTCATGGGAGCTTTGGCCGGGTCGAGTGCCTGTTGTACTTCCGTGAGTGTAATGATAACGCGCGGTTTCAGATCGTCAGGCATGTTGGCAACCAGCCCGAGGCATCCGAGCATTCGCGACGCGGTGAAGTCGTTAACCGCGGCAAGCTTTGCGACCGTCTGGGCAAGCCAGGTCTGGCCGTGCTCTGTCCAGAGCATTCTGTTGTTTGCCGTCATTGCAAGGAAGAGGGCGCGGGCATGGTTCGGATGATTGATGTCAAAGCAGGGCCGCGCCTCTTCTTTGGCGATCTGGTCGAAGACATCATCATGCGTGCCGGATGCTATGACGGCAAGGTAGCTCGAATAGCCGTTTAGATGCCCTTTCCACGATTCGAATACTCGTTCCAGTATTTCCAGTCTATTGGGATGTGAACTGGCCTGGATACAGCCGAGCGCGCTGATCTTGTCCGTTATGTTCCACGCATTATTGAGATGGGCTTCCGCGAGTTCCTGCGTTTCGGGCGTATCCAGCTCTGAAAGAACACGGAGAGCCGTGTTCCTGAGCGCACGCGCGTGAATGCCGTCCGCGGGATTCGCTGTCTTCTCGTAGGAGTCGATGGTTTCAAAAATCTGACGCAGCTCCTCTCCGCACTGGTTCGCAGCTGCCTGCATCAAAATCCTTCGTGCCAGGTTGCGCTCCCGGTACCATGGCAGGTACTTTCTGTCGATTGAAAGCTCGTCAATCCGGAGCAGGTTCGCTTTAAGGCCATAGGGCAGTGAAGTGTCAGCGGCAATCTGCCTGTAGATTTCAAGCCAGGCAGGATCTACTGGAGCATCAGGGTCCTTCAGCAGCGCGATCCTCTGGATGTCCGTAATCTTGCGCATAGCTTCGACACGGTTGAATTCGTTCGAATCGAGCAGGACCTGCTTTCGTAAGTGCTCAATGGTTGCCGATTCATCGTGAAACGTTCCATAGAAGGAACTATCCCGGTTGAGTGAGAGGAACGCCGGTTCGTCAATGTTCTCTATGAGAAGCGACTTAGAGCTCCCTGTCAGCTCTACAGTCATCACAGAGTTGGGCAGGTCTTTGCCGTCTTCCGCGACAGCGGCAAGCGATATGGGCAGATGGTGGAGCCGGCCTTTTCCAGTTCTGCGCTGCTTAAAGGTAATGCGAAGGGAACGCGATGCGCGGCTGTATTTCCATTTCGCGGTCACCACGGGGTAGCCGATGGTATGGAGCCACTGCTTCTTGAACTGTGTCAGGTCGCGCCCGCTTATCTCCTCAAAGCACGCGAAGAACTGGTCGCTGTTGGCGTTACCTCCGGTATAGCGGGAGAAGTAGAGGTCCTTGCCCCTGGTAAAGTTCTCTTTGCCCACGATGAGACGCAGCATCCGGATGACCTCGGCCGATTTTACGTAGGTTACCCCGTCAATAAGTTCATCGGGATCGTTGAATCCGGTCCTGACAATATTGCCGTGGTGGCCGCCGTCTTCGATTGAAAGGGGGCCGCCGAGAGGAGAGCGAATGGAATCGACTTCATCAAGCCGCTGGCAGGCTGGATCAAAGCGAAAAGCACTGTATTGCCTTTCTACGTCTACGGTAAAGGCCTCGTTGAGCCAGATATCGAACGGCGTTTCCATTGTTACATCGCTGCCGCACTGGTTGTGTTCGAATTCATGGATTATTACTCCATGCGCGTATTCCAGCCGCATATCATTGATGAAGTCATCAATAAGGGCGGCGCTTGTGACGATCGTTGTGTTTCCGACGTTCTCCATGCCGCCGAAATTGGACTTTTCCATGCAGATGGTGCGGTATACATCACGCTTATATTCGTAATTCTGTGTCCGCGCGTGCCACGCCATTGAGTCCTTGAGGATCTCCATGGGGAGCTTTGCTCCCTCGATGGCGCCTTTCGGGACGAGGTATTCCAGCCGGACCTTTCGGCCGGACGGATAGGTTATGGAGTCAGTCAGCTCGTCCCAAGTGCCGGCAGCAGCGATGAACAGGTAGGGCGCCATAGGGATAAGGTTTTCGTAGGTAATTGTCACGCGCGACGGATCGCCTGGTAAAGGCACGGGCTTGCCCTCTGGGTTGGCTGTGGGGCTGATGTTGCCGTTAGAAATAAGATGGGTGTAGCGCGCGTCGGCTTCGAGTGTTGTGATCATTGTGCATTTTGCAGTGCAGTCATCGAAGACAGGCATGATCCGCTGGAAGCCCCATTGCTGGCACTGCGACATATACTGTTGCGGCGCGCCGTCTGGCGTGGTGTCCCGGTAGATTCCCTCGAGAATGTTGTCCGAGGGTATGGACGTGCTCTCTACGGCAACAGCAATTGTTTCGCCGGGCGCCAGCGGGGAGGGCGGGGTGATCGTCAGCTTATGCGACTTCCGGTTGTAACTGTGCTTGAGTTTCGCCTGCGCGGGAGACACTTGCCTGACTGATCGCAGCTTAAGATCCTTCGCATCAAGGCGGATTTTGGGAAGGGCTTCAAGTGCGGTGATGTAGAGTGTGTTCCTGGCTTCGACGCGGTCTTCATAAAACCGTATATAGATATCCATGTGTTCAAGCCGTGCGGGCAGGGGCTTGAACGCCGATCTGCGATATTTGTATTTCTGCATCTTCTTCGCCTGAAATGGTTGTTTTTGAAAAGAGGCTATAAGCTAACCTGCAGCGGCCGCCCAGACAACAGCCAATTCCATGACTGCCCCCCGCCTGCTGTTTTCGCAATGCCGCGAAAACGGGTTCCGGGGATTGCTCCGGCAGTGAAGCGGCCCTTCTGCAGCTGTTTTAGGCCTAGGGCTGCTCAAGCTGAATCTTGTAATAGCGCATGCCGCTTGTTGAAGTATTTGTATACGTGGTGGTCGGCGGTGTGCCCGGGATACCGGTAACCAGTGACTGCCAAGTCGGGAGGTTGAGGTTTGTCGAGGACAGAAGCTCGTAGGTTTTGCCTCCTACTGCCTGCCATGACAGTACCAGTTCTGTGCCGCCTGCCGGCATCACGGATTCAAGGGCAAGCATTGAGCCACTGTTGGTGGGGGATGTCCCCGCGA
>JBFIFS010000096.1:0-8965 GCA_041602695.1 Kiritimatiellia bacterium
TATGAGATAAATGAGGAGATGATTGACGCCGAGGGCGTAGGTGGTGGAAACGAAGTCATCGGCGAGGATGCCAAGACCGCCCTTGATATTCTGCATCTGCCGCGCGGGAAACGGCTTCCAGATATCAAGGATTCGACAGACCACAAAGGCCACAGCAAGCATCCAGAGGTTGCCGGGAGCTGTCCACGGAATGCCAATTAGGCAAATTGGAAACGTAAGATACTCGTCAGCCACCACCCGGCCATCGTCTTTCTTGCCGTAAATTTTCTCGGCGGCGTCGCATATCGGTACTGCCAAAAGAGCCATAACAAGACATATACCGATTTGCCATGGCCACCAAAGACTCGCCAATGCGTAAGCGATTAATATACCCGGCAACGTGCCCGTAGTCCCTGACGCGAACGGGCTGAGCCCTGTACCGAATCCATTAGCAGCAAATGTTATGAGCTTTTTCATTGGGGAAAGGGTAGAAGTTAAAGGTTAAAGGTGCAAGGTTGAAGGAGAGATGGAGAAATATCAAATCTGAGGTATGAGGCATGAAAAACGTGGGGATTTCTCCCTCTTCAGACTTCAGACATCAGAATTCATGCTTTCTCACGATGTGAATCGATACTTGATTATACACCAGAGCGCGGCAAAACCATCTCGCCATGTGATCTTCTTGCCTTCAGCATAGCTGCGGCCGTAGTAGGAAATCGGCACCTCGTAGATCTTCCACCCGCCCTTGGCAACCTTCGCCGTCATCTCCGGCTCAATGCCAAAGCGGTTCTCCTTCAACGTTATGCCGGCAAGCACTTCTTTCTTAAAGACCTTGTAGCATACCTCCATGTCCGTCAGGTTCAGGTTGGTCATCATATTTGACATCATTGTCAGGAACTTGTTTCCAACAGAATGCCAGAAATAAACGACCCTGTGTGCGCCGCCGCCGGCAAACCTGGAGCCGAACACAACATCAGCGTGACCGTCGAGAATGGGTTTCAGCAAAGCCCTGTAGTCTGAAGGATCATACTCCAGGTCTGCATCCTGAATCAGGACCAGGTCGCCGCTGGCTGCCGCGAAGCCAGTCCTCAAAGCCCCACCCTTACCCTGGTTCTCCTCGTGGTAGCGGAACTTCCATTCAGGATGTTCCTTCTCGATGTCCTTCAGAACGTCGCCCGTACCATCAGCAGAGCAGTCATCAACCAGCACCAGCTCTTTATCCAACCCTACGTCCTCTTCAGCAACCCTCCCAACGATTTTACGGATAGTATCCTTCTCGTTGTAAACAGGTATGACAATGGAGAGTTTCATGCGTCGAAGCGTAGTAATTCATGTCCTGATCCGCAAGAAGTAAAGGTTATGTGAGCCAGATCCTGGGACCGTGAGATCGTGGACGGGATTCCACGCAAGCTATGCAGGACAGGAACCCCGTTCACGACTGTACAGCCTTCTTTTAACCTTGCACTATGAACGCCGAACTTCGAACCTATATGCCATGAAGGACAAGGCTACGTTTATTACGCTCGCCGTGCTGCTGATAGTCTGCGTTTCTTTCGCTAATATTGCACAAGACATCTTCAGAAACGGACGCACTGATGACTTAATGACCCGGCTGAAGCAAATCAACAGGCCTCACAGTTACGACCTTATTTTCCGCGACCTCAGGCCGCTTCTCCCTGAACGCGGCATGTTGGGGTTCTTCCACGATGCACCCCCAGCCGGCGTAAGTACGCGCGTTGCAGAGACGGCCCCCTACTATCAGGCGCAATATGCGGTGTGTCCGCTCGTCCTCTGCTACTCGACGAATCACAGCCAAGTCCTTGCGCTATACAGGGATTTCCAGCCAGGCATGGAGCTAGGCACTGTCACTAATACGCACACGCCGGTAACGGCAACGCTAGGCGGAGCCATGCTTCTCCGGAAAGAGCGGAAGAAATGATAAGCGCAACGCTCATCGTCTTGACCCTCGGAGCCGCTATTGCCGCTTTTTCCATTTCGGCATCGCTGCAGCTCATACTTATGGACTCCGTTCCCGCATGGCTTGGCGTGTTTGATTTTCCGGCAATCCTCCTAATGCTGCTGCCGCTGCTGTTGGCTTGCAAAGGAATGAGGCAAAGCTGCACGAGGCCTTGCACTGAGAATCGACGGCTGCTCGGCGCGCTTGTTGCCTCCGTGGTCTTAATGGGCGCCTTGAATTTTTACATATTTCTGGTTCTTACTGCCGCACAGCCTCACGGTGATTGGGACGCATGGGCCATATGGAACCTTCACGCGCGCTTCATCTTCAGGGGCGGCGGCGACTGGCACGCCTACTTGACCCCGGCTCTCAACTGGTCGCATCCCGATTACCCACTGATGCTTCCAGCTGCAGTAGCGCGCGGCTGGCAAATCCTGAAAGGCGAAACAACTCTGGTGCCGATACTCGTGGCCGCAACTTTTACTGCGTTGCCAATTCTCCTTGTGTCGTTCGCCCTGAGAGCACTGCGCTCAAAACTCTCCGCTCTGCTCGGAGCGGCTGTCCTGCTTGGAACGCCGCTCTTTGCAGGTGTGGGATCAACACAGTACGCAGATATCCCGATCTCCTACTTCTACCTGGCGTCCCTGGTGCTGTTGGCTCTAAGGGAAACATCTCCAAACCGGGGAGCTGCGCTTTTCGCGTCGTTCACAATGGCAGGCTGTGCCGCATGGACAAAGAACGAAGGTATCCTCTTCCTGCTTGTCGCTGCGGCTTCGCATCTTGCAGTTACCGCAAGGCATAAAGGCTTGAAGCCCTGCCTTAAGGACTCATTCGTGGTTCTGGCCGCAGCTGCGCCCTTCATCGCGATGCTGGTGATGTTCCGGCAAATGACGCCCGGAAACGACATAATGACATCAGTCAGCGGCAGCTCTTTGTCAGAACGCGTCTTAGATATCGACCGGTACGGCGAAATCATAATTACAGCCGTTATAAAGCTGGTGACTTTCAACAACGGTCTCGCAATAGCGGCGGGGGCAGTGCTTCTGCTTCTGGGAACAAACAATATCCGCAAGAACCCAGCCATACAGACATGCCTCATTATTGTTGGGGCGATGTGCCTGGGTTTCTTCGCGATATTCCTAATCACCCCGCATGACCTCACCTGGCACCTCGCTACGGCGCTCGACAGACTGATGATTCAGGTCTGGCCATCGGTAATCTTCGCGGGACTGCTGTCATACGACATCACGACTAAGGCGGCTGCAGGGCAAATTCTCCCTGACGGGGAGCATCCGTCTGCCCCGGACCGGGACGGCAATATGCCGTCCCTCCCATAGACCGCCCACTTTTGCCTGCCCTCTACACGCTCTAAGAAGCCGTCTTTCAGCGCAACTTTCTATACCGCTCAATAAGGGCATTGGTCGACGAGTCGTGGTTCAGCTCACCGCCCTTTAGCTCATCAAGAATCTTGCCGGCGAGAACTTTGCCAAGCTGCACTCCCCACTGGTCGAACGAGAACACGTTCCATATGACGCCCTGGACGAAGACTTTGTGTTCATAAAGAGCCACCATCGCTCCAAGGATGCGTGGAGTCAACCTCTCAGCCAGTATGGTGTTCGTGGGGCGGTTGCCCTCGAAAACCTTATGGGCAACAAGTTTGCCCTTCGTTCCCTCGGCCAGGACCTCTTCCCTGGTCTTGCCGAATGCAAGGGCCTCTGTCTGGGCAAAGAAGTTGGCCATGAGCTTGTCATGGTGGTCCCCGATCGGGTTCTGCGACTTGCAGAAGCCAATAAAATCAGCAGGAATGAGCCGAGTGCCCTGGTGAATCAGCTGATAGAAGGCGTGCTGCCCGTTCGTGCCGGGCTCGCCCCAGATGATTGGCCCCGTGGTGTATTTGACCCTCCTGCCCCGCTTGTCAACGTACTTACCATTACTCTCCATATCCATCTGCTGAAGGTGTGCCGCAAAGCGATGCATGTACTGATCGTAAGGAAGCACAGCATGCGTTTCAGCGCCAAGGAAATTGCTGTACCATATTCCCAGCAGGGCCAGGACCACCGGCATATTGTCCTTAAACTCCGCGCTTCGAAAATGCCGGTCCATTTCGTGCGCGCCCGCAAGCATCTCCACGAAGTTTTCCGGTCCAACGGCGATCATGACGGGAAGGCCGATAGCAGACCACATCGAATACCTGCCGCCCACCCAGTCCCAGAAGCCGAACATGTTCCTGGTATCAATACCGAAAGCCTTCACCTCTTTTGAACTGGTGGAGACAGCCACGAAATGCCTGGCAACGGCCTTCTCGTCCTGCAGCGAGGCCAAAACCCATTCACGCGCGCTGTGCGCGTTGGTCATGGTCTCCTGGGTCGTAAACGTCTTTGAGGCAACAATGAACAGGGTCTCTTCGGGGTCGAGGTCCCGGACAGATTCGGCGAAGTGAGTTCCATCCACGTTCGACACGAAGCGAACCGTAAGCTCCCGCATCGTATAGGGCTTGAGGCATTCATAAGCCATCGCCGGACCGAGATCTGAACCGCCAATCCCAATGTTTACGACATTACGAATCGGCCTGCCGGTATGGCCCTTCCATTCGCCGCTGCGCACCTTCTCCGCAAAGGCCGCCATCTTATCAAGCACCTTGTTGACGTCCGGCATGACATCTTTGCCCTTTACCATGATGGGCGTGTTTGCACGGTTGCGGAGAGCGACATGGAGAACCGGACGCTTCTCGGTCTCATTGATCTTATCGCCCGTGAACATCCTTTCGATATTGGCTTTGAGATCCGCGGCTTCAGTCAAACCCAGCAACGCCGAAACAATATCATCGGTGATCAGGTTCTTGGAGTAGTCCAGAAGAAGCCCGCACTCTTCTATGCGGTATCTTTCAGATCTCTTCGGATCGGAAGCGAACAGCTCCCGCAAACTCATCTCTTTCGACCTCTTCGCCAGGCCCGCCAGGGCCTTCCATTCATCCGTTGACTTAATGCTTTTCGCCATTACAACTTCCTTCCGTTTAAAGACGCGTTACATTTGAAACCCATTATCATCTGCATACAAGGGCAAAGTGTGATCTGAAGACGAGCGCGGAGGATAACGGAACGCAGGCGACTAACGCGGCTCGGAGCAGAGCGCAAGCAGATCATCGACGTGGGCCGTAGCCAGGCATTCAACAGTGTCAGCCGCGCCATAGTAGATCTTCACTTCTCCGGAATCTTCCAGGATCATGCCGCCGGGAAAGATGACATCGTTTCGGAACCCGCTCTCAGTCTCGTATTCGGCCTCGGGCGCAATCAGCGGCTCTTTCGACATGCCAATCACCCTTGAAGGGTCGTCCAGGTCTAGAAGCATGATGCCGGCACAGTACCTCTTCTTCCAGGCCTTCTCCCAGCCGTTTTTCCCCCGCGAATCATCACGGTCTACGGTATGAATCGTGGTAAGCCAGCCCCGCTGCGTCTTTACGGGGGGCGCTGCCGGTCCGATTTTGTCATTTGCGTATGGCACATCCTCCACACCCAGCACAAGGTCATGGCGCCCCCAATGAACCATATCAGGCGATACGCCTGACCAGACATCAAACCGATCGCGGCCGCGGCCATACACAGGAAACGGACGCTCCAGCCGGAAGTAGTCGCCTCCGATTTTTTCAGGAAAAAGGACCATGTTTCGGTTATCGGGCACGGTGAGCGTAAGGATCTCGAAGCGCTGAAAGTCCTCTGTTACCGCGATTCCGCCCCTTATGCCGTGCCGCGTGTCTACTGCGCAGCACATGTAACACCTGCCGTTGATGACAGTGAGCCGCGGATCATACACGCGCCTGATCTCATCGCGCGGCGGCTTCGCATCCATCTTTATAGCCGAATCCCACCTGGACATGTCAAAACATGGCGCTGCTTCAACATGCCATTTAACGCCATCATCACTGAAAGCCAGTCCCAGGTTCGTCTCATGAAACCCGTTAACCCCTTCCTGCTCGGCCACATCATTACGGAAAACCATCACATACTTTCCGTTGTACTTGGCAACTCCGGCATTGAAGACGAGGGAGGCGTCGTAGGGAACGTCCGAAGCGGCGAGGACCGGATTAGCCGGATGCCTTGTCAGGCAGCCTGCAGACCTAAGAGGCGGCTCAAGATTTGCCATGCGAAGAATCCTCGCCCTGCATGGACTTCTTCAGGTAGGGCCAGTAATTACGCGTGTAGACATAAAGCGAAACGAAATTCACGACAATCGCAATGCCCTCAAACACATAGACCAGCGTCGGGTTAAGGAACTGGTGGGGCCCCTCTTCCAGATGATAGATGGCGCATATAACCGGAAAGTTCAGCGCAGTGCGGAGCTTGCCGGACCAGTTCGCCTTGCCGCTTACCTGGTACATTGATCCGATCGACCTCAGAAAAGACACCCACTGGTCGCGACACGTAAAAAGCACCGTCATCGCGAGAATGACGATCGCGTGTTTATAGTGTCCGTTGGTCGAGGCGATGTATATGAGCAGCGGCCAGGTAACGATATAGAAGAACTTGTCCATCAGCGGATCAACGTAGCCGCCAAACTTGGTGACCACGTTCCACTTCCGGGCAAGCAGGCCGTCAAACAGGTCCGTGATGGCCGAAGCCATCATGGACCCGAACGCCACGTAGAACACCCAGTTTATCGGATGCCGCGAGTACCACATGGCGCCCACAAAGAAAACCGCTATGAGCGGCAGTCGAAGGAACGTCAGGAAAGTAACGAATAAGAGTTTACTCTTCCTGCTGTCCATCCCAGAGCCTTACTCTCCGAGTTGGTATCTGGCGAAACGGCGAACAGAAATGCTGTCGCCAGCCTCTTTGCCTTTCTCTTCAAGATACTGTGCCACGGACTGCTTCGGCTCTTTGACGAACGGCTGGTCCACCAGGCAGATCTCTGAGAAAAACTTCTGCATCTTGCCATCGACGATCTTGTCAATAATGTTCTCGGGCTTGCCCTCGACCTGCTTCGCGTAAATCTCACGCTCAGCTTTGATCTCATCTTCCGAGACCTCATCAGAAGTTAGGAAACGCGGACTCGAGGCTGCAATATGAAGCGTCACGTCCTTCACTGCCTCCTGGAAGGCGTCGCTTCCGATGGTCTCGTCCTTCTCGCAGGCGACTTCTACAAGCACGCCGACTTTTCCACCCATATGGATGTATGAGCCAACTACGCCCGTGCCCTGAAGCTGATAGCGGGTGTTGCGCTTTACAACGATGTTCTCCCCGATCTCTGTGATCTTCTGGACGACTTCATCTTTGACGACTTCTGCAAGCTCGCCCTCGATTTCATTGGCTTTCGTCGCCATCTCAGCCACGAAATTGATGAAGCCCTCATTGCGTGCCACGAAGTCGGTCTCGCAGTTAATCTCGATAATCGCCCCGCTCTTGCCGTCTTCCGACACTTCCGCAGCGACAAGGCCCTGGTTGGCCGTACGCGCGGCTTTCTTGGCCGCCGTTGCCATGCCTTTCTCGCGAAGGATCTTCAGCGCCTGATCCATATCGCCGTCAGAGTCCTGAAGCGCGCGCTTGCACTCCATCATGCTGACGTTTGTAGCGTCCCTAAGTTGCTTTACTAATGCAGCGGTAATCTCAGCCATTTTTCCAATCTCCTAAGTTATTAAGTGGTTAGCGGTACGATTAAGCTTCGGCTTTTTCAGCTTCCGGCTCTGCCGGAGCTTCCTTGGCCTCTTCCTTCTTTTCTTCAGCAGGCTTGGGCTCTTCCTGTGCTGCCGCAGGCGCTTCCTTCTCAGGCTTCTCTGCCTTCACTTCAGCGGCCTTTTCGGTCTTCTTAGCAGCGGCTTTCTTCTTGGAAGCAGCACGCTCCTTGTCTTCCTTCTTCGCGGCATCCGCCTTGGCCTTCGAAGCGGCCTTCTTAGCCGCCTTCTCTTCCTCGGCCCTCTTGGCAGCCTCTTCCTTGGCCTTCTTCTCTTCCTCTGCCCTCTTCTTGGCCTCTTCCTCCTTCTTGCGCGCTATCTCAGCGGCAACTGCGGAGTAATCGGCAACACCCTTCTTTATCGACCCTGCGGCAGCGCCCATGATCAGCCTGATGGCGCGTATGGCGTCATCATTCGAAGGAATTACAAAATCAATCGGCTCTGGGTCTGAGCATGTGTCAACCATGGCGATAACCGGTATCCCGAGGCGCCTGGCCTCGTTAACGGCAATTGCTTCCCTGTTGATATCCACTACAAACAGGGCACCAGGCAGTTCAGACATGTCCGCGATACCACTCAGGTTCCTCTTCAGCTTGTTCAGCTCACGCCTGAGTACAGACTGCTCTTTCTTTGGCAAGTGCGAATAGTCATCGCTCTCGGTGAGCGCAATCAGCTCCCGCATCCGCTGGATGCTCTTGCTGATCGTCTGGCGGTTCGTTAGCGTCCCGCCCAGCCACCTGTTAACCACGTAGAACTGGCCGCATTCTTTCGCCGTCTCTTCAATAGTCTGCTGGGCCTGCTTCTTGGTCCCAACAAACAGGATCGACTTGCCGGCCGCCGTGGTCTCATGCATGAATTCCAACGCCTGCTTGAGCAGCCCGGCAGTCTTGGAAAGGTCAATAATATGGATACCATTGCGCTTGTCGAAAATGTATCTCTTCATTTTCGGGTTCCAGCGCTTGGTCTGATGACCGAAGTGAACACCTGCCTCGAGCAGGTCCTTGACGCCAACGCCTGACGGCGCTTCTTTAGCTTTAGCCACAGCTATCTCCTTAGTCTGTGTCGGCATTTTGCCGACTGTTGACAATCCGCTTTGTGCTTCCTGTGGCAGGAAACAACTCGCTTCCGTTTCCCGCGCCCCGAAGAACGCATACATGGGAAACCCAATTGGGCGGGGAATTTAGACGCTCAGGCGGAGCGATGCAAGAGGAAAAAACAGGAAATTAATTAACAAATACAGCGTTAGCCCTGGGCCGAAACATCAAAATAACCGAGGATCGCCTCATATGCCCACTGGTCCCACTCCAGGTCGACGCCAATTCCGGCAAGGTCCGGGTAGTTCTTGCACACCAAAAAACCTTCGA
>JBFIFS010000097.1:0-8930 GCA_041602695.1 Kiritimatiellia bacterium
ATGAAGGCTGGCTTGCGGAAAAGCCCTGCAGACCATGCTCGGCAGCATATTCATTTGCCTCCCTGATTCGCGAGGCAGTCCAGTTGCTGGCACCACACGCCCTTATTCGGCCCTTTCGCAGCTCTACGTTGAGCATCTCTATTATCTCTCCCGCCGGCAATCTGGGATCATCCCTGTGCAGCCAGTAAAGATCCACGTGCTCCAATCCGAGCCTGCTGAGACTGTCATCGAGATCGCGTTTGATCACATCCTGCGCCATATACTTCAGGTCCAGGTCCCTATATCCTTCCATTCCAGGGTGGGCCCCTTTGGTCGCCAGGACATATTCGTCCTGTTTCAGGTTTTTGCGGAGATACTCACCCAGCATCACCTCGCTTTGGCCATTCATGCCTTCAACCCAGAAACAGTAACAGTGCGCGGTGTCGAAGAAACGTCCGCCTGCCTCGATGTATGCATCGAGAAAAGCTTTACGCGGCGCCTCCTCATTCAAATAGCACAGCTGCATGGTTCCGCAGCAGATCGCCGAGACTTCCAGTTCACATTCAGGCAGTTTAAGCGTCTTCATGAGAAATCCTTTCCAAGGCCCTGGCTTAAGAACCATGCCTACCAAGGATTCTTGACTTTTGCCAGCAAGATCCTTAATGTCTGCCGATCCTGACTTGGCAAAACCAAGACGAGATGCCCCGGTAGCTCATCCGGACAGAGCGACAGATTCCTAATCTGTAGGTAGGAGGTTCGAGTCCTCTCCGGGGTACCATGAAGCAGAGACTCGCTACGCTCGCCTCGCTTCATGGCAGGCCATTCACTTTGCAAACAGAGCTCCCTCGTTTCCAGAGAAGCATCACGAGTCTCTGCGTAATGGTAATCGTGAAGTGATGGCGATCGAAGATTGTCATCTACTTCCGCGATACCATCCTTACTTGTTTCTCCACACTAAGGCGCTAGCCTGAATCATGTCAGAATACACCAAATTGCCCTATTGTGTGTATGTTTTGCGCTCCGAAGCTGATGGGAATCTCTATATCGGCTACACCTCAAATCTGAAGCAGCGTCTCACCGATCTCTTCAATGGGAGGAACCAGGCAACCGCCAGCCGACGCCCGCTACATCTGATCTACTGTGAGTATCATGCGTCGACGTCAGACGCGCACCGAAGAGAGAAATACTTCAAAACAACAGCCGGCAAAAAGGTCCTCAAACTCATGCTCCGGGACTCGCTATCTCCGGCCTAAAACACGACCTACACGCCCCCTGCCCCAAAAGTGCTACGGCTTTTGCTACGGTTTGATACCCAGAATTACTCCAGCAGCAAGAATCCGGAACGCACTCGGGCAGCGACACCAAGCTCACTCCGGTTTCGACATGTGAACTGGAAGTAAGAGTTTCTCTTACCTCCAGTTCACGTTTTGCATTCAGCGGATATCTATAGCCCAGAAAAGAGCTGTATCTTGGGCTATAGAAAAGCTTTCTATAGCCCAAAGCGGAAATGGTTCTGAAAAATCCTGCCCGTTAAGTCCTGGCAAACTAGAGAGATGGCGGCGTCCGGTTAGACAATCCTCGCGAGCGATATGCCGCGCCTGACGAAAGTGGGTACATCGAGGTCCTCACCATTCATAATGGTCGGCTCGACATCTTTGAATCTTCCCTTACCGGGAACAAATTCTATCTGAATCTGCTTCGCGGCGGATGTCGCCTTGCCGCTGCCAGCTGCAGGCTCGGCTTCGGTGACATACGACTGGTCACGCTTTCCATCAACCCATTCCTCAGCGACAAAGACAGAAATGCCTATGCAGTCGTCCAATTCTTCGTCGACGATGGTTCCGACCATAACATCCGCGCTCTCGGGCAGGGATTCCTTCAGCGCGTCCATTATCTGGCCTATTTCCGAAAGAGCCATGTCCTTGCCGCCCGTGATACTCACAAGAACCGCATCTGCCTCCTCAAACACCTTGCCGCCATCCAGCATGGCGCTGTTGATTAGGTCTGTTACCGCCGCAAGCGCCCGACTCGACCCACTTCCCTCGCCATAGGCGAAAGTGGCCGTACCGCCCCTGGCTTCAGCTATTCGCTGCAAGTCGGCCATATCAATCCTGATATAGGCAGGCATCACCAGCATACGCCAAACCGCTTTGATACCCTTCTCAAGGACCTCGTCCGCGCCGGCAAAGGCGTCCACCAGGTTGTCCCTGTTAACAAACTTAAAGAGCCGCTCATTGGGCACGACAAAAGTGCTCTCAGCGGAGTTCCTCACTTCCGTCAACGCCGCGTCGGCAACCCGGATCCTTCCACGCCCCTCAAAGTCGAACGGGAGCGTCACGAATGACATCACCAGAGCCCCGGCCTTCCTGGCGGTGTCTATCACCACTGGTGCGGCCCCGCTCCCAGTTCCGCCACCAAGCCCGGCAAGAACGATTACAAGCGAAGCATCCGTGAAAAGGCCCCTCAGCAGCTCTAAGTCTTCAAGCGCAGCCCGCCGCCCCACCTCGGGGTCGCCTCCCGCGCCCAGCCCACGCGTGCATTCAGACCCGATCTGAATCTTGGTCGTGGCCTTCCCCTCAGCCAGGGCCTTCGTGTCGGTGTTTACCGCTACTAGCGCAGGCGAATCATCCCTGTCTCCATAAAGCGCGTCGATGATGCGGCAGCCCGCTCCGCCGACACCAACAATTACTATTTTTCGCGCTTCCATTATCGCTTCATCCCGAACAGATTCTTGATCCAGCCGCCAAGCCCTTTGCTGTCGGCGTCAGCGTTTCTATGGGCGTACTGGATCAGTCCGCATGCGACCGAACATTCCGGCCCATCAATCGCGGAGGTCAGACCACTGACATTGCGAGGCTTGCCAATCGCACAGGGGAGGCCGAAAACTAAGGATGCCAGGTCAGTCACATCCTTGAGGGCCGACAGACCGCCCGTCAGAACAACTCCTGCCCCTACATTAGCAATAACCTTCTCCCCCACCTGTTTCTTGACCATGTCGAACAGCTCATCCATGCGGGCGTTTATTACCGTATTGAGCGCGCTTATTTTCACTGTAGTCCCAGGGAACCCGACTTCAGGCGGAAGCGAAATACTTTCCTGCGCAGACTCCGTCTGAGTCATCGCCGAGCCATGCTCTTTTTTCAGGGCTTCAGCCCGCTGTACAGGAATGTTAAACGCCAACGCAATATCGTTTACCACATGATCGCCACCCACCGCGATAGAGCCTGCAGCGGCGACAACCGAATCGGCGTAAACGACATAATCAGTTGTGCCTGCGCCGATATCGATAACTATCACCCCACTCTCTTTCTGCTGGGGGGTCAGCACGGAAAGACCGGCGCACAAGCCGCCGAAAACGACGTCTGCCACATTAAGCGGGATCGACCTGACGGCCCGAACGGTATTCCTGATCCTGCTGATTACACCGTGGAGAATCAGCATATTAAGCGTGAGCGTCACACCCTCCATACCTACTGGATTTGTCACGCTATGCTGATCATTAATGCGGTAGTGCTGCGGCACCGTGTGCAGGATCTCGCGGTCGTCGGGAATGCTCATCGTCTTGGCGACATCAAGCACGCTGTCGACATCGTCCTCGGTGATGATCTTGTCTGATCCAAGGACGCGGATACGGCCCGTGTTTATTGCGCCCCTGATATGCCCTCCGGAAACTGCAAGGTGCACTTCGCCGATATCAACCTTGCCGCTCTCTTCGGCTTCCTGTATGGCGCCGCGCACACAGGCCGCGGCCGTATCCAGGTCAATGATCTCGCCTTTGCGAACACCCTTGCTTTCGTGGATGCCCATTCCGGTGATGACAATGAAACCGTCCTCGCCGACCTCGCCGACCAGGGCTGCAATCTTCCCGGTCCCGATCTCAAGAGCTACAATAGGTTCCGGCCCCATCCCTTTAACCCTCAACGTGCGCTCGCCGAAGTGCCGATGATTCGATCAGAGAAGGTCGCGTCCAGGGCATCCACCCTCTCGTTCTTCAGGGCGCGAACGATCTTGCCGAGCTTCCTGAACATGTCCATCTGAGCGGTTTCCCCGCCTTCCTGCATGTCTTTCCATGAAACCTTTACAGAACGTCCGTCGTGCAGCGACAGAGAAATTTTCTCGTCGTCGTCGACATTAATTACCTTCACATCTATCTCGTCCTTTAGATCGTAGCGTATGGCATCGAGAAGCCTGAGCGCCGGGATTGCCATGCCCTTAAGCCGCTTGCCGGGAACCATCTTCCCGCCCCGATAGCCTTTCATTACAGGAAGCTCGGTCAGGCCCGACCGGACCGCAAAAACACATCCGTCTATATCTACGACGAGGTTACCGTGATGCCCGAGCCGCGCCAGAGGCTTTCTCTCAGTGATGACTATGTCAACTTCATCAGGAAGGTTTCTCGTGATTTCGATGTTACGGATATTCTTGACCCTGTTAAGCATCTGTTTTCGGGTCTTGCCCATATCGAACGAAAAAATGTTAGCGCCTTCCACTATGCGCGTATATTCCTTGATCGTTTCTTCGGACAGGACCTTCCCGCCGCTTATCCGGACCCGCGATATGGTGAACATGGGATTCTCGCGGAATGTTTTCTGGACAACAATCCAGCCCAGCACGCCCACAGCAGCGATGATCATCGGAACAAGAATCAGGACAGCTATCATGTAAGACTTCTGTCCAATTGAAACATTTGCCCGGGTCTTGACGTTGAGAACTGACTTCTTCCGGTTGTTTCGATAGCGGTTCGACTTCATCCGCCTTAAAGATATTTCCTTGTCACCGTACCACATAACTCGCGAACCAATCCGACCCTGTCAGGCAAAAATCTGTTTCAAATAACCCGGGAAAGCTGACACCAATGCATCGCCACCAACCCCTTTTGGGTTTTATACCATAGGTATCTCAGAATGGAATAC
Organism: Kiritimatiellia bacterium; assembly: GCA_041602695.1. GTDB lineage: Bacteria > Verrucomicrobiota > Kiritimatiellia > UBA8416 > JBFIFS01 > JBFIFS01. The sequence continues at coordinate 4,893 of JBFIFS010000097.1, forward strand.
CTAAGTTGGCGAAAAAGCGCTTTTTTTGGATTCTTAGCTGCGGCAGGCAGCCGTTTCCATGATCATAGCGCAGAGCTCGGAAAAAGAGACACCGTCACAGGCAGCCGCCTTGGGAAGCAGGCTGGTCTCCGTGAAACCGGGAATCGTATTCATCTCAAGCACATACAGCTGCCCATCGTCATTAAGGCGGAAGTCTACGCGCCCGAACCCGGAACACTTCAGCGCCTCAAATGTGGCCACTGTGAGTTCACGACAGCGATCAGAGACAGCCTCTTCGACGTCCGCTGGCGCGTAATACTCGGTCTTACCCTTAGTATACTTGGCTCCATAGTCATACCATCCATCCGGAGCGGCGATCTCCACCACGGGAAAAGTCCTGGCGTTAACTATTCCGCAGGTCAGCTCCCTGCCGGCGATAAACGCTTCAACCAGCACCGATTCATCATACTTCAGGGCGTCATCAAAAGCTTCGGCCCATTGGCCTTCCGCCTCCACCTTGTGCAGGCCAATACTTGATCCCTCACGGGCAGGCTTCACGACCAAAGGAAAACCCATGCTTCTGTCCTCTCCAGCGTGCAGCACCTCATAGCCGGGGGTTGGTATGCCGGCCTCTCCGAGGATCCGCTTGGTGGCCTCTTTGTCCATCGAATTACGGCTTGCCTCTACACCAGATCCGGTATACGGAACTCCCTCATTATCAAGTATTTGCTGTACTTCGCCGTCTTCGCCGAACGCCCCATGCAGCGCAATGAACACCGCCTCAACGGCTGGCAGGTCGATACTGCGCCCGGTCACATCGAGCTCCTGCACCTCATAGCCCGCCTCCCTCAATCCGCCAGCTACGGCCGCTCCACTCCTCAGGGATACGTCCCTCTCCCGGGACGGCCCACCCATCAGCACGGCAACTTTTCTAAATCGTCTGCTACTCAAGGATCACTACCTCCCTTTCAAGTGCCACTCCGGTCTTCAGGCGTACCTCCGCGCATGTCAGGTCTATGAGCGCAAGCATATCCGATGAAGTCCCTGATCCGTCGTTAACAAACACATTCGCGTGCTCCGCGCTCACAGCAACGCCGCCAATCTTAAAACCTTTAAGGCCACTGCCTTCAATCAGCCTTCCGGCAAAATCACCTTTGGGATTCCGGAAGACCGAGCCGACAGAGCGCTGCCCCTTCATCCAGGCCCTCTTCTCCCGAATCTCGCTTCTTTCGGAAGCCACCGCTTGCCTGTCCTTGTTCACGCACTTGAAGGATGCGCCAAGGACAACCCGCCCCTGCAGGCAGGTCATGGAGCGATATGCATAGCTGATATCATCCTTCTCAAGCGTGACCAGGCTGCCCTCGCTGTCGAGGCAGTCGATCTTCTCCAGACGAGCACCGACCTCTCCACCGAATGCGCCTGCATTCATCTTCACAATACCACCTACTACACCCGGCATTCCCTCCAGGAACTCCAGTCCCGAAAGGCCGTTCTCTTCGGCAAAGTCCAAAAGTCGGCCAGTCGTAACCGCCGAGCCGGCGGATATGACATCCCCATCGCACGACAGCCCGCAGAAACCCTCTCCACGCATGCGGACAGTCACGCCCCTGACTCCAAGATCACTCACCACCACGTTCCCGCCTGCGCCCATGACATGGATCCTGAGCCCGTTACGACCGCAAAACGCCCAGATCCGGCCCAGCAAGTCCACAGAACTCACCTCGAAATACGCGTCGGCTGGTCCGCCGCTGCCGAAAACAGTCTTATTCCCCAACGGAAAGTCCAGGCTCAGCCCGTCCGTGCCGCATTCCTCCCCAAGCTGCAAGAACAGTTTCCTCATCATTTCGCGGCGTCCTTCGCTGAAATCACGCCTGAGCCAATGTCCTATCTGCTCCACGTCACCCGCGCCGATAACGAGCAGCTCGTCACCAGGCTCAAGCGTCTTTCTGAAGTAGTCCCAGGCAGAGGCGAGAGAACGACTGTAAAGCAGCCGCGTCACGCGCGCCTCGTTCCGCATCCTGGCATACAGATCATGACTGCTTCCGCCGCTCAGCGGCTGTTCTGAGGCAGCATAAACTGGCACCAGGATCAGCTCGTCCAGGCCATCGAAGCCCCGGACAAAGTCATCCATCAGAGCCTTGGTCCTGGTGTATCTGTGGGGCTGAAATACGGCACGCAGGCGCCCCTTTCTTTCTGGCCTGGGCGTCTTTAAGAGCACCTCGATGGCCGTCGGATGGTGGGCATAGTCATTGATAACCGTGACTTCGCCTTCAAGAACTCGCTGGTTCCTTCGATCAGGCAGGGTAACGCAGGAGAGCGCGGCACGGATCGCCTCAATATCAGCCCCGAACTGAAGTCCAACCAGAATGCTCGCGGATGCGTTCAGGACATTGTGCATGCCCGGGGCAGGAATGCTTATGCTCTCATCCTTCAGCCCTAATCCGGAGACAAGGAACCGCGAACCGTCGCTTTCCAGCTGTATTCCTGACAGCACCAGGTCCGCGTCTTTTGAAACACCATAGGAGCTGGCCGTTTCAAGCTTACCGCATACTTCTGCTGCAATAGGGTCATCAGCACAGTAAACGACATGCTTGAGGGCATTGGCGGCAAAGGTTGAGAAACACTTTTTGAAATCGTCCGCCGAGACAAAGTGCTCCATATGGTCATATTCGATATTAGTGATTACAGCGAATTCAGAAGTATATCCGCGCAATGTGCCGTCGCTCTCGTCCGCCTCGACTACAAGCGCTTCGCAGTCCTCAGGAAATTCCGAAACGCCGCCTGGCGATACGGAGCTTCCGCCTATACACCAGCCGGTCGCGAAGCCGCAGGACTTCAGTAAATGTGCCGTAAAGGTAGCAGTTGTCGTCTTCCCATGGGTTCCTGCAACTGCTACCGACCTCACGCCGTGCAGCATGAGCGGCAGCACCTCACCACGCCTGGCCGCCGGCACGCCCCTTTCGCGGAACGCCGCGAGCTCCCGGTCATTCTCATCAACTGCCGGAGTAAAGACAACAAAGTCATATTCCCCCTCAGCGTGTGTCTCGCTGTGCTCCTGCATCACCCTTATTCCCCTCACGGTGAGCCAGTCGCATAATGGCCCGCACATGCGGTCGCACCCGTCCACGGTGAATCCGCGCTGCCTCAAAAGGTAAGCCAGCCCGGCCATTCCTACGCCGCCGATACCCATCATATGGATTCTGCCCTTCCCGGCGCGCAGGAGATTCTCAAACGGATCGAGGGGGCTTGACGATTTCATGGCGGAATTCTACAGCAACGTACCGTGTTATCAAGCGCTCAGAGAAACACCTTCAATATCAGCCGCAGTGAAGTGAGCAGCAGAGTCGTGTAGATCAACAGTATATATGCCTTCTGAGGTATGAGCCGCACGGCCAGGTACCCCAGCCCCACCCCGAAGGGAATGAACGGAAGGCAGACCAGCATCGGGCGTACATGCTCAGACGAAATGGTGCCTGTAGCTAAAAAGGGTATGAGTTTGACGTAGTTAAGCACAAAAAAGAAAGCGGCCATTGTCGCCACAAACTCCTGCTTCGGCTGCTTCTTCGGAAGAAGATACATCTGCATGATAGGGCCGGCCGCGTGCGCGACAGACGAAATCACTCCTGCCAGCACCCCAACGCCGGCTTTGATCACGATGGAATCGGTGCCTGACTCCTCAAGTTTTTTCAGGATCCTGGTGCGCAGCGCCTGATACACAACAAATGAAAGCCCCACAACGCCAATGCAGAGCTTGATGAATTGATCAGGCACGGCAATCGCAGTTCCTTTGGCCAGGAACACCGGGGTAGCGAGCGCCACTCCAAGAACTGACCAGAGAAATACCGGCCTTATTAACTTCCAGTTAGTATGCCTGCGGTAAATCGCCACTGCACAGATGTCCATCGCGCAGAGCATAGGCAGAATAAACCCTATGGCTGAGCGTGTCGGATCAACCTTGCCCGGCCACAGGAGCACTACCATCTGGAGAGCCAGGGGCCCCACCGGGAACCCGCCCTTCGCCATCCCCATCAGAAAGACAGAGAGAATCAGCGGCCACAT
>JBFIFS010000098.1:0-8919 GCA_041602695.1 Kiritimatiellia bacterium
AGATGATGAGCTTTCTTCCGTGATCTTTCTGCAGCCACTTTGTTTTCATCGCGCGCCTCCCTGGGAAAGAACGGGTATGATGCCGCTGATGTCGTCCCACGACATGGCTGCGGACAAGGAGAACCTTATTCGTGCCGTGCCGACTGGCACTGTTGGCGGCCGCACTGCCATCGCGAGGTAGCCGCTGTCTGAAAGGCAGGTCGCGAGCTCAAGCGCACGCTCGTTCTCGCCGCATATGGCGGGCACTATATGACTGCTGCCTGCAGTAGGCATGCCGCAGGAGGCGACTGCCTCCCTAAACCTTTCGGACAGCTCCGCCAGGCGAGAGCGGCCGGCTTTATCACAGAGGGCCTTTTCAAGTATCCAGGCGTTCCAATTGACGACTACGGGCGGGAGAGCTGTAGTGAAGATCAGCGAGCGGGACTTGTTAACTAGATAGTCTTTCACAGGCTGGGCGCAAACAGCGTAGGCGCCGTGCCCCGCGAGGGCCTTTCCGAAGGTGCCGACGACTATGTCCACGTCATCAAGAACGTCCTGTTCTTCGCAGAGCCCCAGGCCTGTCTCGCCCCTGACCCCGACTCCATGCGCCTCGTCGATGTAGAGGATCAGGTCGAATTCCCGCTTCAGTTCAGCAAGATCGGAGAGAGCGGAGCAGTCACCGTCCATGCTGAAGACCGATTCCGTGACTACGAAGACTCGCCTGTAGTCCGGCCTTGTCTTTTGCAGGATCTTCCTGAGACGCTCGGTGTCCAGGTGCGGGTATCTCCTGCATTCGCATGGCAGCATGCGGAGACCGTCCAGCAGGCTGGCGTGTACAAGCTTGTCGGCAAGGATAAGGTCGTCCTTCCCGGCAAGGGCCGTCAATATCCCGATGTTGGCGTGGTAGCCGCTGCCAAACACGAGTGCCGGCTTTCCGTATGCTGCCTCAAGTGCTGATTCCAGCTGCCCGTAGACGGGATGGTTGCCGGTAAGCAGGCGGGATGCTGAGCTTCCCAGCCCGTAACCGCTTAAGAGGTTCTCCTCTGTCTGGCCGGAGTAGAATTCCCTGACAAGGCCCTCTCTGGACGCATAACCCATGTAGTCATTCGAAGATAGGTTCAGCATATTCCGCCCATCATGCTGGATCTTTATGCCTGACCGGTTGCCAAGCTGCCTGAGCGAACGCAGGCAGCCCTGTTCGTCAAGCAGTTCCAACTCACGTGTTAGATCATGCTCAAGCATGGGCGTTCTCCCCAAGCACACGGACCATTGTGCCTGTTATCTTCGCAAGGTCGCCTGGCTCTATGATGTAAGGCGGCATCGTGTAAACGAGCTTGCCGAAAGGCCGGAGCCACACGCCGTTTTCAACGAACTGCGCCTGAAGCGCGGCGACGTCAACAGGCTCCTGCATTTCCACAACGCCTATAGCGCCAAGGACGCGAACATCGGAAACTCCGGGGAGGTCCCTGCAAGGCGCCAAACCCTCGCGCAGGAGGGCCTCTATTCGCGATACTCTCTCCTGCCATGGAGACTCAAGAAGAAGTGATATGCTTTCCGCCGCGATGGCGCAGGCCAGGGGATTGGCCATGAAGGTGGGCCCGTGCATGAACGGTAAGCCGTCCTTGCTTATCATTTCCGCTGTCCTGCTGGTCGTCAGAGTCGCGGCGAGTGAGAGATACCCGCCGGTAAGCGCTTTCCCGAGACACATGATATCCGGTGATATGCCGGCATGCTCGCAGGCGAACATCTTCCCTGTTCGGCCGAACCCCGTGGCAATCTCATCGAGGATCAGCAGCACTGAATGTTCATCGCAGAGCCGCCGCACTTCCTTAAGGTACTCCGGAGAGTAAAAACGCATGCCGCCGGCGCCTTGGACCACAGGTTCAATGATTACCGCGGCAATGTCATCATGCGATATGAGTGCTTCCGCGAACGAATCTATGCATGCCGGATCCAATGTGTCGCCGAAGCGGCAGGCCGGCGCCTCGACAAAGTAGTTCTCTGGGAGAGCGCCCTTGAAGAGGGTATGCATTCCGGTTACGGGATCGCACACTGACATCGCGTGAAGAGTGTCGCCGTGATAGCCGGACCTTACAGTAAGGAATCGTTTTCTGTGTGGCTGTCCCGCGGAGTAACAGTACTGAAGGGCCATCTTCATCGCCACCTCTACGGCCACTGAGCCGGAGTCGCAGAAAAAGACCTTTTCCAGCGGCTCAGGCGTTATCTCGACCAGGAGCTTGCCAAGCTCAACGGCCGGGGCGTGAGTGATGCCGCCGAACATTACGTGTGACATTTTGTCAAGTTGGCTCCGCGCGGCGTTGTCGAGGCGGGGATGACGGTAGCCATGGATGGCCGCCCACCATGAGGACATGCCGTCAATCAGCTCCCTGCCGTCCGCAAGCCGCAGTTTAACTCCGGAAGCCGACTCAACGATATTCGCCGGCAGCGGGTCCGTCATGGATGTATACGGATGCCACAGGTGCTCCAGATCAAATTGATTTATGTCCATTGCGTTTTCGTTCATGAGCGCTGCCGGCCATCCTTTTCTTAATTGGCCGATACAAACCCCTCCAGGTCGCGCATGAAGGCGTCATCCTCTTCCCTGTCGCGTCCCCGGGTCGTGAGATAGCCGCCTGTTAGAAGTCCGTTCGCGCCGGCAAGCATTAGCAGCCCCTGGAAGTCCTTCATCCTGGTTTCGCGCCCCGCGGCAAACTTGATGATCTTTGTGGGGTGTATCAGTCGGAACAGCGCGAATGTCTTGGCTATCTCAGACGCGGGCAGGGGGGCACTTTCGACCCTGGTTCCCTTTATGGGAATTAGCACGTTCAGTGGTATTACGTCTACATCCAGGTCCTTGAGCGCGAACGCCATCTTGATTCGGTCTGACATGGTCTCGCCGAGGCCGAGAATGCCCCCGCAGCACACGCCGACGCCGAATTTCTTCAGCAGCTTTATAGTGTCGATCCTCTCCTGTATTTCGTGTGTCGTGGAAATAAGCTCTGAATAGCGTTCCGGGTTTGTCTGTATGTTGATGTTGTAGTGCCTGATGTTCCGTTCGGCCAAGGCCTTGGCCGTCTCTTCGCTCAGTATCCCCAGCGAAGCGCAGACATGTATTTCCGGGAACATTTCGTGAATGGTGTCTATGCTTTCAAGGACGCTTCTGAAATTGTCATCCATGTTTTTGCATCCGTACCCGCTCGCCACTATTCCAAAGCTCTTCACGCCTGATGCGTGTGCTTCCTGTGCTTTTGCGACAATGTCGTCCTTGCTCGCCAGCGGGTATACATCTATTACGGCTTCATGGTGGGCCGACTGCGCGCAAAAGCGGCAGTCCTCGCTGCACTGCCCGGATTTGGCGCTCATTATAGTGCAGGCATGCATCTCGGGGGCGAACCGCGCGCGCACCTTGTTGGCAAGCGAAACAAGATCAAGTATGTCCGGCCCCTGGATGCCTGCCAGCTCTTCTGCAAGCTGATGATCTATTGGCGTGCCGTTGAGCGCGCTGTAAGCCTGGTTTATCAAATCGTTTGGTCCCTCTGTTTTCATCACAACTGCTCCCTATAGCTTCTAAATGATTACCTCTCCGGAAAATACCGTGTGTTTGCTTCTTCCGTCCTTAAGGACAAGGCCGCCTTCGTCTGACAAACCGGCGACCACGCCTTTCTGCACATTGTTGATTGCATTCACGCTTACGATCTTGCCCATCATGTAGAGGCGCTCGCGCAGCAAAGGCAGAAAAGGGGAAAGCCCTTTCTTCTGCCAGAGCTGATAGTGCCTGTCGATGGAGTTAAGCAGCTCTCCCATGAGGCGAGGCCTTGCAATTTTATGCCCCGCCTCTATTTGCAGGGAAGTGGCGGTCTTTCGCAGGGCCGGGGGGAACTGCGTGGCGGTCATGTTCACATTGATTCCGACCCCGAGTATGACTTTCTGGACCATGTCTGCCTCGGCCTGCATCTCGCAAAGGATTCCCGCCAGTTTGCGTCCGCCTGCAAAGATATCGTTCGGCCACTTGACATCCAGGCGCAATCCGGGCGTTACCCGCTCCAGCGCGTCCACGGCGGCTGCCGCTGCTACGAGCGTCAGCTGCGGCACATCAGAAAGCTTGCTGTTCGGCTGTAAGAGCACAGAAAAGTACAGGTTCGCCCCGGGTGGTGAATGCCATTCCCTCTGCATGCGTCCGCGTCCCGCCGTCTGTGTTTCCGCGGCGACGACCATGCCGTCGGTGCAGTCCCCGAGAGGAAGCTCTGAGAGGAATGTATTTGTGGATTCGAGTTCTTGTTCAAACGCATAGCTCTTCCCGACTATCTGTGTATCGAGATGCCGCGCGACTTCACACGCAAGCGGAACATCGACGACGTCTACGAGCTTGTGTCCGCGCCTGGGGACGGAATCTATCACGTATCCCATTCGCCGCAGTCCCACGACATGTTTGGAAACCGCCGCCCTCGACATCCCCAGCTTTTCGCAGAGGACCTGGCCTGACATATACCCGTCTACTCGGCGCAGCTCAGCGAGGATCTTCTCTTTCGCTTCATTCATTCCGGAACTCATAATGTCAACCATGCTACGCAAGAGGGTTTACAATCGTCAAACATAATCACGGCAGTCACGCAGGAAGCAGTCGGAACGCACGAAACAGCATGAGCGGGGATCTCGCTGTTGTCGTTCTGCTTTAGACAAGAGGGCCTTTATTGCGCACTCTTTTGCGGGAAGCTCTTGGCTAAGCTGGGTCCATGCTGTAAAGTCTCAGCTGGCGGCGCGGGAATCGCTGTCTCATGAAAGGTTGGCGATGACGAAGCACGGACCAGTGGAAAAGAGGAAAGAAAGGCCGCTGATCCTCTTGTCGAGCCTGCGTGAGGGCCTTTTAGAGGAGGTCGTCGCCCTTGCACGCGAGTGGGGTTGGGACCTAAGGGCAAACTGGATTACTGGTTCTGAGTGGCCCGAAGACAAACCTGTTTCTGGCGCGGTGATAGGAGATCTTCCATCGGCCCCCTTTGCCAAACTCCTTCTGCGAAAGAAAGTGCCCGCGGTGAGGCTGGGCAACTTGCCTCATCCTGCAGACAAGAAGCTGCCTGCCTTGCTGCCTGACCATGTTGCTTTCGGCAGGATGGCGGCTGAGCATTTCGCTGACCGGGGCTTTCCTTACGTTGCATACGTGGGGCATGACCCTTGTGATCGCAGGGCCAACACGCACGCCTTATTCAGCGCGTTTCGCGATCGTGCCGTTGAACTCGGCATGCACTGCAATGTGTTGAGCCTGACAGGGGTCGCCTCCGGGAAAGAGTCACGTCAAACTGAAAGAATCACGGCGATGGCAGACTGGCTCAATGAAATGCAGAAGCCGATTGGCGTGTTCTCATACGCGGACCACATGATGGTGCGGGTTCTGATGGCGTGTGATCAGGCAGGCCTGGCCGTACCCGAAGAGGTGGCTCTGCTAGGCATGGGTAACCGTGTGTTTTGCGAGCTAACGCGGCTAAGACTGTCTTCGATCCAGCCTGACGAGAGGGCAAGAATCACTGCGGCGTTCCATCTCCTGAGACGACTGATCGAGGGTGGATCCGCACCCAAGGACCCTATCCTGATACCGCCTAAAGGTATAATCGAGCGCGCCAGCACTAATGTTCTGGCAGTCCCGGATCCAGCCATTGCAAGGGCGCTGCGCTTTATTTGGGAGCATTTCGATCAGAACATCTCGATTCAGGAGGTGGCCGACGCAGTTGGGGTCCCGCGACGAAGCCTGGAACGAGGTTTCAGGAGGCATTTTGGTAGGAGTGTGCATGATGAGTTGGTACGTAAGCGAGTTGAGGAGCTGCGGCAGCTGTTGCTCGGCAGCGGCGAACCGCTCGCTGAGCTCGCGCCCCGCGCCGGCTTCTTTACTCTCGCAAACGCGCATAAGTGCTTCCGTCGTGTGTTTGGCACTTCTCCCGGGCGTTATCGCCGAGAGCACGCCGGCAGCTCTTTGGGTGCTCAAATGCCTTAAGTCCTTAAACGGCCCAGCCATGGATGTTTGGCGGGATACGTGATGTATCGAGGCGCAAAAATATACTATCTTGCATCAAAGAATATTTTGTAACATTTTAGGTTAGAATGAATGCACGACACATGTCGAATGATGCCAGGAGTGATATGACTGAAAGACATTTCTTTCCAAGGATGCTTATGTCTGTTCTTATACTGGCTCTGCTTGGCGCTGAGGACGCCTCCGCTGCAACCTATACTTGGACCAATTACGTCAATGCCGTTGCAGGTTCCACGGTTACGCAGTCCTGGACTGACGCAGTCAGTTGGGACGGCAGCGGTCAGTATGTATCAGATGCTGCCAACGAACTCGCGTTTTTTACCGGCACCCCTAAATTGGAGCAAAGGGGCGTACTGGTAATAGAGAATGTTCCTGCTGCCCTCTCAATGAATACACTCTCCCTGAATGGTACTGGGCCGAACAGTCCGACTGGCACAAGGATCATCATTGGAGACACCAACTCAACTTGGACGATCGGTGATGGCGCAACTTCTGTGATCACTATCAACGGGGCAAACGGCGGCGGTGGTGATAGGTATGTGCGTTATACAATCGGCGCTGGCATCAGGCTTAATCAGCCTGCTACCACGGTCACAGGCAACGGGTGCGGATATCTCGGCGCGACGCTTGCTGGAAGCATCACTGAATCTGCACCCGGCTACGGGATCACCAAGACCGGCAGCAGCAGGCTGATACTCTCCGGCACCAACGCCTACACCGGTGCGACCTCCATAGAAGGCGGAACAGTGCGGCTTGACGGCGCGGCGGCACTGCCTGGCGGAACCGGTGTGTCTGGCGGAACCAGCGCGCTGACTTTAAATGGCGGCGTCCTTGAGCTGATCGGGTTGGGCTTCCAGCGTAACCTGGGAACGAGTAATGATCAGTTCCAGGTCACTGGCGGTACAAGCGGATTCAGCGCCAAGATCCAGCCGGCATTTATCGGCGTAAACGATGATCCGGCCACGGAAGTTGTCTGGGGCGCCCTTAGTTTTAATCCTTCGACGCTGGTCATGAATACTAGTAGCGCCGGCACGGACATACAGCCCCTTTACCCCGAGCTCACTCTCGATGCGGCGCTGAGGTTTGCCAACAACATTAATCTGGGCGGCGCAACGCGCACCGTTCAGGTCAATTCTGGGACAGCCAGCCTTTCGGGTGATATACAGAATGGCGGGATCACAAAGTCGGGCGGCGGCACGCTGATTCTCTCCGGTGCGAACACCTACACCGGTCCGACCACTATAAGCGGCGGCACTCTAAGCATAAGTGCGGCCAACAACCTGGGTGACCCCTCGGCAAATCTCGTGTTCAACAACGGCACGCTTCGCATTTATGGCGCATCTATGACAAATATTGCAGGCCTTGGACGTACGGTGACCTTTAGCTCTACCACGGGCTTCGATATTGCTGATGAAGCCAATACTTTTACCGTCGACCAGGTCCTCAATCAGGGCGGAGGCAGCTTTTACAAGTATGGTCAAGGCACGCTGGTCCTGAACCGGGCCAACACTTACAGCGGAAGCACCATAGCCACGGGTGGTGGAACGCTGGTGCTGGACTACACCGGACAGGACAACGCCAAGATTTCAGCCGGGACGCTGACACTTGCAAGTCAACTCATCATGCGTGGCGGCACGCATACTCAGACCGTCAGTCAGCTCACCCTAAGCGAGGGGCATTCAGCGATCTCTCGCGACGGAGGTTCGAGCGCTGTCATCAATCTCAACGCGATCTCTGGCGGGGGCATGGGTAAGACTCTCAGCATAGCCGAAGACGCCATCGCGACAACCGATACGGCCAACCAACCCGAAGGTATCCTCGGAGGTTGGGCGACTGTAGGCTCCAATTGGGCGAAGAACAGCACCGGTGTTGCCGATGGGCCGATTGTGGGACTAAGTGGGGGCGATTACACTGCTTTCGTGACAAGCGGCGGCGACGGAAACACCAACTACGAATTAACAGGCAGCGAGGTACTGGCGGGCTCGTACCCTCTCCACACCCTCAGGATTGCCAACAGTGCTGACAACGATGTCCTTGATGTAGGGAACTTTACCCTCAGCTTCAGTTGGAACCCGCTGGGAGGGCTGCTTTATGCCGGCGGGGCGAACAATAATTATACGATCAACGGAACCGGACTCTTGGCCCAGCAGAACGGCAACCAGCCGCTGCTCTTTCACATACACACAGGCACCCTGACAGTGAATTGCCGCTTTAAGTCCGGAGGCAACGATTTCACGAAGAGCGGAGAGGGAACCATGGTTGCCGGGGGGGACAATAACTACTCCGGCGCTACCTGGGTCAATCAGGGAGCGTTTCGCCTTGCGAGTGATACTGGTGCGGGCCTAACGAGCGGAGGGATAATAGTTGCACCCGGTGCAGCCCTCGAATTAACTGGCAATGTCGCCGTTGGTGCCGAAGCTCTGACGATAACAGGCAGCGGTATTGCCAGCGGCGGCGCGATGCGCAACCTTTCGGGAGACAATGTATACGGCGGTCTGATCCAGCTCGGAGGCGGCGGCGCGCGTATCAACTCTGACAGCGGCACGCTTACGCTTTCTGGCGGAATCAGGTCGGCGACAGAGGATGTCACATTTGGCGGTGCTGGCAGCATTACTGTAAGCAACGCTGCCGTCACGGTTGCGAGTATCACGAAGGACGGCTCGGGAAGCGTCGGTATGATGGTAAGTGACATCAGCAGCCCTCATTGGGTATGTAACGATATGACGCTCAACGACAGCACGCTGGCGTTTACTTTCGATGTGGAGCCGAGCGAGAGCGTGCCGGTGGTGAAGGTCCTGGGCGACCTGACGTTCACCGGAACGCCCACGTTCCAGATTTCCGTGGATCCGGCAAATATCACGACCGGCTCACGCTACCCTCTGGTCAAGGTCAGCGGCAGCGCGCCTGCGACGAGGCCG
>JBFIFS010000099.1:0-8885 GCA_041602695.1 Kiritimatiellia bacterium
GCGCCTTCTACAAGGCCACCGCGGTGAAGGACTGCCGCTCCGACATGAACGTAACGTTCCGGCTGCCGAGCGAGGAGCTCGAGAAGAAATTTGTGGAAGAGGCAGCGGCCAATGGGATGAGCGGCCTGAAAGGCCACCGCTCCGTCGGCGGTATCCGCGCTTCGATCTACAATGCCTTCCCTGTTGAGGGCGTGGACGCGCTCATCTCGTTCATGCAGGACTTCGAGTCGAAGAACGGCTGACCCCGGGCGGGCATGCCGGAACGGGCTCCCTGCGGGAGGGGCGGAATCCCAGGGTTCTGCATTCCCAAGCTTCGTGCTTGATTTATGTGAGTTGAGCACGAATAATCCCTGAAGCTAGACGAAAGGCGCATCTTATGTACTATCCGCTCATGTTCATGCCTGGCGGCCCGGAAGTTCTTCTGGTTTTCGTGGTTATCCTGCTTCTGTTCGGGGCGAAGAAGCTTCCGGAGCTTGCGCGGTCCCTTGGAAAGAGCCTGGGTGAGTTCAAGAAGGGCAAGGCGGAGGGCGAGAAGGATGATCCCGAGCAGATCGAGAAATCTGGGGAAGAAAAGGCCGAAGAGAAGAAAGAGGACTAGCTTTTCTTGTTGAAGCTCCTTTCTGATGGTGATATCTTTTCCATCTAATCAGGAGGCCGCGAAGTGGCTGTAACAGTAAAAACCGTAAAGAAGAAGCCCCTTTCACTTAAGAAGGCGCCTGCGCCCTCTGACGGGGCTGAAGGCGCTGACGGCCAGCCGGCCGAGGGAGCTGCCGGGGCAGCCGCGGCACCTGCTGCAGCAGCCGGAAAGAAGCCTGCTGCTCCGATTAAGAAAGCTTCCTATACGTTTGCCGGAATCTGCGCGATCCTGGTATTCCTCATGTTTTCCGCGATTCTTACCCTGCAGATCCTTGAGTGGAAGTTCTATGCGGCCCCGCCGAAGAACGCGTTTCCTCCGTTTGGCATAGGCCCGGAGAACATTCCGATTCCTGGTGGCGGAGGCGGCAGGCCGGCACCGGTGGCCGACGGGACCGAGGATTTCGAGGACTTCGAGGATGACTCAGTCCCGGCCGATGACGGCGGTGTACCCGAAGAAGACGGTGTACCGAGCGACGACGGCGTTCCGGTAGAGTGAGGAATAAGATGGGGCCCCCAGCCTCCCTTGCATGTCTCTCTCGAAGCGAACTCTCCCAATTCGCAGACGATCATGACCTGCCTTCCTATCGCGCGGAGCAGATATGGAAATGGGTCCACACGGGGTTCGCTGCCTCGTGGAGCGAGATGACCAATCTTCCTGCCGCACTTCGCGAACAGATGTCGCTTGAAGTGCCGGTTCTCCCTGTTGAAAAGACAGACATCACTGTTGAGGAGTCGGGCACCACAAAGATGGTGGTCCGGCTCAAAGACGGGCACCTGATCGAAGAGGTGCTTATCCCGGCCAAAGAGCGCCGTACGGTGTGCGTGTCCAGCCAGGTGGGATGCAGGCGCCACTGTGTATTCTGCGCCAGCGGCAGGAAAGGGCTCAAGCGCGATCTCACTGCCGGGGAAATGGTCGGACAGGTGCTGCTTGCCGCCAGGGAATGGGGCGACCGCCCGAGCAATGTGGTCTACATGGGCATCGGCGAGCCGCTTGACAACTATGACGCCGTGCTGAAATCCGTTCGTATCCTTAACGACAGCACGGGCCTCGGGATCGGAGCACGGAAGATAACCATCAGCACCTGCGGGGTGGTGCCGGGAATCGAGCGGCTTTCAACTGAAGGCCTGCAGGTGGAGCTTTCCGTGTCGCTGCACGCCGCTGATGACGAGCTCCGCAGCAGGATCATGCCGATAAACAGTGAGTACCCTCTCGATGTTCTGATTTCGGAGTGCCGCCGGTATGTAGAGAAGACGGGCAGGATAATCACGTTTGAGTACACGCTGGCAGACGGCCTGAACGCGACCCTGGCGGATGCCGAAAAGGTCGCCGCGCTATTGTCCGGCTTCAACTGCCGGGTCAACCTCATACCCTTGAGCGCGGTCGCCGGTTCACAGTGGGAAACCGTGACAGGCCGGCACGCCGAGCAGTTCAGGGATGTCCTGGAGGAGGCCGGCATCAACTGCACTCTCCGCCTGTCGAAAGGCACGGCGCTCAAAGCCGCCTGCGGCCAGCTGAGCCCTGATTTCGCCGAATAGGGTTCAAGGCCCGAACTGCCGGAATGAACCAGCCATAAAGAACACAAAGAGCGCAAAAGACTAAAATCCATAGGTTCCTTAGTTACCTTTGCGGTCTTTGTGTTCTCTCGTGGTTAATCATTCTCCCGTTTTCCCCATTCCGAAATTCGGGCTTTGCGCGCCCTCGATATCGCTATTGCGTTAACAGGCACATAAATGTAGTATGTTTTGCTGGATAGGATTGTTTGCGGGAGAACGCCATGCCCCAGGATATCAATGAGGAGAAAATCGATATACGCATGTATATCGGTATTCTGTTCTTCCGCTGGAAGATCATTACGGCCTGCTTCCTCTGGGCGCTTCTCCTGGGGGTCTGGTACATACAGTTATATCCGCCCAAGTTCCTCACCCATTGCACCATAATGATCTATCGGGATCCGAACCTGCAGATCTCGGCCCAGAACAGCCCGTGGGCATCGTTCAACGCGCACTCGTTTCTTCTTCAAAATGACGACATGCGGAAGCGGGCGGCGAAGACGCTCAACGAGAAGTGGAGCGGAAGCTTTCGGAGCCAGCGGGACATGCTCCTGCCGGTCAAGGTTGCCAGGAGCCGAAAACTCGGTTCTACCATTGAGGTCAGCGTAGAGTCGAGGAAGCCGCGTTATGCTGAAGATTTCCTGAACGCGCTGCTCGAGGAGCACAAGGCCGAATGGAACGCGATCCAGAAGACGGCTTCGGACAACGCCGCGAACATGCTTGAAGACGAGCTTCGAAGGCTGGAGGAGAAGATAAGGCGTGCGGAGGACGACCTTATTGAGTACCTGCGGCTGCACGACATTCTCAGGACCGATGCCAAGAGCACCATGGAATCGCGTTACCTCGGCGCGCTCATGGAGCGCAAGAACCAGCTGACAACTGAGCTGATGCTGCTTGAGGCACAGCATCCCAACCTCGAAAACGCGAATCCCTCCGTCATCAGCCAGGTCAACAGGCTGACCCGCGAGACCGGCTCGGTGGAGTCCATGCCCGAAGGGCTGGAAGTAGAGAGGATCGAGGGAGAAGATTCGTTCCGTACCCGGCCGGTTGGAGCGAGGCCGTCCCTTCCCAAGGAGCTCACTGACGGTAAGCCGCCGGACAACGAGGAAGACCTCAGGGGCTGGCAGGGGCTCAAGGTCAAGCTGGCCCAGCTCAGGCAGCGGAAGGGCGAGCTTGCGAAAATCTTTGAACCCAACCATCCCCAGTATAAGACGGTGCTGGCCCAGATCGAGGACATCGAGAAACAGCTCAAGATCGCTGCCCAGACCGAGATGAGTAAACTCAAGGACCGGCATGACGCGCTCACGATCCAGCTGAGGGCCCTGGAGCAGGCGGAATACAAGTGGAAGGCCAACAACCTGCTTGCCAGCCAGAGGAAAGCGGAGCTGAAAAGGATTTCAGACGTTGTGAAGCGGTTCGAGAGCAACTACGGCTCTCTTTACACGCGGCTGCACGATATGAAGGTTGCCGAAGAGCTCAAGGCCGAGCACTTCCATCCCGTGGAAAACGTGGCAACGAGGGACACGCCGGTCTGGCCGGACCCGATGAAGGTCCTTATGGTGGCCCTGGCCGTCGGCCTGGGCTCCGGATTGGGCGTGGCGCTGCTGATGCAGACGATGGACAACAAGATACAGACGATAGCCGATGTAGAGGGATTCCTGGGCATACCTTTTATTGGAGGCGTTCCATACTGGGTGCACGGCGGCCTTGAGAAGACCGTGCGTCCGATCGTGACCGAGGAAAACTCGACGGGCGCGGTGGAGGCCTACAGGGCGCTTCGCACGAACCTCATTGCGCAGCTGGCAAAGCTGAATGAAAACCTGCTGTTCGTTACGAGCGCCGACTCCCGCGAAGGAAAGACGCTTACCTGCCTCAACCTGGCCATACTCATCGCGAGCATGGACAAGCGGGTACTCCTCATGGACATGGACTTGCGCAGGGGCCGACTGCACAGGTCGCTCGCCGTTGAGAGGGAGCCGGGCATTACGGACGTGCTTAAAGACGGCGCGTCCCTGAGTGATGTAATCAAAGAGACCAGGATTCCGAACCTGTTTTTCGCGCCCGCGGGCGGCACGCTGGAGAACACCGCGGAGCTGCTCCAGGCTGCGGACGTCGTAGGCATGCTGGAAGAGCTGAAGTCGGAGTACGACTATGTCCTGATTGACACGTCCCCTGTACTGCGCGTGACTGACACGGTGATTGTTGTGTCCCAGGGCATCGGCGCGGTGGCGTTTGTGTCCAGGGTGAACCATACACCGAAGCCGATGGTCAAATACGCGCTCGATATGCTTTCGGATTCCCGCATCCTGGGGCTTATCATGAACAGCATCGAAATGCACAGGCTGAGCAGCCTCTACTATGCCTATCAGTATCCGAACTACGCTTACTACGCGAACGCCTACGCCTATGGCTATGATTACTATTACTACGGCGACGGGCAGAACGCGGGCAAGAACTTTAGAAAGCGCAAGGGCCCGCTGCAGAGGAAGCAGGACGAACTGATGCGATGGCTGAGAAAGACCTTCCTGCCGATGAAATGATGGCGCGTCCCGGGCGCCGTGCCCCACTGGACACATAGAGCGTAACTATGGCAAGAGCAAGAGCACATCTGCGGTCGCAGGCCGTCTCCCTGATCCTCGTCGATTCGTTCTGCCTGCTCGCCGGCGGCATCATAGGGGCGTTTACCAGGTTCGGCCATGATGAGCTGGCCTCTTATGTGTATAACCACATAGATGGTTTTGTAGTCTTCGCGACAAGCATTATCATAGCGAACTACCTCGCGGGGAACTACCGGGTGCAGAACACTTTCTCCCGGTTCAACCTGGTCGTGTCGTGGCTGTTCTCGATCCTTTTCGCGATGCTGATCCTGAGTGTGACTTCGTACGCCTGGCTCAGCATACTCATCGGCCGCGGCGTGCTGTTTCTGTCCATTGGCTGGTACAGCCTGCTGTCCATGATATTCCGTCAGATCCTTTACAGGAGGATATTCAGCAGCAGCATGTTTGTATGCCGCGTCGCCGTTGTCGGGGACTGCACGAAAGTCGAGCACTTCAAGGAGCTTCTGGAGTCGCAGTGGATCCTTCCCGCGCACCGGGTTGTTGCCTGCGTCTGCATAGATGAGCAGCCGCACGATGATACGCAGAAGATAGTCGCCGGCGTGCCTGTGCTGCGGGCAACGATGGATGATTTCGAGAACATCGTGCGCGGGCTTGACGTCAGCCTAATCCTCCTTGCGGAGCGCGACAGGGCAAAGGCCCACGCTTTGTATCCGCGGCTGCGCAGGCTGCGCTTCGAGGGATTTGAAGTCATGAACGAGCTCACCGCGACGGAAACATACGCCGGCCGGACGCCCCTTGAGTTCCTGACGGAAGACAGCATGATGGAGGCCACCCTGGAGTCGGGGCTGCCGATGGTGGAAAGATTCAAGCGAATCATGGACATGACGGTGGGCGCTTTGCTGCTTCTTTTCTTCTCGCCCCTCATGCTGCTGATAGCGCTGCTGATAAAGCTGGGCGATTTCTCGGCTCCGGTTTTCTACAGGCAGAAGCGGGTCGGGCTCTTCGGCGCCCTGTTCAATATAATAAAGTTCCGAACAATGAAGCATGGGGCCGAGAGTGCGAGCGGGGCGGTATGGGCCGAGAAGGACGATCCCCGGATCACATGGTTCGGCCGTTTCCTTAGAAGGACGCGCCTCGATGAGCTTCCGCAGTTTGTAAACATCATCCTGGGACAGATGAGCATAGTCGGGCCGCGCCCGGAACGCCCCGAGATGGTTGAAGAGCTTGAAAAGGAAATACCTTTCTACTCGGAGCGGGCAAATGTTGTTCCGGGACTCACCGGCTGGGCGCAGATAAGGTATCCATACGGCAGCTCCATCGAAGACACCAGGCGGAAGCTCGAGCTGGATCTTTACTACATGAAGCACATGTCGCTGAGGCTGGACATCCAGATCATCCTGAGCACCCTGCGGATCATGCTTTTCGGCAAAGAGCGCTCAATGTAGGGCGCGCTGCTATTTGCTGAAAGAGGTGACTGCGGCCCGCCCCACGGAATGATAGGTGAAGCCGAGCTCCTCCATGCTCTCCGGGTTGAAGACGTTTCTGCCGTCGATCACTACCGCGCAGTTCAAGGCGCTCTTGAGCTTGTTGAGGTCCATGTTCCTGACCTCCGGCCATTCTGTGAGGACGAGCACGGCGTCGGCACCCCTGGCGCACTCGAGCGGGTCGTCGAAATACTGGAGGCCGGGATGCACCTCATTGAATTTCCCGCGCGCAATCGGGTCCCACAGGCGGAGTTCAGCCTTCTGCTCGAGCAGCTGTGGAACAAAGTAGAGGGACGGCGCCTCGCGGACATCGTCCGTGCCGGGTTTAAAGGCCAGCCCCAGGACGGCGATGGTCTTGTCCTCTACTACCCAGAGTTCCTGCCGCAGCTTTCGCATCAGATGTTCCCGCTGCGAGCGGTTGATGGCCTGGACTTCCTTCAGCAGGTCCAGGCTGTAGCCGCATTCGTCGCCGAGGCGTATAAACGCCTCAACATCCTTGGGGAAGCAGGAGCCGCCGTATCCCACGCCGGAGTGAAGAAAGGCCGGCCCGATGCGGCTGTCCAGCCCCATGCCGTGCGCGACCTGCTTGATGTCGGCTCCGGTCAGCTCGCAGATCCTGCTCACCGCATTGATAAACGATATCTTCATTGCCAGGAAGGAATTCGACGCGTGCTTTGTCAGCTCCGCGCTCGCTATATTCATCTCCAGATACTCGCAGCCGCTCTTCGATACTATAGGCTCGTAGATCGCCCTCAGAAGTTCCGCCCCGCGTTCGCTTTCAACTCCGACCACAATGCGGTCCGGATCGAAAGCGTCCCGAATAGCGGTTCCCTCGCGCAGGAACTCCGGGTTGGAAGCTATATCGAAGGGAACATCTTCCTTGAGGTATTTGTTCAGTGTCAGCCGCAGCTGCTCGTTCGTATTGACGATGACCGTGCTCTTCTCAACGAGGAGCCGGTAGGAAGTCATGTGTTTAGCGACTTCACGTCCTACCTTTTCAACGTAGGACATGTTCGCTTCGCCGCGGTAGCCGGGAGGCGTGCCTACGGCGATAAAGATCACTTCCGCGAATTCCGTGCCTTCCTGAATAGAAGTAGAGAAGCGCAGGCGGCCGGCATTCGCGTTGCGGACGACGATCTCCTCGAGCCCCTCTTCATAGATCGGCATCTCATTGGCGCACAGCTTGGCGATCTTGCGTTCGTCGTTATCGACGCACAATACGCTGTGGCCTATTTCAGCAAAGGCCGCCCCCGTAACCAGGCCTACATACCCCGTCCCGACAATGGTGACGTTCACGGCGGCCGTCTTTCTGTGCTACTTGTTCAGCTTGTCCAGCTTGCCGGGGATCACCAGGATCGCGCGGAGCACATCGATAATCAGGTGGTAGACCGCGAACAGGATGTAGCTCGCGAAAGGCAGCAGCGCGCACATCAGGACGAAATGCACGGGATTACCGCCGATGGCCTCTTCACCCTTGAAGATCACGCCTATGGTAGCGACCAGAATGGCCACGGACCCGATAAGAGCTCCGACGCCGAAGGCGAAAGGAACGATCCTTACCACCGCCTTTACCACGAAGGAAAGGATGCCGATGGCCTCCTCTCCGGCGGCCGTGTTCTTGGAAACCTTGATATTGGCGAGCTCCGGATTAATCGCAATGTAGGCGATCGCATCGCAGATCGCCCAGAAGCCCAGGCCGATAATGAACTGGCTCCACGAACGCTGAGCGATCGAGGCGACCAGGACCACAATACCGACAGCCTCGGCGACCAGCGCCAGGCAGTTCAGGAACGCTTCGGAGCCGAGCCGGCTGGGCGAGCTCTTAATCAGCGAATCGCCCGCGGAAAGGAACTTGTCGGCCGTATACTGAAGGATCAGCAGCAGTGCGGCGTAACCGATGCCGCGGAAGAACAGGGGCCATACTCCTGAAGCTATTGCCACCGCCGTGAAATAAACAATCGTCAGCACCTGGGCGCACACGAGGCCGCCGTGTCCATACTTTGCAAACCAGTTTGAGAGCGACTCGAAAGACTCCGGCGGGAACGTCTTCTTTGCCCAGTCCAGTATCCTGTCTATGAATGCGATCCCCTTCTTCGGTTCAAATTGGGCTTTAGCCAGGGCTTCTTTCGCTTTCGTGTAACCCTTGCCTATGGCCTTTTCCGCGCCGGTCGTCGCCTTCTTGGTGAATTCCATAAACTTATCGTCTTCAGCAGGCGTTCCTTCACCTTCGGGCGCCTTCTTTTCGGTATCCTCTTTGACCTCTTCGGCCTCCACATCAACAGTCTTGTTTTCTTCAGGGCTCATGATGTTCTCCTCGTTTATGCTGTATAACACGAAAAGAATAACGATTTTCATGAATAATGCAACACCTAGCGAATGCGGATGGAGACGGTGTATTAACCACCCTGGACATAAAGGGCCCATAATATCCTGAAGACAGGGATTCAGTCCGGAAGCCGGGCTTGGATTTCAAGCGCATGGCCTGACCGCGCTACACAGAATAGGGCGATATCGAGCAGCCCCGCCCGGGACAGGCCGGAATTCACGGAACGCGGGGCGGATTTGCCGGAAAGGATGATTTCCAGTCATTCTCTCTATTTGCATCCTAATATTCGCCTCTATTTTAAACTTTTTCCACTCATAACAGGATGCCCTA
>JBFIFS010000100.1:0-8869 GCA_041602695.1 Kiritimatiellia bacterium
ATGTATATCTGCGCTCAGATCAAGTGAAAAAAGAGACTCTTTTCAGGCCTTGTCAGCTTCAGAAGAAAGGAAGCCATGGGCCTCCTTGAGCTGCTTTATACTAGGTATGTGCTGTGGACAGAGCTCTTCGCATTTGCCGCATTCTACGCAGGCTGATGCGATCCTGGGGTTTCCTTCCTCCTGGTTCCGCGTCCATCGGGCGTAATTGTTCCTTGCGCTGTTCGCCAGCCCGTACACACGGGCCTGATTGTAAATGCTGAAAACGCGTGGGATATCTACGTCATTGGGGCAGGGCATGCAGTACTTGCACCCCGTGCAGTTCAGGTCTGCGGCTTTCTGCAGGCGCTCAAGCTGGTCATCGATTATCTTCTGTTCATCGGGGCTCAGTGTCACGTGGTCCGAGCATGTCCCTATGTTCTCTTCAACCTGCTCCAGTGTGCTCATGCCGGAAAGAGCTATATCCACATTGTCGTTGCTCAGGACGAAACGCATTGCGAGTTCCGGAATCCTTTCGATGCCCGGGATGATTTTTCCCAGTACCTCGTTCTGCATTCCGAGCCGGCCTCCGCCGACAGGCCCCATGACAACCACGCCCATTCCCTGCTCATGTGCGTGGGCTATGCCGTCTTCCAGGGACCGATCGAGCATGTTGTACTGGAGCGTTATGGAGTCGTAGATGCCGGAGTCGATAACTTTCATGAGACCGTCAAGATTATCGTGGAAGGATGTGCATATGTGCTTTATCAGGCCCTGGTTCTTCGCTTTTGTCAGCCAGGTAAGGACTCTCGGTTTGACAGCACTCTCAAGCTTCTCAGCACTCACACCATGCGTGTTGTAGATGTCGATAGAGTCGATATCCAGCCGCTCAAGGCTGTCTTCAAGGTTCTGCCACCATTCCTTTTCATCTTCTCCGAAGTAGTGATTCTTGGTAGAGACGACTATCTTCTCCCGCCAGCCTTTAAGCGCCTCGCCGACAACACGCTGGCTGTCCCTGTTGCAGTAACCTACGGCTGTGTCTATGTAGTTAACGCCGGCCTCAAAGGCCGTATGGATCATCGGGATCGCCTTCTCGCGATCGATGGTTTTGTCGTCGTCCTCTCCGACCATGGGAAGGCGCATGGCACCGAACCCGAGGCGGGAGACCTTCAGTCCTGTTCTGCCGAGTGTGGTGTATTGCATGTCGTGAGATTAACACAATCGTCAAGATTGTGAAAGACGGATTCCGGGGGCTACGGCACGGGCGAGTCTGCCGCGGGCGTTCCCGTCAGTGCTGGGGGGTGAGCTGGCGGCGGCGGCCCGATCATCTCGATGTCCTTCCATTTGCCTCTGAAGAAGCGAACGCTGTATCCGATCGAAAGTATTACTATGTAGAGGCATAGCCAAACCCAGTGGGCTATAATCCCCATCTTGAAGACCTTTGCCAGAACAAGCTGCACAGGAACCCAGAGGCCCCACGCCATGCCGAGGGAATAGTACATCACGAACTTGGTGTCCCCAGCGCCTTTGAGGGCCCCTGAAAGGATCAGGTTTGCTGCATCAAAAAGCCCCCATAGCGCCATCATCAGGAGGAACTGCCTGCCCAGCGGCAGTATTTCATCGACATTGATAGATCCCGAGCCCCATTTGGTGAAGAAGGACAGGTAGAATCGCGGGAAGAAGGCGAAGGTCAGTGCGAAGAAGAGCATATAGAGGGAGCCGATCTTCCATGCTGTTATCGCTGAACGCGCGGCAATGCCGGGCCTCTTCATGCCCTGATATTTGCCGACGAGCGTCGAGGCCGCGATGCCGAACCCCATGAGCGGCATGAAGACTATGTGGTTCACCGAGAACGCCGCGTTGTTGGCCGTGAGTGACTGCCCGCCCATGCTTCCGACGATCATTACAAACACTGCGAAGGAAGAGACGTCCAGGAATATGTTGGTTGCGGCCGGCATGCCGAACCTCAGTATTCTCCGTATAAGGTCACGGTCAGGACGAAAGGCCTTTCGTGTCGCGTAGTGCTCCGCGTACCTTTTGGAGAGAAACAGTGACAGCAGGATTATCGGAGATATCATGCTGGATGCTATCGTTGCCCAGGCAGCCCCGCGAATGCCCATCTCTGGCGCCCCGAATTTTCCGAATATGAGCATGTAGTCCAGTATGATGTTTACCGTGTTGGCCAGGAGATGAGTATACATGGGCGTCAGCGTGTCGCCTCGCCCGGTGAAGAACGATGATGCCGCCGCGCCGAGTGGGAGTGCAACGCTGCCTATCATGAGGATCCTGTAATAGACGATTTCCTGTTCAATTGCGGCAGGCGGGTGACCGCTGTGCTTTATCAGAAAAGTGCCGGGGCCGATGAGAAGCAGCATCGGAACCCAGGTGCCTAAGGCTATAAGTATGCCCTGGCCGGTAGACCGGGCGCATCGGCGCGGCTTGCCGGCCCCATGATATTGGGCCACGAATGTGTTTGAGTAGCCCGCCAGTTCCATAAACCAGCAGCACAGCGTGAAAGCCAGGACGCCGGCGGGCATGGCGGCCTGAAGGTAGATTGGGCTGCTCCACGCCAGGAACATCCGGTCGCAGAACTGCATCATGACATGCGACCCCATGCTTATCAGCAGGGGGGTTGAGATTTTCAAAACTTCCCTGATGCCGCCCGGCGGATATCTATTCGCAGACTCGGTATTCATAGCAGCAGGAGATAGCACCACAACGCCGTTGATATGTAAAGTGAACCGTTCAGCTGAAGGCGACGGATGAGGCCGTGATCGCGCTGAAAAGTGCCGCCGCGGGCAGGCCGGACTTCGCAAAAAGGACGCATGCTGTCAGGGACGAAAGGGCATTCAGGCCTAACAGGGCCGGGGACTGGATGCCGGCTGACAGCAGCAGCCTTGATGAGACGAATGTCCGAAAGCACGCGCTGAGCGCGACGGCCAGCCACATGTTCCTGGAAAGTCGGGTGAAGTAAGAAGTGGCGGCAACATTGAAGAACATGTTTTCGAAGCCTGCCGCCCATAGGATCAGCCCAAGCACACCTGCAGCTGAAGCCGGGAAGGACAGGGCCAGCATTCTTGGAGGCAGCGCAGCCTTTAGAATGGGATCGGTGACGTAGGCCTTTATCAGCAGAGAGGAGAGGCCCAGGACGAGCGAGGCAATTAGGCCCCATACCATTCTGTTATGTGAAGGAAAAAGGCCCTTTAGCCCACTCTGAGCCCCCCAGGCTGTCGCTGCTGCGGACACCAGGGTCATTGCCAGGAAGGCCGCGGGCAGGTACGTGGCGAGCGGGAGGCCGGCATCAGATATTCTCGGAACAGACATTACGCATATGATGAGGCCAAGAAAAGCGGCCCTCTTAAGATTTCCGATATTTGCGTAATCCCACACAACCGCGCGATATTAGCAGAAAAAAGCCGTATGTGTCTCTTACTCTTTAGGATAATAGAGCCGGCAAAAAAGTACTGTTAAAGTTTTGACAAAACTGCACCGTTTTGTCATTAGAACCCGATGCAAAAACGCAAGAAGGGTTCAGCACCGATACCATCATCGGTAGTCAAGAGATTGAGTCGCTATCTGACTCTCTTACAGAGCCTTGAGTCTAAAGGCGAGGAATGGGTTTCTTCAAAGGATCTGGCCGAGCATCTTGGCCTTACCAGTTCAACTGTTCGGCAGGACCTGTCGCATATCGATTTCTCAGGCATCTCAAAGAAGGGTTATGAGGTCGCAAAGCTCTGGAAAGTGCTTCGGGAAGTAATGGGAGCGGATAAGGAATGGAATTGCGTGGTGATCGGCGCTGGTAATCTGGGAACGGCCATCGCTAATCACCGAGACATCGCCCGGCGCGGATTTGTTATCCGCGGGTTGTTCGACATTGACCCAAAGCGGGTTGGTAATAAGGAAGGCGCCCTGAAGGTGCAGCATATCAGTGAGATCGAGGGCGTGGTAAAGAATGCCCACGTAGAGGTGGGCATCATCGCTGTTCCGGCCACGGCGGCCCAGGAAACAGCCGACATTCTCGTGCGGGCCGGCGTCAAGGGGCTTCTTAACCTGTCTGTTACGCATATCAACGTCCCGCCCGGGATAAGTGTTATCGGTACGCGCATGGTGACGAGCCTGCTTGCGCTTACGCACTCAATCATGAGCTCGTAAAACAACGCTGAGCATTGAGGCCGCAGGCCTGACGGCAAAGGGCGTTCGCCTCCCTGATGGGGGCTTAGACTAAATCGCGTATGTAAGCCAGCCACTTCTCCATGCCGTCGCCTGTTTTGGCGCTTAGCTCGAACAGTAAGGCGCCGGGGTGAACTTTATGCAGGTTCTCGCGCAGCAGCTGCATGTCGCAATCCAGATGGGGAACCAAATCAGTCTTCGTTACTACCGAGACGGGAGCTTGCGTGAACAGGGTGGGGTACTTCAGCGGCTTGTCCTCACCTTCGGTCACTGAAAGCAGCGCGATCTTGAAATGCTCACCCAGATTGAATGCAGAAGGACACACAAGGTTGCCGACATTTTCAATGAAGAGGATCTTGGTGCCCTCGCTCACCACTTCCTCGAGCGAATCGCTGACCTGGGCAGCATCGAGATGGCATGAGCTGCCCGTCTGAATCTGCTTTACGGGAGCACCTTTATTCGCGAGGCGCGCAGCATCATTGTCGGTCTGAAGGTCCCCGGTTATGACGGCGCAGGACAATTCGTCCCGAAGCGCTTCCAGGGTCTTCTCGAGAAGATACGTCTTTCCTGAGCCTGGCGATGAAATGATGTTTATAGCGATGATGCCGTTCTGGTCGAAGAATGCCCGGTTCTTCTCTGCCGCCTCTTCATTATGCGCGAGAAGTTTGGTTTCCAGCGTGATTATCTTGCCGTGCTCATCATGGATATGGTCATGCGTATGTGCATGATCATGGCTGTGCCTGTTTCCGCATCCGCAACTGTCACACATCGGGTGATTCTCCTATCTCAATTTGGCGGATTATCATATCACGGCCTTTGCGGAAGTCCACATTGCCGCCCATGCACTGTCCGCAAACCATGAACGGCGGTGTGACATTGACTTCCGACTTGCAGTCCTTGCAGTAGACCGACGCCTGTTCGATCTCTATTTCCAGGACGGCCCCCTGTGCAGGAGTGCCGTCACATGCGATGGGGAACGCTTCGCGCAGAGCATGCTCCTCAACCCCGGAAAGGACTCCAATGGTCAATGAGACCCGCTTAATCCCGCCGCCCCCTTCATTGTTAAGGACCTCTCGCGCCTGATCTACTATGGCCTGTGCTATTGAAAGTTCGTGCATTAGCAGATTCTCGGCAGGAGTTCCCCTTTAGGGAGGTCGACCAGCCTTGTGCCGCCTGTAGCGGTCTCCATGACAACGGTTCCGGCTTTGTCCGTTACAGTTCCGATACGAATGCTGCCTTCGCCTTCAGGCACTGCTGACCAGCATGCCACAAGATCGTCGACCACCTCGTGAGAACATATTGCCACTATGCGCCCCTCTGAGGCAACGTGAAGAGGGTCCAGGCCCAGCATCTCCGATGCCGAGCGGCCCGCAGGTGAGAGGGGCAGCCTTGACTCGTGGAGCAGGATGCCTGATCTCTTGCCGGAGATAATCTCGTTGAGTACTGATGAAAGGCCGCCCCGCGTCGGGTCACGCATGAAGCGTATCTCGGCGCCGAAGTCTGCGGCGGCTTTTACGAGCGTGTGTACAGGCCCGGAATCACTCTGTGGACCATGCTCTATAGCGATGCCGTTCCGGGCGCACATCACTGCCAGGCCATGTTCGGCGATTGTGCCGCTGACAACTACGCAGTCGCCTTTGGTTATTCTTTCCGGCGAGAGATCAAATCCGGGAATCCGGATTCCTATGCCCGCAGTATTGATGTAGATGCCGTCACACTGTCCGGCAGCCACGACCTTTGTGTCTCCGGTGACGACCTGAACGCCGCATCTATCGGCGGCGCGCCGTATCGAATCCAGGATCTTTCGAAGATCCGACAGGGCGAACCCTTCCTCTATAATGAGTCCCAGCGATAAGAATTTGGGCGTGGCGCCGGACACCGCAATATCGTTTACAGTGCCGTAGATGCTCAGCTCGCCGATATCGCCGCCGGGAAAGAAGGCCGGCGAGACAACGAAGCTGTCGGTAGTAAATACAATATCGCTATCTGTGAGGGTAAGAGCGGCGGCATCAGGCAGCTCGGATTCCCGTTCGGCGTAAAGGCGTGAAATGATCTCCTGCTCTATCAGGTCGCGGGAAAGCTTTCCGCCCCCCCCGTGTGCGAGGCGAATCGATTCATTATGTTTCTTCATGTTGTCCTCAGGTATTTGTAATATGCCGCGCAAGTTCCTTCCGCGCTCACCATGCAGGGGCCCACAGGGGCATCGGGAGTGCAGGCCTTACCGAAGAAGGAGCATTGATCCGGTTTGTGGGAACCTTTAATTACACTTCCGCACAGGCAGCCCGGGTGTTCCTTGCCCGGCTCGACCGAGATGCCGAACTTCACCTGAGCGTCGTATGGTGCATACGCATGCTTAAGCTTCAGTCCGGAGGCTGGGATCACCCCGACACCCCGCCAGTACGCGTCTTCAGGTTCAAGAAGGTCATTCATAAGCTGCAGTGCGATCGGATTTCCCTCCGGCGTTACTACGCGGCTATACTGGTTTTCGCAAGCCACTTTGCCGGCTGCAGCAAGTTCAACAATGCGGTCAATACCCATCATTATGTCAAGCGGTTCGAAGCCGGCAACGATACAGGTCTTTCCGTATTCCTTTACGACAGGCTCGTAGGCATTCGAACCGATTATCGCGCTCACATGGGCCGGACAGAGAAAGGCATCTATTGCCAGGTCCGGATCGGTCAGGAGCGCGTCGAGGGCCGGAGGCACGAGTTTGAACGCGGTGAGAAGGGACACGTTGGCGGCATACGAAGCCGCCGCCTGCTTAACTATCGAGATTACCGGGGCGATAGTGGTCTCGAACCCGATGGCGAGAAAGACCACCTCAGAGTCCGGGTTTTCAAGGGCAAGCTCTACCGCGCGCAAAGGCGAGTAGCATACTTCGATCCTGGCGCCGTCAGCGCGCGCCTCTGCCAGCGACGAATCGCTGCCCGGCACGTTGAGCATATCACCGAATGTGGCAATGATTACCCCGCGCCCGGCCAGTTCGATTGCAGCGTCAATATAGCCCGGCGGCGTAACGCAGACAGGACAGCCGGGCCCGCTGACGAGGTCCACGCAATCGGGCAGGAGGCTGCGGATCCCGAACCGGGCTATTGCCATCGTATGGCTGCCGCATACCTCCAGTATGCACACAGAGCGTCCGGCATCCGAAAGTTCTTTGCCATGTTCCTCGAGTTTGGCTCGAAACGCGGAGGCTGCTGCCGGGTCCCTGAAGCCGTCAATGTACTTCATGTTCGCTCCGCCCCACGCTTGATTTCGGCAAGTTCTGAAAAAAGCCCAAGGCGTGCTTCAGCTTCTTCAACGTTCAGCTTCTCAATCGCGAAGCCTGCATGAATTATGACATATTCGCCGGGCTTCGGATCAGCAACAAGAGAGACGTTAACTCTATGGGTCACACCTGCCATGCTCACGGAAGCCGTGCCGTCTGCTTCCACGCTGTCTATCAACATTGGTACTGCCAAACACATAATATTTAACCTGAATTCTGGGACCTGAGACCCGGACGAGGAATCACGTCGCTTTAACCTCTTATCAGTTTTTCATTATCGCACACAACTTGACTGGGGGGCAAGAGCACCATCAGTCAGGAAGGTCAAAATACGGTGTTCTTCTACATGCATCACGTATCCCGTTCCAAGTATCCGGCTGCTATAGCCTGTCCCAGTGCAATGCATCCGTCATTAGGGGGAACATGAGTGTGGGTCAATGGCAGCAGCTCCATTTCCTCAATCCGCGCCGCCAAATCGGCGTGAATGATGCGGTTCATCATTACTCCGCCCGAAAGCGCCACATTCCTGAAGGGGTGCGTCTTTCGCGCATGCTCAATCATCTTTATGGCGGCGTCTGTGAAGGCCCTGTGGAATGCCGCAGCGTATTCGGGAGCTGATGTTTCCAGGTCTTCAGCAGAAGGCAAATCCGCAAAGAACGGTGACCAGTCGATCTCCAGCATCCCGCCATTCTCGGAACTGGTGAAAGGCACCTCAAAATCCGAAGCGCGGAGGCTCTTCCTCGCCAGCGCTTCCAGTCTTATTGCGGGCTGTCCCTCGTAGGTCGTCTGAGCGGGAGCGCAGCCGAGTAGAACGGCAACGGAGTCGAAAAGGCGCCCGGCACCGGAGGAGATGGGGCAGTTCAGCTTTCTGTCGATCTGCTGTTTCCACACGGCGGCTTCCTCCTCCGTAATGCCCGTTTTGGCTAGCAGGCTGCTGCTGAACGATGCCCCCGCCTGAACCAGCCTGGCGAAGAGCTGCCTTCTCGGCTGTCTGACGGCCCTGTCTCCGCCGGGCAGCGGCGCCGGACGGAAAGTTGCAACGCGCGTACAGTGACCGTCATCGACGGCAAAAAGCTCCGCGCCCCAGATTGTCCCGTCACTGCCGAGACCAGTGCCGTCAAAGGTGAGCGCCAGCCCGGAACGAAGCCCGTTTTCGGCGAGGCACGCAAGGGCATGGGCTTCATGATGCTGGACCTCAACCACAGGGAGGCCTTTCTCTTCCGCTATGCGTCGCCCAGCCGCGGATGAGTGCATGTCGGGATTGAGGTCCACGGCAACCGCCTCGACCTCTTTGGCAAGGAACCCTGGCAGTGTTTTGGCCACTAGAGCCATGTGCGCTGTTGCCTCGGGGGTTTCCAGGTCACCGATGTGGGGAGACAGAACGACTTCGTTTCCGTAACCTACAGCAAGTGTGTTTTTGATTTCGGCGCCCATCGCCAGGACGGTTCGGCTGAG
>JBFIFS010000101.1:0-8740 GCA_041602695.1 Kiritimatiellia bacterium
CGCTTGTTGTTCGCCTCTCACAGAGCACACAAAGGGCACAAAGCAGACAGGGATGAGAACCCGCGAGACTCGCGGGGTTCGCGCAGCAGCCGGAGGCTGCAATTGCCCCGACAGGAGTTGGGGAGCGCAGCGGCAATCCCGTCACTCGCCCCACCTATAGCGCTTCGCTTGTTGTTCGCCTCTCACAAAGCGCACAAAGGACACAAAGCAGACAGGGATGAGAACTCGCGAGACCAGCGCGTCTGACCATAAGGTTTTCGTTGGACATGCGGGTGTTTTTCGGATGATCATGCGAGGTATGAAGCGAACGCGCAAACCTGTGAGGAAGTGTTACAGATGCCTGCTCAACCTTGGTGAGGAGTGCTGGATCTATGCATACCCGCGTGGGCAGTGGAGGGGAAGGCAGTGTCCTGCCTTTGGGAATGAGGAAGTTTACAGGGAGTACCGCCAGTGGCTTAAGGATCCCGTTGTATTGACGCGGAAGGAACTGAGAAAGGCGGCGTTTCGAAGCAAATGACAAAAATGCATGAGACAGCATTGAATGCCCAGGAGAATGCGCTTCTAGTACAGGCTGTGCTGCATGGTACGCGGAAGGAGGACGCTGAGGAGTCGCTCCATGAGCTCGAGCGGTTGGCCGACACGGCCGGCGCCAGGGTCGTTGGGGTGATCACGCAGCGCCGCCCGAGGCCTACGAGCAGTTTCTACATTGGAGAAGGAAAGCTCGCGGACGTTCAGCTTGCCTGCCGCGAGGCTAATGCTGACATGGTCATCTTTGATAATGAATTGAGCCCCATCCAGGTCAACAATCTTGACATGGCTCTTGGAATCAAGGTGATCGACAGGGCCGAGCTCATTCTTCAGATCTTCGCGAGGCGAGCCCGCTCGGCAGAAGCGCAGATCCAAGTTGAGCTTGCGCAGCTGGAATATCTGGTGGCGCGGGTTCCGGCATCGGAGAGGCAGCACCGGTTCACTGGCGGGATCGGCATGCGCGGGCCCGGTGAAAGTCCGTTTCAGCTCCGGGCTGCTCCCATGCGAAAGCGTATCAGCGATCTAAAAGCAAAGCTCAGGCTCGTCAAGAAGCGCCGTGAACGAACAATGAGCAGGCGCAAGTGGCCGCTGGTCTGCCTGGTTGGCTATACAAACGTAGGCAAGTCGACACTGTTGAACGCGTTTTCGGCTTCTGATGCGTATGTTGATGACCGGCTTTTCGCCACTTTGGACACAAAGACCAGGCTTGTGCATATTGGCGAAAGGCAGAGCGTTTTGATGACAGATACTGTGGGCTTTATCCGTAACCTGCCGCACGGTCTGGTTGCGTCTTTCCGGTCTACCCTGGATGTTGCGGCGGACGCTGATCTTCTCCTCGTAGTGGCTGACGCGTCGCATCCTGCGTCAGGGGACCAGCTTGATGTCGTCAGGGAAACCCTTGCCGAGATAGGAGCGGACAAGGTACCATCACTTCTGGTGATGAATAAGTGTGACCGTGTCGATAATGTACGTGCGGTCACTTCCGAAGGGGCCCTCCGCGCCTCAGCAGTCAAAAAGACGGGCTTGTCGGAGATCAAGGAGGCTATAGCTGATGCTTTATCTGGTTGCTACCCCAATCGGTAACATGGGAGACATTTCTGCGCGGGCACTTGATGTGTTGGCGAACACAGGGGTCCTTGCCTGCGAGGACACCCGCAGGACGAGGGCTCTTTTCTCGCATCATGGCCTGGCCTGGCCGGCGCGAGTTATTTCATACAGGGAGCACGCCGAGTTTACCGGCGGAAGAAAGGTTGTGTCGGCGCTTCAGTCGGGAGACGACGTGGTGCTGTGCAGCGACGGCGGCATGCCTTCGATAAGCGACCCCGGCTATCGTGTCGTAAACATGGCCCTTGAGGAAGGGCTGGAGGTCACAGTCCTGCCTGGAGCGTCAGCTGTAGAGACGGGCCTGGCTGTGTCAGGCCTTTCTACCTCAAGCTACACGTTCAAGGGATTTCCTCCGAGAAAGCCCGGACCTCTGCGTCGTTTCTTTGAGGAGGAGAGGGAGAGCGCGCACACTATAGTTCTCTTCGAGTCACCGTTTCGCATTGTCAAGACCATGACCGCGGCTCTGGAGGTCCTGGGTGACCGGAAGTGCGCAGTATGTTTTGAGCTGACAAAGCTGCACGAACGCGTACACAGGGGTTATCTTACCGAGGTGATCGAGGCGCTGGGCCGTGACCCCCTTAAGGGTGAGATTACCGCGGTTCTGGCCGGAAACAATCCGAAGTTTGCGCGCTCCTGAGAACGATGGTGTGCTAAGCTTTGACCTTCATTTCGCGGGCGGCCTTTGTTTCGTCGAGGCGGCCTACCGGAGTGGTCGACGGCATGTCCGCGAATGCCGAGGGATCTTTCTCGGCCAGTTCGGCAATCTCGATCATGGCATCGATGAAGCGGTCCAGCTCGGCTTTTGACTCTGATTCCGTCGGCTCGACCATCATTGCCTCAGGGACGATCAGAGGGAAGTAGACTGTGGGCGGATGTATCCCGCGATCAATGAGTGCCTTTGCGATATCCAGAGCGCGAACCCCTTTGGCTGCCTGTTTCGATGCGCTGAATACGCACTCGTGAAGGCACGATCGGCCGTAGGGCAGGTCGTAATGCTCGGCCAGCCGTTTGCGAACGTAGTTAGCGTTAAGAACGGCGTTCTCGCTGACCCGCTTGAGGCCGTTGGCTCCCAGGAGAAGGATATATGTGTAGGCCCTGACGATAACTCCAAAGTTTCCGTAAAACGGCGCAATGAACCCTACTGTCTTGGCATGTTCATAGCGCAGTGTGAACGTGCCGTCCGTACGCTTTTCGATGATGCTTGTAGGCATGTAGGGAAGAAGCTTTGCGTTTACACCGACGGGGCCGGCTCCGGGCCCGCCGCCGCCATGCGGGGTCGCAAAGGTCTTGTGCAGGTTGATATGCATGACATCGAAGCCGAGGTCGCCGGGCCGGCAATGGCCCAGCAGGGCGTTAAGGTTGGCTCCATCGTAGTAGAGCAGGGCATCCTTTGCGTGGGCGATGTCCGCGAGCTTGTGAACGTCGCTGTTGAACAGCCCTAACGTGTTGGGGCAGGTCAGCATGACCGCGGCGACCTCATCATCCATCGCGTCGACAAACGCTTCCATGTCCATGCATCCGTTCTTGCCTGTCGGTATCGTTACTACGCCGTAGCCGCCTATCGCCGCGCTCGATGGGTTTGTCCCGTGAGCGGAGTCCGGGATCAGGACTTTCGTCTTCCTGTTGCCCCGGTCACGGTGGTAGGCCGCGATCAGCATTATGCCCGTAAGTTCCCCGTGGGCGCCGGCCATCGGCTGGAGGCTGAATGCCTGCATGCCTGTAATTTCGGAAAGGAGGTGCTCCGTGTCGTGAAGTATCTGCAGGGCGCCCTGCGTCAGCATTCCGCCGCCGCGGAGCTGCGGGAGAAGGGGGTGGAGGCCCATGAGCCCGTCGAGGGATGCGGTTTTCTCACAGATCTTAGGGTTATACTTCATGGTGCAGGAACCAAGCGGGTAGAACTGCCGGTCAACGCTGAAGTTCTTTGCAGAGAGATTGGTGTAGTGGCGTACAACATCGAGTTCAGATACTTCGGGAAGCTCGGGCGTGGAGTCAGCGAGGTATCGGTCAGGGATGCGCAGTTTAAGCTGGGACTCTTCAGTGCTGAGTGAAGGCAGGGTGATGCCCCGTCGACCTTCAGTTGACTTGTCGTAGATGAGGCCGCTCATAATACGCTCTCCAGCATTTCGGCCAGAATGCCGATCTCCTTGCGGGTCCGTTTCTCCGTAACAGCTACGAGAAGGGAATTGTCCATGTCGGCATAATAGCGGCCAAGCGGCACGCCGGCGGCGATGCCGTGGTCGATGAGGTCGTTAACGACATCGCTGGCATCACGCGGGAGGTCGACGGTGAACTCGTTAAAGGTTGGCGCGCTGTCCTTTATTGTGACGCCGGGTATGCTGCTTAATCGTGTCTTCGCGTACTCGGCCTTTTGCGCGCATATCTGTGCCAGCTCCCTGAGGCCCTGTTTTCCCAGCAGAGAGGTGTAGAAGACGGCCCTTGCCGCGCAAAGTGCCTCATTGGAGCAGATGTTGGATGTGGCCTTTTCGCGCCGTATATGCTGCTCACGGGCCTGCAGTGTAAGCACATAACCTGTGCGACCGTGCGCGTCCGTTGTCTCGCCGCAAATCCTGCCCG
Organism: Kiritimatiellia bacterium; assembly: GCA_041602695.1. Classification (GTDB taxonomy): domain Bacteria; phylum Verrucomicrobiota; class Kiritimatiellia; order UBA8416; family JBFIFS01; genus JBFIFS01. The sequence goes on from JBFIFS010000101.1 coordinate 4,207, forward strand.
GCATTTTGCGCGCAAGCTTTCGGCCGGTGGCCATGAATCCGAGGTAAGGCCCACCAAATGACAGGGGGATCCCTAGGCTCTGGCCCTCTCCGGTAACTATGTCGGCGCCCATTGACGCAGGGGATTTCAGCAGTCCGAGTGAGATGGGGTAAACAGACATAACAGCCAATGCCCCCTTGCTGTGGGCAGTTTCAATGATGTCCGTGAAATCGTCGATTACTCCGAAGAAGTTGGGGTTCTGCAGGACCACCGCGGCGGTGTTCTCGTCGATCGACTCAAGGAACTTCCTGCGGTCGCTCTGGCCGTGGATGATCTCCATTTCGTCAAGTTCCAGGGATAAGTTGCTTGTGTAGCAGTGCATCATTCTCCGGTAGATCGGATTGACGCCTGTATCGAGGATGATCTTGCTCCGTCCCGTCGCGCGTACGGCCATCATGGCCGCTTCATACAGGGCCGTGCCGCCGTCGTACAGGGACGCGTTCGCGACCTCCATCCCTGTCAGCCTGCAGATCGCGCTTTGGTATTCGAAGATTACCTGCAGCGTTCCCTGAGATGCCTCTGGCTGGTAGGGTGTGTAGGCGGTGTAGAATTCGCTGCGGGAAGCAAGCGCGTCCACGGCCGACGGTATAAAGTGGTCGTAAAAACCGCCGCCCAGGAAGCAGGTGAGGCCATGTGCGTTCCTGTGGGAGAGCGCGTGAAGTTTGTCGTAGACCTCTGATTCGCTCAGGCCGTTTGGAATGTCGAGGCCGTCAATCCGCAGCTCCTCCGGAATGTCCGCGAACAGATCGTCGGTGCTGGCCAGGCCCAGCTCCTTTAGCATCATCTCGCGCTCATGGTCTGTATTGGCAATAAATGGCATCAGTCCGCCCCAACCTCCAGGAACTTCTCATACTGGTCCGCGGTCATAAGCGCATCGATGTCAGATGGCTGGACGCCGGAAATCTTAAGGAGCCATCCTTCCTTGTACGGGTCGTTGTTGATATGTTCGGGCGAACCCTCCAGGCTTTCGTTCACTTCCGAGACTTCTCCTGCCGCGGGAGCATAGATGTCGCTGGCGGCCTTCACCGATTCGACAACAGCTACGGCTTCGCCCGCCGTGGTTTGCTTGCCGGGGGCAGGAAGTTCTACATATGTTATGTCCCCAAGCTGGCTCTGAGCGTAATCCGTGATTCCCATTGTGGCGACGTCGCCGCTCAAAGAGACCCACTCATGGCTTTGTGTGTATTTTAGATCTGCCGGTATCATCCTTCCGCCTTTCGCTTCTTTCTGTAAAATGGTGACTGTGTTATCGAAGCATTAAGAATCTTTCGCCCGTTATCAATCCCAAATGTTTCGGTGTTTCCAAGACGACTGGGATCGATGTAGGCGAATCCAATCGAGTATCCGAGGGTAGGGGCGAAGGACCCGCTCGTTACCCATCCGATTTCCTCACCATTGATCACAGCCCTGTTTCCGTGGCGGGCGGCCTGGCGCCCCTCGATCCTGAACGGTGTAAGTTTGTGGGAGGGGACGGTGCCGGCCTTGACTCGGAGCGCATCCGCGCCCAAGAAGTCACGGGACAAATCGATGTAGCGCATCATTCCCGCCGCGACGGGGTCAGCTTCCTCTGTGAGCTCATGGCCGTAGAGCGGCAGGCCGGCCTCGAGGCGAAGCGTGTCGCGGGCACCGAGTCCACAGGGCAGGGCGCCGGCGTCAATGAGGTCGCTCCATAAAGACGCGGCTTTTTCGGCAGGAAGATATATCTCGAATCCTGTCTCCCCTGTATACCCGGTACGGCTGACCGTGGCGGGTTGACCGTCGTGGTCCAGGGTCGTGAAACGAAAATACCTCAGTTCGGAAAGATCCTTGTTGAGGGCGTGTCCGATGATGTGCGGGGAGGATGGGCCCTGGACGTCGATTTTTGCCGTCGCTGGGCCGATGTCCTCGATGGTGATGCCGGCCGGAAGGCGGCTTTTCAAATGCGATATGTCCTTGTCGTGTGTCGCTGAATTGACCACCACCATGAACCTGTCGCCAGCGCGCCTGTAGACGATCAAATCGTCAATTATGCCTGCGTTTTCGTTCAGCATGAAGCCGTAACGGCACTGACCGTCCTGCATGGCTTGCGCGTCAACGGTCAGGGTTGACGAAATGAAAGCCGCAGCCTTCTCTCCCTGTATGACCAATCGGCCCATGTGGCACGTATCGAAAATGCCGCATCCTTCGCGCACGGCGGCGTGTTCGGCCAGGATGCCGCTGTACTGTACGGGAAGATACCACCCGCTGAAGTCAACCATGCGTGCGCCGGCTTCCTCGTGAACTTGGGCAATGGGTGTCCTCTTCATGGCTGGTCAGTAAGGTTTTCCAGCACGGTCATGCCTGTGCCGCGCACGATCCTGCCGCATACCACGGGGCGCTCGCCGCTTTTCTTAAGAACGCGCAGTGCATCCTCCTTGTCGGAGGCGCGTACTATGACGACATAGCCGATTCCCATGTTGAAGACGCGGTACATCTCTTCGGGCCGCACGCGGCCGTGCTTCTGTATTAGCGAGAAGAGAGGAGCGGGTTTCCATGACGAGCAGTCGATCGCAGCGTTGACGTTCCCGGGGAGTATGCGGGGTATGTTATCAAGGAAGCCTCCGCCGGTTATGTGCGCCATGCCGCGCACGGGGACTTTCTTTAACAGCGCCCTGACTGGTTTCAGGTAGCTTCTGTGGACCGCGAGCAGAGCCTTTCCCACTGTGGCTGATGTGCCGGGGAGTTTGCCGGTTACCTTGAGTCCTGCCTTGTCGAGCAGGACTTTGCGGGCCAGGGTGTAGCCGTTTGTGTGCAGGCCCGACGAGCGAAGGCCTATCACGACGTCACCCGCGCGTATCCTGGCGCCCGTAATGACATCGCGCCGCTTGACGCTTCCGACAATAGTCCCGACCAGGTCGAACTCTCCCTTGCCGTAAACTCCGGCCATTTCGGCAGTTTCGCCGCCGAGCAGCGCGCACCCGTTCTGGCGGCATGCCTTTGCGAGTCCCTTCACAATCCCGGCGAGGACCGCAGCGGACAGCTTGGAGGTCGCAAAGTAGTCAAGGAAGAAGAGCGGTTCGGCGCCCTGGACCAGTATGTCATTCACGCAGTGGTTGACTATATCCTGCCCGACAGTGTCGTATGTTTTGCACGCTTTCGCGACGCTGAGCTTTGTTCCTACGCCGTCAGTGCTGGCGACAAGAATGCTGTCCTTTCCGGGTGAGCGGAACATACCGCCAAAGGGGCCTATTCCTGAGAGTACTCCCGGTGTGGCAGTGGACGTGACCATCTTCTTTATGGCCTTCAGTCCGGCTGTCTGTTCATCAATATCGACTCCGGCGGAAGCGTATGCTGATTTGCGTTTGCTCATAGTGTTTCTTGCAGACCTCAGGTGCTCGTTAGTAAAAATACTCGTAAAGTAGAGTAGTAGCTGAAATGGCGTTCGCATGGCAAGTAGATTAGGAGCGTGGTGAGGCGTTCAGGTATTGACTGGACAGTATGATCGGTTATCTTTGAGCGCATGAAAGTTTTAGTAGTTGGCGGCGGCGGACGCGAGCATGCGCTCGCGTGGAGAATTTCGTGTGACAGCACCAATCCGGAGATTTTCTGTGCACCAGGAAACGCCGGCACTGAAGCAGTGGCAACGAACCTGGATATAGGCGCGGAAGACATAGACGGGGTGGCAGCCTGGGCGGAGGAGAACAGGCCTGGACTTACGGTGATCGGTCCCGAGGCGCCTCTCTGTCTGGGACTTGCGGACAGGTTGACTGAAATGGGACTCAAGGTGTTTGGCCCGGGCAAGGAGGGTGCCAAGCTCGAGGGCAGTAAGGTCTTCTGTAAGGACGTGATGATTGCCGCGGGCGTTCCTACCGCAAAGGCAGAATCTTTCACCGACTCCAGGGCGGCAATTGCCTACGTGACCAAGCAGAGCTTCCCGGTTGTCGTCAAGGCCGACGGGCTTGCCGCAGGCAAAGGTGTAATTATCTGCAACGATCTTGCGGAAGCGGAGACGGCGGTTAGGGAAATCCTGGATGATCGGGCATTTGGTGAGGCCGGAAGCAAATTGGTTGTTGAGGACTACCTGGATGGTGAGGAAGCGTCAATCCTGGCGCTAACCGACGGCGAGAATATAGTAATGCTTGAGAGTTCTCAGGACCACAAGCGGGTATTCAACAATGACCTTGGACCTAACACCGGCGGGATGGGGGCGTATTCCCCTGCGCCTGTGGTGACCGAAGTGCTTAAAGATCAGATTATGGATACAGTACTGAAGCCGGTCGTTGCCGAGCTGAGGAAGCGGAACATTGATTACCGCGGCGTGCTGTACGCGGGCCTGATGATAACGGAAAATGGGCCCATGGTCCTTGAATTCAACTGCCGCTTCGGGGACCCGGAGACGCAGGCAGTGCTGCCCCGGATAGGTGGTGATATACTGCCTGCGCTCGAAGCCTGTGCGGACGGGAACCTGTCGCCGGACCTCGTGAGCTGGAAACCGCAGGAGTGCGTATGCGTGGTCATGGCTTCGGGGGGGTATCCG
>JBFIFS010000102.1:0-8692 GCA_041602695.1 Kiritimatiellia bacterium
GCAATTGCGATTCCAGAGAGCGCTACTATGTTTGCGTCGATACCGAACAGCTTCATGGCGATGAAGCACATAAGTACCGCCAGCGGCAGGAGCGCCGAAATGATCAGCGAGCTTCCGAGGTGCATGAGCATTACAAGCACGACAAGTACGGTCACCAGTATCTCGTCTGTAAGGGCTGTGTTCAGCGTTTCGAGCGTCTCGTGGATCAGGTCCGTCCGGTCATAGAAGGGGACAATGGTGACCTGGCTTACGCTTCCATCCTCAAGGGTCTTCGAGGGTAGACCGGGTGATATTTCGGCGATCTTGGATTTAACGCTCTTAATGGCAGCAAGTGGATTCTCGCCGAACCTGACCACAACAACGCCGCCGACCGCCTCGGCTCCCTCTTTGTCGAGCGCGCCCCTTCTAAGCGCCGGCCCCAGTGAGACGGACGCTACGTTCTTAACATAAACAGGAGTTTTGCCTGCTGATGCTTTGACCACAGCGTTTTCGATATCGGTCAGCGTTTTGACGAGCCCGACACCGCGCACAACGTATTCAACGCGGTTCACCTCGATGCTCCTTGCGCCTACATCGGCGTTTGAAGCTTTTACCGCCTTGAGGACATCGCCCAATGTCACCCCGTAAGACCGCATTGAGTCCGGGTCAGCATCAACCTGGTATTCGCGAACAAATCCGCCTATTGAAGACACTTCGGCGATAGGGGAATCCTTGCCGGGCTCACGCGAGGAAAGCAGTGCGTCCTTGACGTACCAGTCCTGAATGGTCCTGAGTTCGTCAAGGTCCCATCCCCCGGTCGGGTTGCCATGCTCGTCCCTGCCTTCAAGTGTGTACCAGAAGATCTGGCCCAGGGCCGTTGCGTCGGGGCCCAGGGAAGGCTTGACTCCCTCCGGCAGGGAGCCCGGCGGGAGGCTGTTGAGCTTCTCAAGTATCCTTGAGCGTGACCAGTAGAACTCAACGTCATCGTTGAAGATGATGTATACAGTGGAAAATCCGAACATCGAAAGACCTCTAACGGACTTAACGCCGGGCATTCCAAGCAGGGAAGTGGTCAGCCGATAGGTGATCTGGTCTTCGACATCGCGCGGCGAACGGCCGGGCCATTCCGTAAAGACTATCTGCTGGTTCTCGCCTATGTCCGGAATAGCGTCCACAGGAACGGGGTCCCTCGGCAGCAGGGGGACGTTCCAGTCGAACGGAGCGAACACTATACCTGCGAGTACAACGACGAGTACGAACAGGCTGGTCATGAGCGGGTTACGCAAAGACGCGTTTACCAGCCTGCTTACCGGCCCGTTGGTGGCGCTGTTCTTGATGTCGCTCATGGCGCTACTTTCCTTCAGGGCTCCTCTCGACGACTATGCCATCGTCGAGCATCTTTTTGATAATTGCGTCTGCATCCTTCTTGAATGCCGTGTCACAGCCGGGGCAGCAGAAGTAGACCCGGTAACCGTTATGGTCGATGTACACATCCCTGTTGATCTCACCGCCCATGATAGGGCACTTGGTCTGGGGTTGTCCCGGGCTTCGCCTGGGCGGAGGCGTTGTATCTGGTTTATCGGCGGGAGTCATCATGCTGGGCTTGCCCATGATCTGGAGGGCGCTGTCTATGCGGAAATTCCCCCTGACCACCACGCGGTCACCCTCTGCCAGGCCTTCGAGGACAACGTATTGTTCACCGGCGCGCGGCCCGAGGACCACGTTCCTGCCCTCGTACGTTCCATCGTCACTGTTGGCCAGGTAAACCACCGCGCGCTTGCCGGTAATCAGCGGAGCTGACGCCGGGATGACGAGCGGCATATTGCTGCCCTCGGCGCCAGGTTCAAGCGGCGCTCCGTCGGCTCCGAGGCTCAAGTGAACAGTTGCGCGGACGAGCATGCCGGGCTTGAGGAGCCCTTCCGGATTGTCGACCTCGAGGCGGACGGGCAGGGCCCTGGTCTTTTCATCCAGTACCGGCTGTATGAAAGATATCTTCGCGCTTAGCTCCTTGCCGGGCACCGCCTCGGGCGAGAAGGTCACGTCCTGTCCCGACCGCAGGTACGGCAGGTCTTTCTCGTAGGCGTCCAGCAACACCCAAACCTTTGTGAGGTCGGCTATGCTGTAAAGCCTGCTTCCTTCCTTAACGTAGGCGCCTTGAACGGCTTCTTTATGGGTGACTGTCCCGTCGATAGGGGAAACGAAGGTCACCTGTTCAGTTGCCTTGCCGCTCTTCTCGATCTCAGCGATCTTTTCTTCCGTGATGCCAAGCAGCTTGAGTTTTTCGCGAACTGCTTCAAGGTTCGCCTTATCTCCAGAGCCGCTGGCCTGGATCAGCTCTTCCTGTGCCGAGAGGAGTTGCGGGCTGTATAGCGTCACGATAGGATCGCCCTTCTTGAGCTCCTTCCCTGTGTAGTCTGCCGCCACGCCGTCTATGCGCCCTGGCACTCGTGCGGCTATGTGGAACATGCGCGTCTCGTCGGCCATCACTCTTCCCGTGAGCCTGATCTCAGCGGCAGCGTCCTTTCTCTCGACCAGCGCTGTCTCGACCTTTGAGAGCAGGCGCGAGCGTTCAGACATATTGATTTCGGGCTTGCCCATTTCATCTGCTGAGGCGCCGTCAACCCGCTCCAGCTCCATCCCGCAAACAGGGCACTTGCCCGGCTTGTCGGTCGGTGGAACGCAGAGCATGGGGCATGCATACACAGCGCCTTCTTCGTGCTGGTTTGCGGAGCTGTCGTCCGCATCACGGGAACAGCCGGCCGGCCCGAGCGCGAGCAGTGCGGAGAGCCCGGCGGCCATGAGGAGCACGTAGAGTCTTCCTGAGGAGCGTATCGTGTTCTTGTGTCTTGCCTTCATCCCGGCACCTCCCTGGTGTGATACTGTCGGAGCTTAATCGTTATTTCTTCTCTTGTTTTTCAACGGGCGCGTTATCAATGGCTATCCCGGCGTCCTCCATCTTCTTGATGTATTTGTCCGGGTCCTCCTTTATTGCCTTATCGCAGCCCGGGCAGCACAGGTATATTCTTTTGCCTTTTACATCGACGTAGACGTTCTTGTTTATCTTCCCGCCCATCACAGGGCAAACTGTCTGGAGTTCGGCCGGCTTCTCGCCGTTCTCGGCCATCTTCTTGATGTATTTGTCCGGATCTTTCTTTATTGCCTTGTCGCAACCCTGGCAGCACAGGTATATCCTCTTGCCCTTTACATCGACATAGGACGCCTTGTTTATCTTGCCGCCCATTACAGGGCATACCGTTTGAGGCCCAAGCTCTTTCTTGGCGCTGCCGGCTTTCTCGGAGGCCGATACGGTCAGTAAAGTCGCCAGTGAGAGAATTATTGCTGTAAACATAGTCTTCATCGTTTGTCCTCTTTTGTTGTTGATTCTTGAGTGATCTGTTTGTCGTCCGCCGTCACACGGGCTCGGCCTGTAAGCATTTCGAGTTCGGCCAGCCTCTGGGCCCTCGTCGTGAGTGCCCGTTCGCGGCCCAGTTCGAAGTCCAGCATTACGCGCTGTGCATCGATGACATTAATAAAATCAGCCGATCCCGATTCAAACGCTTTTGTGCTGACCTCGAAAGACTCCCTTGCTTTCGGGATAAGCGTATCGTCATAAAGACGCAGCTTTCTGCCTGCATCCCTGTAGTTGTACAGGGCAATAGCTAGGTCGGCCCTGAGGGTGTTGGTCTTTTCCTCAATTCTGTGCGTTGCTGCTTCCTCGCGGGCCTTTGCCTCCCTTGATGCGGCCCTGTATGTTCCGACCCATATTGGCAGGCTGATTCCAACCATTGCGGTGATGGCGTCCTTGCCGCTGTCCTGCACATTCGGCATGGATGAATCGCCTGTGTCAATGATGCCTGCCCCGAGCATCAGGTTGGGGTAATAATTCTTCTTTGACAGCTTCGCGGCCGCGGCTTGGCCTTCCGCCCTGTGGGCCAGCGCTTTCAGTTCGGGATTGTTAGCTTGGATAAGCTGTTCGGCCTCTGCCTCCGATGGAGCGTCAGCGTCCGATGGAAGCCCTTTTGGCCAGGGGACCGGCGAATTGACAGGGCGGTTCATCGCCGCATTGAGCTTCGCCTGCATCGGAGTCCGGAGATCGCGGAGGGACTTCAGCCGGTCTTCGAGGCTGCCGAGTTCGACTTGAAGCTTTAGCAGCGCTGCATGGGGAAGTGAGGACGCCTTGTATTTGGCCCTGACTACGCCCTCAAGATCTCGCATCAATTTCACATTGCGCTCGGTAGTGCTTATGGAGCGGCCTAGGTAGTAGTATTCAAAGTAAGTGTTCTGGACTTTATAAAGGAGCTGAAGCTTCGCGGCTTCGTAACTTTCGTAAGCGGCCTTGGCGGACAGGGCCGCGATGTCGCCCTTGAGGCCCCGTTTGCCGAACCATGGAAACATCTGTGAGATTTCCAGCTTCTGTTTCTGCGGGCCTACCCTGGTCTCTACGTTCTCAATGAAATAGGCGTACGAGAGTGTGGGGTTCGGGAGGGCGTCTGCCTGGGCTCCGGCCTCCACAGCAGCCGTCCAGTCAGCGAATGCTGCCTTCACGCCGGGGTTGTTCAGCAGCGCGTATTTCAGGTAGTCATCAAGTGACGCGTTGTCATCGAGAAGGACAGCTGAAGAGGAGCCCAGAGGCGGCGTATCATTGTGGACCTCTTGCGCTGTACTCGCGCCTGATGAGACGCAGCCACAGAGCGCTGCGGCCGCGACTGTTAGAATTGCCAGTGAGGGTTTCATCTGCACATCCTTTTCATGACGGTCATGAGCTCCTCGATCTTTTTCTCCCTGTCGGCCTTCGACTTGCTTTTCATGGAGTCCGAAACACAATGATCCAGGTGTTTTTCGAGAATTTTCCGGCCAACCGCCCCCAAAGCCGACTGCACGGCCTGTATTTGGGTAATTATGTCTATACAGTATTCCTGCTCATCAATCATTCTTTTAATTCCCCTGACCTGGCCTTCGATGCGTGCCAGCCGCGCCAGGTTCTCTTTATGGGATGTTTTGTACATCTTCATTTATATTCCCTCCCTCATCGTGATTATACCATGGGGGGGTATACGTGCAAGAGAAAGTTTGCCCAGGCGGTAGGGTAGGTATGGCTGGAATTATAGGGGTATTTTCAGGCCCCAGGAGGGTGCGTTAAGCTATAAGACGTAATAATGGATGTCTACGCCTGAAATCGACGCGCTTTTGGCTGTCAGGCCGTCCCCGCACTTCTCTGAAAGCGCCAGATATGTGCTCCGGGTCAGCAGTATTTCTCCGGGTTTGCCTATATCCTCGCCGAGTTTTGAAGCCAGGTTCATTTCAGGGCCATAGACACCTTCGTTGCGGGTCTCAAGCAGCTTCCCGAAGCCTATGCCTATTGTTACGGCGAAATGCTCATCGTCAACTAGAGGAATTTGGGCGTCCGAGATGGCTTCCTGGATTGAGCGCGCAGCGCGCAGGGCGTCATCGGCAGTCTCGAATTCGGCTGTGAAATTGTCTGCGAGAAAACCGTGGCGAACACACTCGCAACCCTCTATCGCCGATCGAATTGTTCTTCTGGCCTTGCGGAGGGACAGAAGGAAGTGGACTATTCCTTTGGTATTGGTCGTTCGTGAAAAGCCCGTAGAGTCTAGGACCAGTACCGCCCGCGTCCTCTCGTAGTGTTTTCGAAGCTCATTTGCGATCAGGTCCGCAGGAATGTCACCATCCATCAGCTCGTCCAAGTGCTCGAAAAGGTCTTTGCTAGAATGTTTCATTTCAATTTAATTGCACCTCATTGACAGCCCAAAGGCAATGATCTGTCGTTTGAGTTGGCTTGGGTCAGCACGTGGACCCAAGATTAGCAGGCCATTGTTTTCGGGTCGTATTCCGCAACACTGTTCTTGATGCTCTTTTTTACGGAATACATTGCTGTATCTGCCTTTTTCATCATCGAGGAGCAGAAGTCTTCGACTTTACCTGTCACTTTGCCTGTAACGAATCCTATGCTCGCGGTGATGCCGTAATCTTTGCACCGCTCTTCAATTGCGCAGCGGATCTTTTCCGAGATGTCGCCGGCCGTGCTGGTCTCTACGTTCGCCAGAAGAATCACGAACTCCTCGCCTCCGTACCGGGCAGTGAGATCAGAGGCCCGGACGGAATGCTTGATTACGGATGCGGCGCGCTTGAGCGCCAAATCGCCTGCATCGTGACCTTTGTTGTCGTTCAGGCGCTTGAAGTTGTCGAGGTCTAGCATAATAATTGAAATCAATTGTTTATTTCTAACGGCTAGATGCGCTATCTGCGGCGCAATAACTTCAAACCCCCTTCGGTTGTGGAGTCCGGTTAGCTGATCGTGAGAAGACTGGACCGCGAGCTTTCGGTTTTGCTCCCAAAGTTGCTGAAGTGTATCACCCAGCAGCCGCAGTTCGGGGGACAGGTCTTCATGTTTCTGAAGCATCTCTGTGAAACCGGCAATGTGGGCATCGTATTCTGACTCCGGGCTTGTTACTTCACTGGAGTGAGGGACGAGGTGGAAGAAGAGTTCATAGGCCGGATGCAAAAGGTAGAACTCCATTTGATAGGCTAGAACAAATGCGCCCTTTAGATCAGGGATGTCTTTGGATTGATCTGTCAGCTGCAGGGCATGATCGCGCGCAATGGTCAATTCGCGTAGGGTATGGTCCGCATCAGAGAGTAGGTGGATCATGCCGCGCGACACATGGCTTGCCTCGAGGCTTTTCCAGAAGTTGACGTGCCTGCATTCCTCGCATGACATGCGATTCCAGAAATCCTTCAGGGCGAGATCGTGGGAAACGCTCGAAAGTGTTGCGTATACCTGGTATGCGCATTCGTCGATCTCGCGGCATAACGCCGCTATCTGTTCCGCCTTATCTGTCATGAATATGCCTCACGAACGTTTGGATTATAGTTTATGCCGAAATGATGATCAAGTTGTTAGTAGGGCGGGGTAGAGTACCTCGTCCTGCTCTTGCGCCATGCCCGTCTGCACGTGCTCAGAGATCGTCGTCTCGCGGCAGCATCACACCAATGGTGCACCTGCTCCACTGATAACTGAACACTGATCACTGTCCCGGCGGGCTAGCATTCCTTAACTATATCGGAAAGCGGCAGGCGTGATGTCTTGCGCTCTACTGGCTTGGCAGGCCAGCCGATAGTGATGATTGCCTGGGGGGTTATATCGCTGGGCCAGTCGACGATGCGTCGTACTTCTTTCGGCTTTATCCAGCCTATCCAGCAGGTGCCGAGTCCCGACTCGGTGGCCTGCAGTACCGCGTGTTCGCCCGCTATGCCGAGGTCGAGCAGGGGATAGTCTACACCGGATATCGCGGGTGCGACCTTATGGGTGATGAATGATTTCTCTATGCCGAGTACAAGGAATACAGGCGCGGCTGAGGCCCAACGCATTTGGATGCCTGGGATGAATCCCTTGCTGACGATTTCGGCACGCCTGGCAGCATCTCTTACGACTGCCAACCGCCATGGCTGGCGATTGCAGGCGGAGGGCGCCTCCATGGCCGCCTCGAGGATCTTGTCTATAAGTTCCCTGGGCACCGGGTCGGTCTTGTATGCCCTGCAGCTTGCGCGCCGCTTTACTAGGTCTAAGAAATTGCTCATGGCTCTATTTTAGCACACATAGAAGAGGCGGTGCGCCTGTGAGGGATCACTAGATTACTTGTAGTTCTCGTTTCACTCGTTCTCGGACAGCAACGCTTTCACCTCACCGCTCAGAGCTGGAAGACGAGTTTCAAGCATGCCCCAAACAAGTTCATCGTCGATATCAGCATACCCATGTATCAAGATATTCCTGAATGCCACAATGCGCCGACTGTCCGTAATCTTCTCCTCGAACTCAGGAGCTTTCTTAAGTAGCTGCCCTATTGCTTCACCAATTATCTCGAATTGTCGTTCAACGCCGGAGCGCAACAGCGGCGTCTTCTGATAATCGTCCAGGGTCTTTCCTTCTGTGAACTCAGCAAGTCGGTTAGCGGCTTCGCTGATATCATAGAGATATTTGCATATCTCACGCTGCGTCATAGAGTAACACCTTTTTCTCTTCAATCTCAGCCCTGAAGAAAGGATTCCTTATTGCCCTCATTTCCACAAGATCCACGGGCTTGCCAAATAGGAGCTCCAAGCCTTCTTGGAGCCCAAAGAACAGATTCACATGTTCACCAGGAGATGCAGGCTCAAAGTCCACAGCAAAATCAACATCATTCGCATTGTCGGGATCAATCGCAGCTGAACCAAACATAAACAGCGTGCGCACTCGGTACTTCATGCATAGTTCTTTCATCTTGTCGGTATCTACTTTCATTGCTCTGGAATATAACACCACTGCACAAGCGTTGCACGCGAAAATGGCAAAGTGTAAACCATGTGCCCGGAATATTAGTATTTGCCCTTCGACAAAATCGGCGGGCTCCCCGCGACGAAGCTCGGTGCAGGCAGGGCATTCGACGCCAGTAAATCTCTGGTTCTGTCGCCGATTATTTTGCCGTTTTACTGAAAACTGATTACTGAACACTGGCCACTTGTTCCAAGTGGCGGAGGGGGAGGGATTCGAACCCCCGGTGGCTTGCGCCACACATGATTTCGAGTCATGCACCTTAAACCGGACTCAGACACCCCTCCGTCGCGTGCTGCGCACAGCTATGGAGGGCAGGCCCTCCTAGGCTGTAAAGCGCAGAGGAACAATAGGAAACGCGGAATTCCAAGTCAAGTCGGGGAA
>JBFIFS010000103.1:0-8683 GCA_041602695.1 Kiritimatiellia bacterium
GCCCGCGCTATACTGCAGGCAACAAGCAGGACCATGATCACCGTTCTTATCTTGCACATACATCCATCTCCTTTCTTTGCCCATCCGGCCCTCGAGACTTTTGCATAGACGGCACAGTTGCTCTGTTCATCTTTGTAACTTGGGAAGTGCATGAGCCCCATTCCCTCAGCCAGCGGCGGTGCTGCATGAGTTCACCGCCCACCGCAGTCATATACGCCAGGTTATTCTGCTCAAAGGGATCGTCAATCAGGTCAAACAGCTGTTCATCGTTCGAGTCTTCATACCAGATGTATTTGTAGCGACTGCTCCTGACCATGCGTGCAGCAGCCACATGCGATCCTTCAGAGCAAACATACTCGCGCTCACCTGTTCCAGAGGCGAGCAGGCTGCACCCGCGTAAGCCCTGCGGAATGTCAGCACCCGCTATGTCGCAGATAGTTGGAAAGATATCGAGGCCTGAGGCCAGCGCTTCGGTCGCTGTACCGGCGCCCTGCATACCGGGACACGAAACAATCACCGGAGTGCGCACCGATTCCTCGTAGAGAAAAGCCTTGTCGGTGAGACCGTGATTTCCCGCGCCCTCACCATGGTCTGTCGTATAAACAACAGCGGTACTATCGCGCAGCCCGGCTTCATCAAGCACAAGCAGGAGCCTTTCGAGTTCAGCGTCCACCATCTCTATCTGCCTGTCGTATGCCCACCTGTAATACCGCCAGGCGGCCTCATCCCATCCGTCCCTCGAGGGCGGAACGCCCCGGCGAAACTCCTTGATTGCCTCCGGTTCGTCACGGTCGAAATGCTTAAGGTTGACAGGTGCCGCAGGATAGTCCTTCTCAAGCCACTTGTACGGCAAATCCTCTTGACCGGCATCCTGGAAATGCTTCCAGCCGCATGTGTCGTGCGGCTGCTGCCACGAAACAGCCAGGAAGAACGGTTCTTCGCTCTTGTAGTTCCGCAGAAAGCCCTCCACGGTCGCTGTTATGGCAGGATCCGAGAAGTTACCATTGCAGTTGCTGCCGGTGCAGAGAACTTCGAATCCAGGTATGTCATAGGCCATGCAGTGCCCAACATGCCACTTGCCTGCATAATAAGACCGGTACCCGGCGCCGTTCAGCCGCTCGCTGATCAACTCAACAGGAACCTGGAAGCCGACGCCATTGAAGCTGGTGCCGAGCTCACTTGGCATGCGCCCGGTAAAAATGGAACTCCGCGAAGGTCCGCAGATCGGATTTGTCGCATAGGCGTTGGGAAAACTGATACCCTCTGAAGCAAGCCTCCTGATTCCCGGCAGACAGACCCCCTTCGGATCAGCATTAAAGCTGTCGTAATGCTGCTGGTCACTGAAAGCAAATATGATGTTGGGACGCTTCATAAGTTATCATCTCCCGAAATCGGATCCGGCGGCAGACGAACTTTTCCCACGATGGCTTCCATCAGGCGCTCAAATGTCTGCGGAGTGCTACCGTATGTGTTGATGACCGTATCCATCGCCGCTTCGTACTCACGGAATGTTAACGGATGAAAATGCGATACGAATATGACAGGGGTTCCGAGCTTCATCCAGCCGTTCATCATGCCGCGCGCCGGGCCACCATGTATTCTCAGCACGTTCGTCCCGTAACTGTAGCGGTTGCCAATACTGCAGATGACCAGGTCGTAAGCCCCGCTCTCAAGTCGGTTGAACACCTCGACCCCGTGATAAGGATTGCAAAGCTCTTCCACATGGTCAGAGTATTGAGAAATGACTGCTGTAAACGACTTATAAAGGGGAATTTCGCCCTGGTCTCCATTCGTAATTATGTAATGAAGTATTCGCGTTTCCCTATTGATAGTCGCCGGAAGATACCCGGCACGGTCACGGACAAGACACGTGCATTTTTCCACTATCCTGCGAGCCACTGCGGCATGTGCTGCACGGTCGCACTGAGCTTTGACCGATCCACCTGCAAGCAGCCCCATCTGGTCCTTGAGCGCCACCACCCGCTCGGCCCTGTTGCGCAGAGTGTCTAAGGAGAGCGCGCCCCTGTCAATCATCCGCTCGACCCCCTGGTACATCCGTGCGCTCATCCGCGGAAACAGCAGCACGTCACCACCGGCCTCAAAGAAGGCGGCAATGGCCTCGTAGTAATTAATGTAGTTGACGATACCAGCCATGTTGATCGCATCGCTGACAATCAGGCCATTGAAGCCAAGCTCTTCCTTAAGCAATCCCGTGATGAGCTTCCTGGATATGGTCGCAGGCGGCGGCACCCCCACGCCGTAGTCGTCATCATCCCATGCAGGCAGCGCTATGTGTCCCGGCATGACGCACATGACGCCCTGTTCAATCAGCTCCTTGTAGACACGACCCGACTTCAACATCCATTCTTCCTTTGACTGCGGGTTGACCGGCGTAGTGAGATGCTGGTCATACACATCGAAGCCATCACCAGGGAAGTGTTTGAGTGTCGCCATCATTCCGTGATCCTGCAGACCCCGCACATAGGCCCCTGCAATCTTGACCGTATGTTCAGGAGACCTTCCGGCAGCCCTTGTTGACACCATCGGACTCTCATCGAGCCCTAGAAGATCAACGACTGGAGACAGCGTCCAGTTATAGCCGAGATCCCCTCCTTCAATCGCCGCGATCTTCCCCATCTCGTAGGCGAGATCAGCATCACCGGCGATACCGCAGCCGAGGAACTCAGGGAACTTCGTACCGCCGACAATCATATTGCCGGGACCGTTTTCCATGTCCGTAGTTATCAGCGGGGGAATTGTGCACATCGACTTGAGCTTCCGGATCTTATTCTCGAGGAGCGACTTCTCTGTCGCATGAAAGAAGAACGAACCGTAGGCGCCGAGAGTGTCCCATTCATCAGGCATAGCATGCTCACATACAACCTGGTCCAGCAGCTCCCTGAACCCCATACCGGCCACAAGCTCACGCGCCCGTGCCGTCACTGTGATTTCATATCGCATGTCGCCCTTCCCGTTGTAATGCAAAGACACTTCCCATAGCGCTATTCCTCGGCCAGATTCACTGCTGGGTAGACTTTCCCTTCGGCCTCATGATGCGCAATGATCTCCTCCGCCCTGTCGTCCAGCACAAGCACCTTGCTGCCGTTGACAACCGTCACGACGCGCCCATTCCCGTCACGCCAGAATTCATACGGCAGATTGCCGCGCCCCCACATCACCATGCTGCTCAGTGTTCCAATGCGCTTGTCAAACTCTGCCGTCGAATCAGGAACCGCACGCAAAGCATAACCGGGCTTAAAGCGCAAAGCGTCCTCAAGCAGGGAGAACCCGTCCATATCCGCAACGGTCTTTCTCTGCAGAACGACGAATATCCCCCAGTTTGAACAAAGCGGTCCCGCTAACTGCATTTCATGCCACCTGCCCTCGCCGGGGATCGCCCTCCGCCGGAGGACGCTGCCGCAAAACTCACCTTCCTCGCTGAACCTGGTGTCGGCACGCTCAACAAGTTGAGTACGGCCCTCATCAAAGGAGGAATACGCGCTGTTAACCCGCCATCGGATTGGTGTCGCATATTCGTCGGCCCGGCATTCCTCGCTTATCCTGAGCGTTGCGTTGCCCGCAAAAATGTTTCCCTGCTCCATCAAAGTTTTCCGCACGGTTTCGACCACATACCCCCCGCCTGCAGGTCGGCAGTCGATCGAAACACAACCAATCCGGCGATTAAGGTTGCCGCCGATTTCCTCCATTGAAAGGTTGTATACCTGGTATGTATTCTTCCAGGCACCTCCAACCTCCTTCAGCTCCGGGTATTCCACTGCAATGCCGTGTTCCCGCAGAAGCCATGGAGTAATTCGCCTTGAAGATTTCATTGGCTCACCCGCAATTCAACAACCTGCCCCGGCGCTGTATCCACCTCGAAAGTGTCCTTGCCATCAACAGTGAAACCGGGCCTAATCCGCAATCTGCCGCCGCACGTACTTTCGACACGGACATAATCGGCCTTGCCGTCTTTGCGGACGGCGCTGACAAGAAATCCGCCTTCCGTTCGCATGCCGGCGAACCTCACATCGCGCCATCGCTCTGGCACGGCCGGAAACACCCGAATGATGCCGCCCCAGCTCTGGAGCAGCATGTAGTTGATGCTCTCAACACCGGAGAGCGGGGTCTCAATGACCGGGCCGCCACCCTCCTTATACATTGTATTCGGCTGAAGCCTGGCTTTGAGTTTGTCGAGTGCGACAATAGCCATTTCCCCGTCACCGAGCGTGGCGTACATCGCGCAGCCGCCTGTAAAGGAGTATCCGGCGAGCGCCGCCTTGAGACCCTGCCAATGATCAACCGACTTGCGAATAAGCGCGCGGGCTTCCGGGCCCTGATCCGGATTCAGCGTATGATAAGGATAGATGGCCATAAGGTGTGAATAGTGACGATGACTCTTCTCGTACGCCTGGTTCGCGCTGATCCGCAGTCCGGTCTCGTCAACCGGATAGTCAACCAGCCGGTCAAGCGTATCCTGCCACTTGTCACACCGCCCGTCATTCAACTGTAACTGCGCCGACATCTCCACCAGCGTCTGCAGCGCCCAGCGCAGCGCCATAAGCCCGTAGTTGGTGTCTGGCTGCATCGGGTCTTCCTGCGGATACTCCGGCGAGCGCGACGGCGTCATATGCAGGCGGCCGTCATCCCTCCTTTCAAGTTTTGACATCAGGTACTCCGCGTTGTCGGCCAGCATCGGGAACAGCTTTCTTCCGATACCGTCATCACCGGAATAGCGCCAGTACCGCCAGTAGTTATGCAGCACCCAGGTCAGGTTCCCATACTCCCGCGCCCACGAATCGCTCTTTTCGCCAAGATAAGTCGAGCTGCGGCCAACCGTGATCCCCACACCTTCAGACGCATTACGATGAAACGCACCGGACGCGTAGATCCGGTCAACGCCGTTAATCAGCGACTTACCGGCCCGCAGCTTGTTGGCGGTGAAGGCAGGGAAGTAGGAAAGCTGCACATTCAGGTTCCACCAGACACCCCCCCACGCACTGTTCCACGGCCATGGCCCCTCGTTGTCGATCAGGTAAGGCGAATCCCCTGCAGATGCACTTCCGAACTTGTAGATCTGCAGCCACCAGAATTTCTGCCAATAGGGATCCTGCGGCAGGGATAGGCCGCTCTCCCGGTTATAGTCGTGCCACCACGCGCGATGGCGCTCCGAACACGCAGCCAGCCCGTCTTCCACTGCAGCTTCGAGCCGCGCAACCGCTTTCTTCAGGGCAATCCCGGCTGCGGCCTCCTGGTCATCGGACGCATCGGCTTCAATCGCCGCATATAGCACGCCAGCGACAACCTGCCAGACAACTACGTGCGCACCGCGGCTCTTCAACTTCTGAGTAATAACATTGATGTCCTTCTTCTGGCTGAGCACAGGCTTGGGAGGCAGATGGGCAGCGTAATCCAGTGGATTTTTGCCTTCACGGTAAATATTCGGACTGATTCCCCATTCCGGCCGGACAGCAAGATGCGGAATCTCGCCGCCATCGCCGGCAGCGGCCACAATGGTAACGTCATGAGTGCGATCAACAAACGCGCGCCACTGGACGTTACCCCTGTCGGTTAGCATCGTTCCTGTTGCCTCGCCATTCCAGAGATCAAGGCGCATCGTGCGGCCGGTAACAGAACCGGCCGCACCAAGCTCTATCGAACCGGCAAACAGCTTAGGGTCTGTGTATTCGTCCGGAAGCTTATAATGGGCAACGACATTGTAGCGCCCCATCAGCATCCGGAGCTGGTCCGGCCTCTGTGCGTCGGCCATAATCATGGCCCCCTGCTTGCCGTTGCCGATAAACGCCCCTTCATAATAGTCGGTACTGATGTCCCCATCCCAGAACAGGTCGTTGGAAACCATGAATTCCGCCCACACGCTGTCGCTACTGCGCCGGTCCAGCAGTTCTTTCATATGACTCACTTCATCTTTCCCTTCCTGCCTCCATATTGCCGTGGGCATGGCCGCACCTCGGCATGCCTGACAGCTGGCAAATACAATCACAAGGCACGCTGCACCAAGCGTGCATACAAAGATCTTCCATATGCCCGCCTGCCTGACCTCATTCCCGTAATACTTCATGGATTCAGCCTCGGCGGCCACTGGCGTGACGATGTCGTTGGATTCGGATACCACGGTATGTGGCCTGTCCCAATCGCCCTGGTATTCGCCACGCACCTGGTAAACTCAGGTGAATAGTGAAAAGGATCGGCATCGTAAGCAAAGGGATGGCTGAAGGTGTCTGTGTGGGCTTTCAGCCGGTCCTTCATATTCTTGAGGACTTCAGCATACGCCGGATCAGCGGCCAGGTTAGTCTTTTCGCAGGGATCACTGTCCAGGTCGTACAGTTGATCCGCCTCCAGGCAGTGTTCAAAAGCCGCCACATTGATGCAGCCCTGGCCCTGCAGGCGCATATTCGTCAGGTTGGGCGCTTCAGTCAACTCGCCCGACCGCATCTTGTCGTAGACAGCCCTGGGATAACGCACGGCAATGTACTTCCAGTTTCCGTAACGGACAGCGCGCGAAAACCCGAATTCGAAATAGAGGTCATCATGAACGGCCTCCGCCTGTCCCTTGAAAAGCGGCACCAGCGAAGTGCCGTCAACCTGCGCCGCAGCAGGCGGCTTGACGGAACAGATATCAAGAACTGTCGGCACGAAGTCGACGTTCTGCGAGAGCGCATCGCAAACACTCCCCGGCTCGACGACACCAGGCCAGCGAACCATAAATGGAATCCGGACTCCGGGCTCATAGCATGAACCTTTGCCGTTCTCGGTATTGTGATCGGTTGTGTAAAAGAACACCGTGTTGTCCAGCTCGCCCATGGCGTCCAGCTTATCGAACAGCGCACCGACCGTATCATCCGTCCAGGTCATACCCACGGTCTTGTGGTTTACCGGCAGGCCGGCAGCCGCAATACGCGCCCTCACGGAAGCACGCGCAGGCATGCAGCCTGGGACCGGATCGAGGATACCGCCAGGCGTTACTGCGGGATCTGATTCAAGCGAATCATCATGCGAAGGACCGTGGTATGTCGTTGTCGCCATGTAGAGAAAGAAAGGCTGCCCGCCGTCGCAGCTGTCCAGGAAACTGAGAGCGCCCTGTGTGATCCATTCGAGATTGTGATGCCGAAGTTTCCTGGGAATATAAGCATCGGTATTATTCCAATAGACACTTGCCGCGTAATCAAAACCCAGCGTCTTCTTCAACTCGGCACAGAGGCCTGCCTGGTTCTCTTTCAACTTGCGGTCAGTTGCAGGATCATACGGATCATCATCCGGCCCAAAGTCATCCAAGCCCATCTCCCTTGAAGGACGCCCAGCGTGCCACTTGCCGACAAACCCGGTGCGGTAGCCGGAACCTGAAAGCATGCCGCCAAGGGCCGGTGTACCTTCGAGAAGAACAGCATTCCAGCCTACATTATACATATCGGCGACCGGATTCTCGCCAAGGAACGATGGCGCCGTACACCGCCCAGGGTGATGACCGGTCATGTAGCTGTAGCGGCTTGGGGTACAAACGCTGGAAGAGCAGGTGAACTGCGTAAATTTCATTCCTTCAGCAGCAATCCTGTCCAGGTTCGGAGTGAGCACCTCGCCGCCATAACACCCTAGGTTGGAGAAATCAGTGTCGTCCATTATAACGCAGACAATATTGGGCCGTCTTGCGTTCACTCGCTGCTCCTCCCCGTCTCAGGCTCACCCATCACAACGCGCACCTGCGCGCGGCTGCCGGCGGCAATGACTGGCAGCGGGGCATCAATGGATACCGCCGCGCCATCTATCTCGATCGAAACGATTCCCTTTTGGACCCGATCAGGGTTCTCAACATGGATCTCATACACGGCACCGCGGAACCGGCGCGTCACCTTGAATCCCGGCCATGCTGAAGGAATGCAGGGATCTATCCTGAGTCCGTCGTAGTCCGGACGAATGCCCAGGATATAGTGCGTCATCGTATAATAAGTCCATGACGCCGTTCCGCTCAGCCAGGGAAGCCGGGCGGCACCAAACCGGCGGGAATGTCTGCCGTGAACTGACTGGGCATGCACATAAGGCTCGATCTGCCGAATATCAGCTCTATCGTTATAGGAGGCCGGAAGGAACGCCCGCAGGTATTCGTAAGCCCTGTCACCACGCCCGAGCATAGCCTCGGCCATGACTGCCCATGACTGGGGATGGCAGAAGATACCTCCATTCTCCTTCATTGACGGATTGAAGAGCACAGCACGGATCTCGCCAATCGGCGTCTTTGCATATGGCGGATCGCACAGCGCAATTCCATACTCTGTCGCCAGACGCTCATGCACGGCATCCATGGCCTGATGCGCCTGCTCCGCCGATGCCGCCCCACTTATCACCGCCCAGCTCTGCGGATTCAGGTATAGCGACCCCTCGTCGTTCTTCCCGCTGCCCAAAACCTCGCCATCCTCGCGGTATGCCCGCACAAACCACTGTCCATCCCAGACATGCTTCTGGATTGCCGCGTCGAGCTCTCCCAGCTGCCTGCGCGCCCATGCCTCTTCACCCGATTCCCCTCGCATGGCACATATGTCCATATAGGTGCGCAGGCCGTAACGGAGCTGAAAGGCGACAAACACACTCTCACCCCGCTGTCCCAGGACCAGGCAGTCATTCCAGTCAGCGGCGAGCCCGCATGGCAAACCGTGAGTCCCCCTGCGCTCGA
>JBFIFS010000104.1:0-8670 GCA_041602695.1 Kiritimatiellia bacterium
CAGATGATGGCGCACATGGACAAAAAGCGCGCCGCTCTGAGGCTCAAGCCCCTGATGTACGCTAAGACGTTCCTTAAAGAAGATGCTCCGGCCGCGCAGCCCGAAAAGCCCAACCTGGCAGGACTGCCGGATACAGGCGACAAGAAGGGCTGTGCAGGCGGGCACGCGTAAATTTGATCAACGAGTAGAACAGGAGTACTGATATGTCGAAAATCATTGCAAGCGCTGCGATACGAGGAGCGCACGGTTACGTAAAGGAAGCTGAAGAGCTTTTTGAGAAAGCAAGGGAGAGCAAGGGTGAAGACACTACCCTCGCCTTCCCGGACACGGCCTACTACCTGCCCATGTCTCACGCCCTGATGGGCGCAGAGTGCAAGACGGTGGGTGGGCTGAAACCCATACTGGAGCACGCACGCGAACTGCTTGGCCCGGAGCCGGACGAGAACCTGTGGTTCCCGTACCTCGGCACGACCCTCGATTGCGGAGTCGCTACCCTTCTGGCCGAGGAGGCCATCATGGCAATGCGCTACCTGAATGAGGAAGAGCCCCAAGCCGACTGCAACGGCTTCTTCACGGACACGATCCTTCGAACGCTGGGCATCCAGCTGGTGGACGGACGCATGCCCGGCTTTGCGGCAATTCTCGGTGCAGCCCCGGATGTGGACACCGCCGTCAACATTGTCCGTGAGTTCCAGAAGCGCCAGATCATGGTGTTTGTGGGCTCGTCGACCAACGGCGTGAGCATTATCGACCAGCTGATCGAGGGTAAGGTTGAGATGGGATGGGAAACATACATCGTACCTTACGGCCGCGACACGGTGAGCGCGATTTACCCGCTCCACTGGGCAATCCGCGGCGCCCTGACATTCGGCGGCCTCAAGGCCGGCCAGTGGCGCCAGTGCCTGGACTACTGCCGTGACAGGGTTTTCGCGTTCGGGCTTACACTGGGCGAAGTTGACGACCAGAAGTACGCGACCGGCGCCGGCGCAATAAATATGGGCTTCCCTATCATAGCCGATACGGAAATCCCGGAGATCCTGCCCACTGGTATCTGCACTTACGAACACGTTGTCAGGGAGCTCGATCACGCGAACATCGTGCCGCGCTGTATCGAGGTCCGCGGAGTAAAGGTGACGGTATCGGAAATCGATATTCCTGTCTCGTTCTCGGCAGCGTTTGAAGGTGAGCGCGTGCGCAGGGACGACATGTACTGCGAGTTCGGAGGAAAGTATTCCTCGGCGTTCGAGTTTGCAGAGATGAAGGAGATGGACGAGGTAGAAGACGGAAAGGTCGAGGCAATCGGCCCCGATGTGGATACGTGCGAAGTCGGCGGAAACATGCCGCTCGGCATCTACGTGAAGGTCGCCGGACGAGCGATGCAGAAGGACTTCGAGTCCATCATCGAGCGCCAGCTCCACCACTTCATCAACTACGCAATGGGTATATTCCATATGGGCCAGCGAGACATCATCTGGCTGCGCATAAGCAAGGCCGCGTTCGAAGCGGGCTTCAGGCTGGAACATATCGGCCGGATAATCCACGCGCGCATACATGATGTTTACGGCAAGATCGTCGACAAGGTGGAAGTAACCATCATGTCTGAAGAGGCCAAGGTAAAAGAGATGATGGAACACGCCGCCAAGGCTTATGCCGAACGTGACGAGCGCATCGCCGGCATGACCGACGAGAGCCAGGACCTCTTCTACTCCTGCACGCTCTGCCAGTCATTCGCGCCTAACCACGTATGCGTCATCAGCCCGGAGAGACTGGGCCTGTGCGGCGCCTATAACTGGCTGGACGGCAAGGCCGCCTACGAGATCGATCCGTCAGGCGGAAACCAGCCGATCAAGAAAGGCACATGCCTGGACGAGAGGACCGGCGAATACACCGGCGTGAACGAGTTCGTTTACAACAACTCGAACCACGCTATCGAGTCAATCAGCCTTTACTCGCTGATGGAGAAGCCCATGACGTCCTGCGGATGTTTTGAGTGCATCCTGGCCCTCGTGCCTGAATGCAACGGCTTCATGATCGTGAACAGGGAATTCAGCGGCATGACCCCGTGCGGCATGCCCTTCTCCACACTGGCCGGCTCGGTCGGCGGCGGAAACCAGACACCCGGCTTCCTTGGAGTTGGAAGGCTTTATGTCCTCAGCAGGAAGTTCATTCCTGCAGACGGCGGACTGAAGCGACTTGTATGGATGCCGAAAGAACTCAAGGAGTTCTACGGCGAGAAGTTCAGGGCAAGGGCTGAAGAAGAGGGCATTCCTGACCTTCTGGACAGGATCGGTGATGAAACGGTGGCAACGACCGGCGAGGAACTGATGGAGTATCTCGCAAGCACGGGCCACCCTGCGCTTGAAATGGAATCTTTATTCTAAAAGGATCACGAAAGGAGTAGCACGCCATGGCAATGAAAGCTCTAGATATATTCAAACTGCTTCCGAAGACGAACTGCAAAGACTGCGGGTGTCCAACCTGCCTCGCCTTCGCCATGAAGCTCGCCCAGAAACAGGCAAGCCTGGAGGAATGCCCTCACGTTTCTGATGAATCAAAGGCCGCAATGGAAGGCTCTTCCGCCCCGCCAATCGGGCTTGTAACGATTGGTGCCGGCGAGAACAAGCTTGAGATCGGCAACGAGACGGTAATGTTCCGTCATGAAGAGTCCTTCTATCACGGCCCGGGCATCGGCGCGATTGTGTCCGACTCCCTGGACGACGCGGCACTGGCCGCCAAGGTCGACGCCGTAGAGAAGCTGCAGTTCACCAGGGTTGGCGACCAGATCCGCGCCAATGTTGTTGCAGTCGAAAATGACAGCGGCAACGCTGATGCCTTCGTTAAGGCGGTTGACGCAGTAAAGGCGATCGGGATACCAATGGTGCTGATGTCTAAGGACGCCGCGCATATCGAGAAGGCCCTGGAGTCGTGCGCCGACCAGAAGCCGCTCGTTCACGCGGCCACTTCCGAGAACTGGGAGGCCTTCGCGGCCGTGGCCGCAGGCAAGGGCTGCCCCCTGGCAGTGGCCGAGCCCGACCTCGAAAAGCTCGCTGAGCTTACAGAGAAGATCAAGGGCGCCGGCGTCACGGAAATGGTGCTGGACCTGTCTTCCGACAGCGTCTCCACTACAATCCAGGCCCTCACGGCGGCGCGCCGCCTGGCCCTGAAGAAGAACATGCGCTCGCTCGGCTATCCCTGCATGGCCATCAGCCGCGCGTCTGAGACGGCTGACCAGGTAAATGACTGCATTACGTACATCGCGAAGTACGCGGGCATCGTTCTTTCAGAGGCAAGCACTCCGGAGGCAATTCTCCCGATGCTTACACTGAGACAGAACATCTACACTGATCCGCGCAAGCCGATCCAGTGCGAGGCCAAGCTGTACTCGGTTGGCGCGGTCACGCCGGAGTCGCCTCTGCTGATAACAACTAACTTCTCGCTGACTTACTTCACTGTGGAAGGCGAAGTCGAGGCATCAAGGGTTCCCGCCTATATCGGCGTCATTGACACCGACGGAACATCTGTCCTGACGGCTTATGCTTCTGACAAGATGACATCCGACAAGGTGGCAGCGTTCCTCAATTCGGACGAGGTGAAGAACGCCGTGTCGCACCGGAAGGTGATCATCCCGGGTTATGTGTCAGTAATGAGCGGGGCCCTGGAAGAAGACGCTGACGGATGGGAAGTCATGGTCGGTCCCCGGGAGGCTAGCGGCATTTCCAAGTACCTCAAGACCGTCTGGAAAGCCGATTGAAGACTTACTCGGTAACATTCCTGCCTGACGATATTACCGTCCAGGCAGCGGCCGGGAAGTCTGTTCTCGAAGCCGCCCACGTGGCCGGGATACCCATCAACAGCATATGTGCTGGTGAGGGTGTCTGCGGCAAGTGCCGCGTACTGGTGAAGTCAGGCAAGGTGGACGGAGAGCCGGACCACTTCCTGACCCGCCGTGAGATACAGCGCGGCATGGCACTTGCCTGCCACACGTATATACAGGGGGATGTTGTCGTTGAGGTCCCGCCGGAGTCCCGTGTCGGCGGGGTTCCGCAGCTGGCCAGCGAAGACGCTATCCGGTTCGGAAAGATTTCCGACGTAGTCGGTGAGGAAAAGAAGTTCCGCTACAATCCGCTTGCGGCGAAGGAATACATGGAACTTCCACCCCCTGACCTGTCAGACCCGATTTCGGACCAGGAGCGGCTATACAGGGCACTCCGGTCGGAAAAAGACCGGCCGCGCCTTCAAATGGGCCTCTCAATCGTACAGAAGCTGTCCGAGACTGTCAGGAGCGGCGACTGGAAGATTACAGCTTCGCTCGGACACCGCTGCGTTACGAAGGAGATCATCGACGTTGAAGTCGGCGACACTTCTGCGAAGCAGCTGGGCATAGCGCTTGATGTCGGCACGACCACGGTCGTCGCACACCTGGTTGACATCAAGACTTCGGAGACCCTGGCCACGAAGGCGAAATACAATTCGCAGATTTCGCTGGGAGAGGATGTCATATCGCGGATGATATACGCGAAGGACTCCGAAAAGCTCAAGAAACTTGCAGATGCGATCGCCAACGATATAAACGACCTCATCGGCAACCTGGTGCTGGAGTCAAAGGCCAAACTTAACGATATTCTTTATATCGTGGCGTCCGGAAACACCACGATGATTCACCTCCTCATGGGCCTGGATCCGGCCTATATCCGCAAGGAACCCTATGTCCCCTGCTCCGTCAAGCCGCCTGTTATAAGGGCCGCCGAAGTCGGGGTAAGCATCAACCCGCGAGGGCTTCTGCTCGCGCTCCCCTGCGTCTCGAGCTACGTCGGAGGCGATGTTGTCGCGGACGTGCTCGTCTGCGGAATGACCCATTCCGAAGAACTCTCCCTCATGGTGGACCTTGGAACAAACGGTGAGCTGGTTATCGGCAACTCCGACTGGCTGGTCTGCTGTTCCGCTTCCGCGGGCCCCTCCTTCGAGGGCGGCGGTATAACTTGCGGCATGCGGGCCACCAAGGGGGCAATTGAGCACATTACCCTCGGCAAGAATGGCGACGTCACGGACTTTAAAGTGGTCGGCGGAGACAAGCCGCTGGGAATCTGCGGCTCCGGCCTCATCGACGCGATCGCAGAACTCCTCAGCAACGGATGTATCGACAGGAAGGGCAACTTCGTAGCCGAAGGATGCGGGGAGCACCTTCGTGAGTCGGAAGCGGGCGAGCGGGAGTTCCTTCTCTTCTCGGGCGATAAGACCGCGCTTGGCAAAGACATTGTTCTTACCGAAGCTGACATCAGCAACCTGATTCACAGCAAGGGGTCCATCTATATGGCCGCTGAGGCCCTTATCGCCCCTGTCGACATGGACCTTTCGGAAGTACAGAATTTCTACATCGCTGGCGGCTTCGGCAACTACATCGACGTTGAACGCGCTATCGAAATAGGCCTCTTTCCAGACGTTGACAGGAGCCGCTTCCATGTTGTGGGCAACGGCTCCGTACAGGGCGCCAAGATGGCCCTGCTTTCCAAGGAAGCGCTTGAATACCTGCAGACCAGCATTGCGGGCGCAATGACGGATTTTGATTTGAGCTCAGACCACAGGTACATGAACGGTTACAGCTCGTGCCTTTTCCTTCCGCATACGGACATAGAAAAGTTCCCGAGCGTGAAGAACAAGTAGGAGATAAGAGATATGAGTTTCAGGATCGCTGTCGCCGGCAAAGGCGGCACCGGGAAGTCCACGGTGTCCGCCCTGTTGTGCCGGGCGCTCATTAACGCCGGGCAGAAACCTGTCCTGGCGGTGGACGCTGATCCGAATTCCTGTCTTCCGGAGAAGCTCGGACTTGTAACGGAACAGACGATCGGAGACCTCAGGGAAGAGCTGAGAAAGCACCCTGAAAAGAAGCCGAGCAGCATTTCGAAGAGCGAATGGATGGAGATGGGCATTAACAGCTCTATAAGCGAGTCTACAGGGGTCGACATGGTAGTCATGGGCCGGCAGGAAGGGCCTGACTGCTACTGCTTCATCAATAACCTGTTAAGGCAGTGTATGGACACTATCGGCGCCCAGTATAAGTCGACGGTAATCGACAACGAGGCAGGCCTCGAGCACCTCAGCAGGCGCAGCAACGGCGCGGTTGAAGTTATGCTTATAATTGCCAATGCCACGGCCATCGGCGCGAAGACTGCCTCCCGGATTATGGACCTCGTAAGGGGCCTGGACCTGAATATCGGCGTCACTTACCTCATCCTGAACAAGGTCGAAGGAGAAGTGGACGCCGACCTGATGAAACAGTTTGAGTCGACAGGGGTTGAGGTAATAGGACAGGTCCCGTCTGACCAGATGATTCTTGATTCGGAGATGAAGAGCGAATCGCTTCTTCAGATTTCCCCGGATTCACAAGCAGCAAAGTCGGTTGAAGAAATTCTGAAAGCAGTCATGGAAAGGAGATCATCATGACAATGATGGAAGACGCCCGTGAAAAATGGGCAGGTGCACTGAATGAAGTAGTCATTGGAGCGACGAGCGAAAACGGAGGAACCCGCAGCAGCTCACTAACTGTTGGCGGGCAGAAGGGCCTGCCCTTCATGGGGTATGAAGCCCCTGAAGCCCACAAGCCTGTGTTGGCGATGGAAGTCTGGGACATTGAGCCGACTGAATGGCCGCCGCAGCTTCTTGCCGCCCTGGGTGACGCTGTAAAGTCACCGGGAACGTGGGCAAAGAAATGTGTCGAAGAGTTCGGCGCAGATGCTATCTGCCTGAAGCTGGCGGGCACGCATCCTGACCAGGGTGATGCCGGCCCCGAAGCCGCGGCCGCTGCGGTAAAGGAAGTGCTCGAGGCGGTGAGCGTCCCGCTGATCATATGGGGCTGCGACCTGGACGAAAAGGACAATGAAACCCTTCCGGCGGCCAGCCAGGCGGCCAAAGGCGAGAAATGCCTGATCGGCACGGTGAACGAGGACAACTACAAGACACTGGTCGCCTCCTGTCTTGCGGATGAACATTCGATCATCGGACTCAGCCCGATCGACATCAATATCGCCAAGCAGGTCAATATTCTCGTGTCCGAAATGGGATTCCCGCTGGACAGGATCGTAATGTATCCGACCACTGGAGCCCTGGGCTATGGACTGGAATACACCTATTCCATCCAGGAGCGCGGCAGGTCTGCGGCACTCAGCGGCGACAAGATGATGGCCATGCCCGTCATCTGTATGGTCGGGCTTGAGGCCTGGAGAGCCAAAGAAGCGCGAGGAACGGCAGAAGAGCTTCCTGAACTGGGCGACGAAACGACTCGCGGTCAGTACTGGGAAGCCGCAACGGCTGCGGCCCTGCTTCAGGCAGGCTCGGACATCCTTGTGATGAGGCATCCCGGTGCGCTCAAGGCCACGAAGGACCTGATCGACAGAATCATGTAATTACAGGCAGAGACGGCTTTATGCCGTCTACTCCGAAAACAGTAAGGAGACAAAACTTATGTATATTATCGGTGAGAGAATAAACGGCATGTTCACTGACATTGGCGACGCGATCGCCAACAAAGACCCTAAGCCGGTCCAGAGCATGGCCGAAAAGCAGATCGAGAATTGCGCTTCCGCGCTGGACATCAATGTAGGAACGCGCGTGCCAAAGGCCGAGCGGGCCGACGTAATGAAGTGGCTTGTTGAATCCGTTCGCGAAGTCACAGACATGCCGCTGGCCATTGACAATCCCGCGCTTTCTACGATGCGGGTCGGCATTGAAGCCGCGGCAAAGGGCGGGCCCTGCATAATCAACTCCACGACCGGACAGGAAGACAAAATGCCCGGCTTCATGGAGCTTGCCAAGGAGTTCGGGGCCGGCATCATCGGTCTGGCCATTGACGAAAACGGCGTGGCTGCCACACCTGACGCCAAGGTCGAAATCGCCATGCGCATTATTGCGTGCGCCATGGAACACGACATCGGCATGGAAGACATCTACCTTGACCCAATAGTGCTTCCGGTGAATTGCAACCAGGCGGCACCAAAGATAGTACTGGAAACAATACAGATGTTCACAATGCTCTCTGACCCGGCGCCGCATGTGGTTGTCGGCCTCAGCAACCTCGGCCAGGGCACACAGGAGAAGCACCTCATCAACAGGACTTTCCTCACGATGGCCATCGCGGCGGGAATGGACTCCAGCATCCAGGACCCGCTGGACACCGAGATGACTGACGCTATGATCACGGCCGAGCTTCTGCTCAACAAGGCCATCTACAGCGACTCCTACCTCAAGGCCTATCGCCAGAGGTAGGATAATGTCACACAGGAAAGACAAATCTCCTGAGCATGACGCCCATGGCGAGGACCATGAGGCGCAGCTCGAGGAGGAGGTAAAGAACTACCTGCAGGAGAAGGAGAGGGTCCGGCGCGTACTCGGACGCGTCGGAGGAAACCCGGGAAAGAAGGAAAGGATAATGAATATCCTTTTCCTCATCATTGTTGCGGCTGTCTTCATCGTAGGGCTTATTTTTCCTGAGCAGCACATCCTTACGCTCGAAGTCGCGATTCTGCTTGTCTCGCTGAAGCTCGCGCTCATCCTCAGGCAGAACGCGAAAATGAACCATTTTCAATTCTGGATGCTGTCCACGATTGAATGGCGCATCGGAGAGCTCTCTAAAGATCTGTCCAAGCTTAAGAAAGATGTCGCGAAGGCCGAGAAGAA
>JBFIFS010000105.1:0-8505 GCA_041602695.1 Kiritimatiellia bacterium
GATTTGCACTCACCGGTTTCCACGTCCCAAAGCATGACGGTCTTGTCGCGCGAGCCGGTAGCCAGCGTCTTGCCGTCCGGGCTCACATCCATACAGAGAATGCCTTCCTCGTGCCCTTCCCACTTGCCCAGCTGTTTTCCGGCCGCCATGTCCCAGATCCTCACCGTCTCATAGTCACCGGCAACAATTACCCTTCCTTCCGGAAGCAGGCGTACGGCCCTGATCGCGCCCCTTGCCCTGTCGTCAAACTCAGACAATATCTTTCCGGTCGTAAGGTCCTGGACCACCGCAACGCCAACGTTGGTAACCAGCACCACCTGGGCTTTGGCGGTGTCTATGTCAGCATCCATGATGCCGCCTATCCGCCGATGCTGACGGCTCCACAGGTCTTCGCCGGTTTCAGCGTTCCAGAGGGCAACTTCCCCGTATCGCCCGCCGCTGAACATGAGCATCCCCTTAGGATAGGCCCTCAAAGTGAGCACCCCGCCCGCATGCTTTTTTAGAGTCTTCAAACACTCGTATGTGTCGGCATCCCAGACCTTCACATCGCCGTCCTCAGCACCAGATATTATCCTGTCGCCAATAATGGACACGCTGAGAACACTGCTCTGATGGCCGCGCATTACGACAGATTTCGCGCTTGTGTCACCAAGACTTTTTGACGCCGGCTCAAAGAGGCGCTTTATCTCCGAATCGAGGTTCAGCCGGCCTTTGATCTTGTTGACTATCTGGATTTCAGTGACATCCTGGAACCCATCCACTTCGGTACAATGAAGCAGCCATTCCTCAAGAAACGGATACACCTTACGCCGATCATCGTCTGTAAGCGCCACGGCAGCCTTGTCGAACACATCAAAGAACTGCTGACTTTCCAGCGTGACGAACTGGCTCAGCGACTCAGTGGCACCCTCCTGGCCAAACTGCTCGATCAGCCACTGCTGCTCCTCCGACTTGAGTTCCTCATCGGCGGCCACGGTCCAGAACGCGCAGCAGTAAAGGAATTTCCTCAGGTTGTCTGAGAGGTCCTTCGCGATAAATGGAATCTCCGGCTTCATCCTGTCAGTTCCAGTCAGCTCCTTGAGGAATGTGTCCTCATCTTAAGAATCAATTTCCAGGTCAATAAAGACGAAAGGCAAACCGAATTTTCTTTTGACCAGTTTGCCCAGCGCCTCAGCACCATACTTCTCAGTCACGTAATGGCCTCCGAAAAGCGCGTTCATGCCGGCGTCACACGCGAAATTACGCCCTGCCAGCGTTGGCTCGCCGGACACAAACATGTCCGCGCCCGCTTCCTCCGCGTCTTCAAGCAGGCCGCAGCCGCCTCCTGACACCACAGCCACCTTCCTGACCGTATCAGGGCCAAACTTCATTTCGAGCAGCTTCCTGCCGAACGCCTTCTCCGCCTTCTTTACAAACGCGGCGTATTTTGTGCCGGAAGTCGCATTCCCGATCGATCCAATGCAGCTGCCCTCATACAGGCCGAAAGGCTTGACGCTCTTCAGTCCCAGCATTTTCGCAATCAAAGCATTGTTTCCAAGCTTGGGATGCAGGTCCAGTGGCAGATGACTCGCGTAAAGCGCCATGTCATTATCCATGAGATATTTCACCCGCTTGTAGTTAAGGCGCGTGATCTTCTTCAGCGAATCCTTCCAGCTGATGCCGTGGTGGACAATCAGAAGGTTTGCCTTAGCCGCTTTGGCCGCCTCGAAAAAGTCTAACGATGCGTCAACGCCGCACGCCACCTTTGTGATGCGGCCGGAGTTGTCAACCTGGACCCCGTTGTTGGAGGAGTCCCTGATCTCGGAGACCCTGAGCTCTTTGTCCAGGAAGGACTCGATCGAACGCAGGCCTACGCCTTTCGGACTCTTCATGATCTTCTCCGTGAGATTTATATGCAATCAGCAGAATTAAGTATAGTCGCAGCAGCGCCGCCTTACAATCGAATTTACCGGCTGACCGAAAGAAACTAGAGGGAAGCAGCAAGCCTTTGACGCCTGTATTCACGCGGAGTCATCCCGATACGCTTCTTGAAGATGCGGCAGAAATAGGCTGCGCCGTCGCATCCGACCTCGTCTGCAATCAGCTTTACCGGCTGATCAGTCTGCCATAACAGCAGCTGCGCGCGCTCCATGCGCTTCCTCATGATGTATTCCCGGGGCGAAACCCCGAAGGTCTCAGTGAACAGGTTCGAGAAGTAATTGGGATGGAGGGACGCTATTCTCGCAAGCTCACCGACCGACATCCCCTCCTTCAGGTTCTGATGTATATACTCAACAACAGCGCCGAACCGCCTGACACCACCCGCTCCTTCGGGCAGCACCTCCACCATGCCCCTCAGGAATCGCGCCACTGTCACCTGGAGCTCCGCCTGCACACGCAGCACGTCGCCCGGCCCGGACGGACTGGACATCATCAGCCTCATGCCTTCGCGGGCCGCCTCCCTGTCAGGCGCCGGCAGCTCGCACACCCAGCGGGTAACGTCAAAAAGTGACAGCGCGCCGGGGATATGGGCTGTAAAATGGACATAATACTGGACGAGTCCCGGCGATGGCCTGTGCAGGATCGGATAGTGCGCCGGAAACATGTAATAGCGCCCGGCCCTGAGCCGGTAGGTCCTGCCGGCGTATTCAACCGTGCCTTTGCCGCCATCTATATAATAAAGCCGCGAAAAAGGGTCGGCGTGCGGCCCGCTGTCCCGCCACATGGAACTGTCATGGCAGTCGATTGCTTTCCCTTCTATCAGGCGAAAGGCGATATGACGTAGAACTTCATTCATAGCCCAACGCTAACACCGATGCTTATCTGTGAAAAGTGCAACTTTTTCTTAACTGCGTTTATCGACTAATGCCCGTGGGCGGGCTACGCTTCTAAACAGTCACATGGAATGGCTAACACCGAAAGAAGGAGAGACGGAATGGCAGCGAAAAAGACTGAACCTAAGGCCGACCTGAAATGGTTCCAGCATGACCGCTTCGGAATGTTCATTCATTGGGGGACCTACGCCCTCGCGGCCCGCCATGAGTGGGTAAAGAACCGCGAACGCATAACCGACTCCGAATACATGAAGTACTTCAGGCATTTCGACCCGGACCTTTACGACCCTCGCGAGTGGGCGCGCCTTGCCGCGAAGGCAGGCATGAAGTATTTCGTGATAACAACCAAGCACCACGAGGGCTTCTGCCTGTGGGACAGCAAATACACGGATTACAAATCTACAAATACGCCCTACGGCAAAGACCTGCTCACCCCTATGGTCGACGCCTTCCGCGAAGAAGGGCTTAGAGTCGGCTTCTATCACAGCCTTATTGACTGGCATCACCCTAAATACGGTATCGACCGGATGCATCCCCAGCGCGATGACAAAGAGGCACGCAAGAAGGACAGGCCGAACATCAAGGAGTACGCCGAGTACCTCCACAGGCAGACCGAGGAGCTCCTCACTCAGTTTGGCGACGTAGATATCCTCTGGTACGACTTCTCATACCCGGGCCCGGACGGCAAGGGCAGGAACGACTGGCAGTCGAGGAAGCTTGTGAACAAGATCCGCAAGCTCCAGCCGAACATTATCCTCAACAACAGGCTGGACCTTCCGGACGCTCCGGACTTCACAACGCCTGAACAGTATCAGCCTTACGCGACCCCAACTGATGCGAAAGGCAACCCCATGCCGTGGGAAGCCTGCCAGACCCTTTCAGGGTCCTGGGGATACCACCGCGACGAAATGAGCTGGAAGAGCGTGCCCCAGCTGCTCTGGATGCTGATCGACGGCGTCAGTAAAGACGGAAACCTGCTCCTTAACGTCGGACCGACGGGGCGCGGGGAAATAGACTATCGGGCACGCGAAGCCCTTGAGGGCATGGGCGAATGGATGCGCTATAACGGCCGCTCTATATACGGGTGCGGCGCCGCACCTAAATCTGTGAAGACGCCGACGGACTGCAGGCTTACGTACAACAGGAAGCTCAAGAGGCTCTACGTCCATGTCCTGGCATGGCCCTTCCGGGACATCCATCTTGAAAAGATGGCCGGAAAAATCGAGTATGCGCAGTTCCTGCACGACGCTAGCGAAGTGCAGTTCAAGGACTCCGGCAACACCAGGAGCCAGGTGCATGGGAACATGCAGGGCCGCGTCCCGCCGGGAACAACGACCCTCAAGCTCCCCATCGTGAAGCCCAAGGCCGAGATTCCGGTGATCGAGCTGTTCCTGAAATAGAAGGGCACCCAGAACACAGCACCACTCGACACAGCGAACACGGGTGGTGCGCATTGCGCAGGGCGTTCGTCCCGGCGCAGCGGGACAAGCCAAGAAATCAAAGGATTTCAGGGACTATCCCCCGTCGAAATAAATAGATAATATTTACTCCATAGACCTTGACTCCCCGGCTTTTCATCTGTAGTATGCCGCGCTCTGGACGGACACACTTAGAGACGTGTATATACAAAAAAGGAGTGAAGGTATGACATTGGAGATCAAAAACCAGAAACTGAAGGCGTGGGTCGAAGAGGTCCAGGCTATGTGTAAGCCGGACAGCATCTATGTCGCGGACGGCTCGAAGGAAGAGTACGACAACATGATGAAGATCATGCTGGACGCCGGCTCGGCCACAAAACTAAATGAGGCAAAAAGGCCTAACAGCTACGCTTTCCGATCTGACCCCACAGACGTAGCGCGCGTCGAAAAGCGTACCTACATCGCTTCCAAGAGCGAAGCTGATGCCGGTCCAACAAACCTCTGGATCGATCCCGAAGAGCTTAAGGAGACAATGAGGGGCCTGTACGACGGTTGCATGAAAGGACGTACGATGTACGTGATTCCTTTCTCCATGGGCCCGATCGGCTCCCCGATTGCGAAGATCGGTGTTGAGATCTCCGACAGCCCTTACGTTGTTGTCAACATGCACATCATGACACGCGTCGGCGCCAAGGTCCTTGAGGCCCTGGGCGAAGACGGCGAGTTCATCCCGTGCCTCCACTCTGTAGGCGCCCCGCTGGAGCCCGGACAGGAAGATGTGGCTTGGCCCTGCGCCCCGATCGAGAAGAAGTACATCTCTCACTTCCCGGAAGAGCACACGATCTGGTCGTTCGGCTCGGGTTACGGCGGCAACGCCCTGCTCGGAAAGAAATGCCTCGCGCTTCGTATCGCTTCTGTGGTCGCAAAGGAAGAGGGCTGGATGGCCGAGCATATGCTCATCCTCCGCCTCACCAACCCTGAGGGCAGGAAGTTCCATATCGCGGCAGCTTTCCCAAGCGCCTGCGGCAAGACCAACCTCGCCATGCTTCAGCCGACAATCCCTGGCTGGAAGTGCGAGTGCATCGGTGACGATATCGCTTGGATGAAAATCGGTCCTGACGGAACACTTCGCGCCATCAACCCGGAAGCCGGCTTCTTCGGTGTGGCACCGGGCACGAGCGAAGCGTCCAACCCAATGGCTCTCGAAAGCTTAAAAGAGAACGCTATCTTCACCAACTGTGTCGTAACAGACGATAACGACATCTGGTGGGAAGAAATGGGCATCGATTGTGACCACGGTATTGACTGGAAGGGCAATGAGTGGACACCTGACATGAAGGACGAGGACGGCAACCCTGTAAAGGGCGCGCATCCGAATGCCCGCTTCACAGCACCTGCGGCACAGTGCCCTGTTATCTGTGAAGACTGGGAAAATCCTGAAGGCGTACCGATCGACATCTTTATTTTCGGCGGCCGCCGCACAAAGGTAATGCCTCTGGTTCATCAGGCCCGCGACTGGGACCATGGCGTGTTCATGGGCGCGACAGCGGCCTCCGAGCCTACAGCTGCGGCTCTCGACGTCAAGGGACTCCGCCGTGATCCGATGGCGATGAAGCCTTTCTGTGGTTACCATGTCGGTGACTACTTCCAGCACTGGTTTGAGATGGGCGATAAGCTCGGCGACAAGGCTCCTTCATGCTTCTACGTCAACTGGTTCCGCAAGGACGACGATGGCAAGTGGCTCTGGCCTGGATTCGGCGAGAACGCTCGTGTCCTGAAGTGGATGTGCGAGAGGGTCGAAGGCAAAGTCGAAGCGATCGAGACACCGATTGGCCTGATGCCGAAGCCGGAAGACCTGGATCTCTCCGGACTCGACATCCCCGAGGCTGACCTCGCGGAGCTGCTGAAGGTAGATCCTGACGCGTTCAAGGCGGAATTCGAAGACCTGGACAGCTATATGGCCTCTGTAGGCGACAAGCTGCCTGAGCGCATGAAGAAGCAGGTTGCCGATTATAAGGCAAACCTCGGATAATCTGAGACAACTGACAGCAAAACAAGAACGGCCGGTCCTTCGGGACCGGCCGTTTTCTCTTACGTATTCCCCTCCCAGAGCATCAATAGCACCCCACCCTTGTCGTCCCGAGCGCAGTCGAGGGATCCCACACCTTGCCCACTATCTCACGCTTGTCGTAAGAACTGTTTCCTGTACAATTTCCCCATGCTTAAAGTAGTTCAGTGCTGGGACGACGGGATTACCGCTGACATAAGGCTCGTGGAGATTCTCCGTAAACACGACGCCAAGGCTTCATTCAACCTTAATGCAGGCCTCCATGAAGACGCCCGGAAATTCGGCTGGAAATTCAAGGACACGGAGGTATGGCGCCTCGGATGGAACGAGATGCGTGAAGTGTACGAAGGCTTTACGATCGCCAACCACTCACTCACACATCCTCACCTTAAAGACATTCCTGTCGACATAGCCCGAACAGAAATTGTCGAGGGGCGGGACAGCCTCCAGCAGTTCTTTCAGCAGCCGGTCCTTGGACTGGCCTACCCTTTCGGCCCTTACAACGAAGACGTGATGCGCCTCTCGCGCGAGGCTGGACACGTGTACGCCCGTACCACCAGGAACGCCGGCCTCTGCTTTCCGCCTGAGGACCCCATGGCTTTTCACCCCACCTGCCACTTCCTGGCACAGGACTTCTGGGACCGCTATGATGCCGCCCGCGAATGCGGCGTGTTCTACTTCTGGGGCCATTCATACGAAATGATCACCGAAGAGATGTGGTCAGATTTCGAATCCCGCATTGCGCGCATCTCCGCGGATGCCCAGAGCACCTGGGCCGACCTGCCCGAGCTGTTCGTATAGCTGTTGACCTGCGGCTGACTCGTACGCCTCCTGTCCGGGCCCTGCCCACTGCTCCCCTTCCCGCAAAAACAATATTAATCTGGTTGATTTGGTCTGCCGGCGGTCTATATTCATTCATGTCTGAACAACAGAAAAGGGGTGTTTCTGATGACCATCGAACTTCGTAAGAACTGTAAATACGCGCTATTGGTTCCCACCAGCATGGGGCTCCGCCTGACCCCCGCAAACGGACAACCCATGCACGTCGGCGGCATGATGCAGATGCAGGTGACAAGCGCCGAAACAAACGTGGCCAGCGTCTCATCTTTCCTCGGCCTTCCAGTAAAAGTACTGACGACCTTTGTTAAAGGCAGCCCGATCTCGCGCCTCATCAAGGACGACCTTGCCTCAAGGCACATGGATTATGAAGGTGTGGATGTCGACCAGGGCGGCCCATGGGGCTACCGCCACCAGATCAACCTCGCCGACAGCGGCACGGGCTCGCGCGGTCCGCGCGTCCACAACGACCGCGCCGGTGAAGTCGGCCGCACATTGAACGTCAAAGATTTTGACTTGGAGCGCATCTTCGGTGAAGAGGGGGTACAGGTAGTACATCTCTCCGGACTGGTAGGAGCACTGTCACCTGAAACAAGCCGGTTTTGCCTCGAGATCGCCAGGGCGGCGAAGAAGCACGGCACCAGGATCTCCTTCGACCTTAACCACAGGGCGTCTTTCTGGGAAGGCAGAGAGAAGGAGCTCCACGAGATCTTTTCTGAGATAGCCGGCATCTCCGATGTTCTGGTCGGCAACGAAGAGGACTTCCAACTCTGCCTGAAAATAGAGGGGCCTGAGGCCGGCGGCCAGGACCTGGCTGCCAAAATCGAATCATTCAAGGGAATGATCAAGCGAGTCAAAGCCGCCTACCCCAATGCCGAAGTGTTCGCCACCACGCTGCGGGAAGTCGTGCACGCCAACCTTCACCGCTGGGGCGCGATCATGGCTGAAGGCGACAACTGGCATGTCGTAGAGCCGCGCGAAATCGCAGTGCTGGACCGCATCGGCGGCGGAGACGGATTCGTGGGAGGCATGCTTTACGCGATACTCCGGGGATGGACCCCTGAAAAGTGGGCCCAGTTCGGCTGGGCGACCGGCGCACTTGCTACAACCATGCTTACCGACTATGGCCAGCCTGCTGATGAAGACCAGGTCTGGAGCATCTGGGAAGGCAACGCCCGCGTTAAGCGCTAACGCGCCAGAGGACAGATCATAGAGGCCAGTGGTCAGCAGGAAAAGCGCTCTGCTGCAGCCTCTGAACACATCGCTCAGATGCCCCTACTCGCCACCTATCCTCCATCCTCTATCTTCTATCCTCCATCCTCTATCTTCTATCTTCTATCCTCTAACCCGCCCTTTTCTTTTGCCCTCC
>JBFIFS010000106.1:0-8444 GCA_041602695.1 Kiritimatiellia bacterium
ATAGAAATCTCTGTCCCCCGACCGACGTGACTCTCCAGGCTGACCCGCCCCTTAAATGCCTCGATTATATCTCGGCAAATGGACAACCCCATACCCGTCCCCTTCTTTCCCTTAGTGGTGAAGAAGGGCTCCCAGCATCGCGCAACAACATCTGGCGACATCCCCTCACCAGTGTCAGAGACAGTGATGACGGCCTCGCCAGCACACTGCCTTCCCGAAAGAGTAATCACTCCGCCCTTCGGCATTGCGTCAACAGCGTTGATAACCAGATTGGTCAGGACCTGATGAAGCTGCATTCGGTTGACCATTACACCGAGCTCATCGTCCGCCTCGACTTTCACCTCGACAGCCCAACCGTCTCCAGAGGCCTCGACCTGCCATACAGGCTTTGTCAGCGTAATAACGTCCCCAAGCAGGTCTGCAACATTTACAGGCTCACACACCTGCTCTTCGTCAGTCCTGTAGAACTCACGCAGCCGCTCCACCACGCTTTGCCCGTTCAATGCCGCGGTCAGGATTGTCTCCAGCTCCCCCTTCACGCTCGTCGTATCGGAAAAGGAGTCCAGGGCAAGCAGCAGGTCGGTATAACCGATGATAGGGGTCAGAATATTATTGAAGTCATGCGCCACCCCGCTGGCCATCCTTCCGAGCGCATCCATCCGCTCATGATGGACAAGCCTTTCCTGCGCCTTCTTGATTTCCGAAAGAGCTTCTTCCAGGCGTTCAGACCGCTCCCTAAGCGCGACCTCATGCCTTCGCAGCTCCTCGTTTGACTCCCTCAGCTGCTCCTCCCTTATTCGAAGCCGCTCATTCGATGCGACCAGCTTCATCGCAGCGATCGAAGCTGCCACCGCAGCCAACACAGCGATAAAGGCGACAATAGCAACACCCGCAACAAGTGCGCTGTGCTCATGCGACAGCACGCGTGACTTTTCGCCTATACCATGCAGCCTCTCATCAAGGCGCTGGGCGTGCTTGGCCTGAAATGACCTCAGGTCGTCCCTCAGGCTCATGATCTCTCCCGTAACGGCGGCGAGCTCGGATGGTTCCACCTTACCTGAGTCCTCGATATAGGCCAACGCAATAGCCTGGCCCGAATTAACATAAGCTCCGAAGCGTGAGATAATGGAAGCAAGCTCAGGGTCAAGCGAGGTCCCCGAAAAAGATCCCTTTACAATATGCTCAATCTCCCAAACCTGATTCGTCAGCGAATCCAGATACGTTGGCTCGCCAGTCTCTATTGCCAATGAAAGACGCCGGCCTGTCTCCGCAAATCGGCGATTCAGCTCAAAGGCGATATTATTCATCGGCAGCTCACTCGACGTCATCAAATCGGAGGCGCCCACGAACGACCTCAATGTCGAAACGTTCTTCCTGGAAAATCCGACGACCACCACCGCGATGGCAATGATCAGCAGGCACAGGGAGGCGTACCACGCTAGCATGATGTTGCTTTTTCGATTCATTGCGTATCCGTCAGTCAAGACGAAGCACTATCCTGACATCGGCCGAGCCTGCCGCGAGTGCCATTGGAACCACAGCAAGCGACCCGGCCTGAGAGGCTACTGTCCGCACAGCTTCCTCCGGTGCCAGCTTAGGAGGAGGCATAGCGCTTCCGGTTACAATCATTTTGACCCAATACCTCTTAAGGTAAGACTCGCTCACACCCAGCACCGACTCGCAAAACAGTTTTCGCACCTGGGGGCTGTCGGTGTCATAAACTTCTGCTATGGATCCGTCAGGCAGCCGCCGGGTCACCCCCATGTAGAGATTCTTAATATCACCCTTTGTAATCTCGCCTTTATAGCCGGCATTTACTATTACTACGGCCTTTTCAGATGCATCGTCGTCGCTGAGCCCCTCCTCACCGAATACACCCCTAGCGCCGAGGAAGCACAGAACTACGGAAACAGCGCATAAAGCTATTCCGGTCCTGCTCTCCCATATGCCAGTACGGTGCATACCTCTCCTAATAAGCCAGAAAATCCAAACCAACCGTGATCATCTGAAAGTCATGCTTTGCCCCATCGGCAGGCCGCGTGTAGCTATGCCAGTGATGAGCGAGTTTCAATCTTAACTCGGGTGAGAAAATGAAATTGACGCCAGCGGACACCCGATCCGATGTGTCATTACCTTGATCTGTATCCGGGTCAATAATGTCGTAACCGGCAAATGGCGCCAGGATCAGCGCTCCAACCTCCTGCTCATACCATGCCTCAGCGTACCATGAGACCGCGCGAGTTGATGATACCCCCTCATCTTCCGTCTTTTGCACGAGCTCAGCATTAAGACCCGCCCGTCCGCATACCACCTGAAGGTCTGCGCCGATCCAGAAGGACCGTTCCGTCAAATCACCAACGGAGTCATCGCTGTAAGCCGACGACGCACCGACAGCCAACCGGTCATCCACCTTGAGCAGGGCCCTTCCACCAAACAGTTTCTCCCTATTGACATCCATGCCGTCCTCACCGATCAGGCCGTTTCCGACAAATAAGGTATACTCGAACCCCGAAAAGAGATCCACGCGGCCGAGTATTGAAAAGCTGCTAAACTCAGGAATAAAATGATCGTCACCAGTTGTCAGCCCCAGTATTTCCTCGTTGTACATCAGAGGAGGCACGTCCCGGACGAAAGTAACGCCATAGTCATGGATACGGTTATAAATGCCAAAATCCGTCAGCATCTGGCCGGCGCGCAAATTGAAAGCGTCGCTGATCAGGATCTCGACGAACGCGTCTTTGACGGTTAAATGGCCTGAGCCGTGCCCGTCACCGCCAAAGTTAAGGCTGTCGGAGAATTCAAGATTGAAGTGCCCTCGCGCGATCTTGTCGTCCGAAATCTCAAGGTTTTTCGTATCGAGGATAAGGTTCAGCTGACCTGAAAAGCTGAGCCTGTCATCAGAATGGGAGCCCGCCGCTGGATGATCGTGTGACTCGCCCTGCTCCATGCCGGCCCCTTGGTGCGTCGCATTGGCCTGCGGCATGCGGTCCATTTGTATCAACCGCACCTCGGAAAACACTGAAGGCTTGATGCCCGGGCTTTCGGCGGATGCCTCGCCTGCAGAAAACATTACGAGCCCAACGATCAACGCCAGGATCGCCATGGGCAAATACACGATTCTGGCTGCAGAAGCCGCGACTATTTTCTGTACCAACATGCATGCGATTTTAGCAGTTATACATAAACAGGCAAGAAGCAAAGCTCTATTCTGGCACTGAGGGTGCGGAATACATTTTCGCTGAGGTGTTTGGGCAGGTCGATGAGCCCAACCAGCGGTCACATCATCCACATGGGAAATGTCTCGTCCGCGTCGCCCGCGATTGCCTGGGGCACGCCATTCCTGTCAATGACAACGGTACGACTCTTCCGGAATGTAGTCCCTCCCATATCGACAACCAGTGCGACCGAAACATGAAGGCTCATATTAACGATAAAGACATCTTTGAATGTTATTCCATTAAGAGCGAACTCAGGCTTACGTTCAGCGGTGGCCTTATAAACAAGGCTGCTGCTGGGCTCCGAATACTGCCTCCACGTCTTTTTCTGAAATTCCCTGATTTTCGATGTGTAATACTCGAGAGCCCCTTTCGTAACCGCATGCGGTGTTTTCAGTCCGCACTTCATCACGGGCTGCCCGTCACTCACCGTCCACCACTGGCCCGACTCAGGACGTGCCGTTTCCGCGACCTCAATCATCTTCCGGCCGAGCTCGTCACTCGCATCGCGCGTTATGGATATTGTGTGCCTTTTCGGATTAGCAGGCCAGTCCCTCGGCTGGCTGCCCGCTTCCATTGCTCCGTAGAGCCCGCACACACTCAAGAACAACGCGCCTGCGACGATAAATCCATGCTGCTTCATTATTCTCATGCTCCTTTGTTTGCCCGTCAGTTCACAAGCTCAATCCGGATTGCGACAGCGATATCCGAAGGGACTTTAGGCGGCAGGTCAACCTGAAGGCCGTCCTCATCTCACTCCCATCTTAGGTCTCCATCGTTCCCAAGCATGCTGAACCCGGCAATATCCTCAGGATATACATACTGAGCGTTCCGTATCGGCCCCGCCCCCGTGAGCACCATGTCGCTGCCATAGGTCCGGTCAATAAAGACGCGCATACCAGCTTCCGTTAAGGTATTTACGGTTCCCGGCATACCCCGGCACCGAGTAAGGCCCCAATGCGTGTAGATGCCGAACTTCGCATCCCACAGCCATTGAGGAAACGGGTGCGAGCTCAGCGACGTCCATGTGGCGTCATAGCCGCCCATGCTCAGTAGACTTCCTCCACCGCGTGATCGATCAATTTCATCACGTTATCGCAGAGCGTTGTTTCCACACCCTCCTTGGTCCTCTTTGACTCAATCTTCATCCAATCATTGATCTGGAAACCCGAGCTGTCGCCCCTGATTCCTTTAGGAACCGAAATTTTAGGCGCCAGTGCCTTCGAGGGCATTGCATATATAAAGTAAGGGTCCTCGACTTCCCCACCCCATGCAAAAGAGTCCTTCCAACAATTCGCCATAACAGCAAACTGCTCTGCAAACCCGGCGCCCTCGTCCTCCATGACGAACCCCTTCCCCGTCAGGCATATGATGCCTTTGAAATTACCGGGACTGACTCCGCAGATCGACTGATTATAGATCCTTGTTGCCTTCGTATCGACGGTAACCGCTCCCGGAAATTTCGCCATTGCGCCCGTCTCGAAGCCGGGATCCGTCTTTACGCTCTTCCAGTATTCCTGCCAGGCTTTCACGTAACCTTCAGAATTCTTCACATACGCTTCCGGATCCGCCGCGTAGCGCGGATACAGTTGATCGTAGTCAGATTTCCACGCCTTGACCTTTGCGAGGTGCTCATATCCAACCCATTCCTTGATAGGCGAAACTGTACCCGGATCTAGAACAATTACACCAACAGGACCCTTCGTCTTCGCATGAATACGCTCAGCAAGTTCCTGAGTGAGGCCCGTAACGGGAGCCCAGCGCGTAAAGAAGCGGCTTATGGGGTTGCCCGACGCGTTCATCTTGAAGCGCTGCGGCATGTCCTCCGCCCTTCTTCCACCGGAAGTAAGCATCCTGAGCTGGGGATTACGGCCCTCCCAGGCCTCAAGCGGCGCCGGCCCGCTCTGCGGGACACCCGGGCCTCTCTCAACCTTGAACTCGGTCGCGGCCACGTACCACACGTCCCCAACCACGACATTGCTGATCTTCCGCTCATGCGCAAGCTTCCCATCAAGTGTGCACGTAACGTGAAGTAGATGCGGCTCAGCGCTTGCCTTCATTGCCGGCAGCGCTATCTCCCACTCGTCCTGCTCGTCTGCCATTGTGAGGCTCTTCTCGAAACCGGCGAACCTGAGCGTCACTACCGACTTGGGTATCGCCTTCCCGTAGACGCGCACCGGAGACCCCGCCTGGATCACGCAGTTATGCGCGAACTGCGGCGCCAACAGCCACAGTTTGTAATATTCCCCCTGCAATCCATACGTCTTCGGATCCACCTCCTCATCGGCAAGCGGCATATACTCCAGCGGCCAGGTCATGAATTCAAAGGGCTCCTGGATACCGGGGATCTTAATATGGTCGAGGTCCCATTGATCCGAGACAACGAGTTTGTGGTCATATACGACAAATGGCGTCAGCGGCAGCATGGCCTTGTTATAAATGCCTGGCCTCGCCCCTGTGCACTCGTAGGCGTACGCCACCCCGCGCGGCTCCTTCAGCCCATCGGCCGTGAGGATTATTTCGTCCCTCCCGATCTTCACTGAAGCCTTGTGCCACGTGTAATCCTTGTCCGCCAGCCAGAAGAGCTTAACCTGCTCCTCACCGTCATCAATCTGAACGGGGTCAGCATACCCGCCCTTCA
This sequence comes from Kiritimatiellia bacterium, assembly GCA_041602695.1. GTDB lineage: Bacteria > Verrucomicrobiota > Kiritimatiellia > UBA8416 > JBFIFS01 > JBFIFS01. The sequence goes on from JBFIFS010000106.1 coordinate 5,857, forward strand.
CAGTGTGCGACTGCCCCACGCAGAGACCGTCAGCATGGTCCAGCTCAAGGATCAATTTATCACCCTTGACCTTGTAACCCTTATACATCGGCCCGTTAGCAATGACTTTCTTGCCGTACTCATTCTTCAGGGCGTGCAGCGCAAGCCTCTGCCCGGGCACCGCCTTGTTGTAATAATGAACACCGCCAACGATATCAATCTGACTCGCCATTGCCGCATTAGGAATGTCCATGTGCGCGAGCCAGGTGCCCAGCCGCATCTCTGCACCGCTGCTGAGCGTGAGGCCATCACCGCCCTTAAGCGAATAGAACTGATGAAAATAGACGGGAAGCTCAGGGTCGTTCCAGATCGCGCGCCAGCCTCGAACCAGCGAATGAAGATTGTTCCGATAAACGAGCCCTTCATTCTGGCTTGCGTAGCCTTGGTTCCATATCGCACCCCGAATCGCGTAAGGGGCCATTGGGGTAATCTTGCCGTTGCACATCCATGTCGCATCGCGGTTGCCGCTCATGTTGCCAGGGACCTTCGGCCGGTCAAGGGCCGCCTTCCCTTCCGCAACGCGGGCCTTAGATTCGATACCCCACTCAAGGACGTCCTTCTCGAACTGTGCCCAAGCGGCCTTGTGCTCAGGCGTCGCATGATCGCTCTCAAGTATCTTCTGATAGATGGCCTTTGTGTATTCATCCTGACCCGCGGCAAAGCCTTCACGCGGCACCCACGCCTGTATCTGGGTTGTGCTGAAAGCGCAGTTAACAATGCCGACCGGGACTTGCATTTCCTTCGCCACCTCATAGATGAAGGCAAATGCAACGGCGCTCATGCCGCCCCACTCTTCACTCCACTTGGCCTTTACCCTGTACGAGGGATACAGGGACGAGAACTTGTTCGTGACCTTGACCTCCCGGATTATCGGCTTCTTTTCTTCGCCTGCCTCGATTCGCGCCAGGATCTCTGGCTGCAGTTTCCTGCCAACAATGCAGCTGCTCGAAAGCCACTGCATGTTAGACTGGCCCGAGCACATCCACACTTCACCGACGAGGACGCCTTTCAATATTTCCTTCTTGCCTGAGCTGTCCGTGATAAGCATCTCACGCTCTTCAGCGCTCGCTTTGAGCGGCTTGAGCTTCAGCATCCACTTACCATCAGCCCCTGCCTTGGCAGAAACCTTCTGGCCCGCGAACTCCACGGTCACTTCGGCACCCGGTTTGCTCCAGCCCCATATAGGAACATCCATCTCCCGCTGGAGGATCATGTTGTCATGGAACGGCGCGCCCATTTCAATTGCAAGGTCACGCGGAGGCTCCGGCGCGCTCTTCGGTGCCGCCGCCTCAGCCAGAATCCCTATACTCAAACAGATCATTATAAGAACAGCAGTCACCTTGTTCATTCCGACTCCTTTGTCTAATTCCAAGTTGCAAACACTGCTCACAGATTAGCCCCTCAAGGCCGCAAAGACAACCCCGTATGGGTACCGACACAAAGCACCCGGATGTGGCAGATGCCGCATCCGGGTGCATTCTGTTTCGTCAAGAAAGGTGCTTACTTCAGCATATCAGCCATAAGCTTGCCCATGCCTTCGCCAACATTCATGTACGTCTCAGCGTTCTTGCTGTAGTGCCCGCTCGAGCTTCCGCCCTTGCTGACAGGATTACTGTAGAACGTCGCTACCTTGCCCTTGTTCTCAGGATACTTCGCGGGGTCGGCAACATTGAACATTGCGTTGATGATCTGGCCAAGAGTCCCGTCAGCGTCCTTCTTAGTCTGCCCAAGAGTAGCGATCACCAGCTTGGCTTCCGGCGCATCGAAGTCCTTCCTTAATGCCTTCAGCAGATGCATCAGGTTTTCTTCGTACTTTGCGGCATGACCAGGATTACGAAAGTCCTTGTCCCCCTGCCACCAGAAGAAGCCGGCTACTTCGTACTCAGTCGCACCAGGATAGTAATCGCCCAGCTTAGCGAGCACCCGCTTTGCAGCGGCGATGTCACTGTCGTACTGCTTGCCGGCATACCAATTCACCATCTCTTTTGCTTTGGCCTTTTCAGCATCATATTTAACAATGGTCGGGTCATTCTTGCTTTTGACCGTTTCCCCATAGCCGGGATACTCTTTGCCATCAACTGTATACCTCGGTGTTCCCGGAGGAAGAAGGTCCCAGCCAAGGCTCCTGTTACCAATGCAGCTCTTCAGTATCATGACGGGCGCTTCAGTGGCGTTGCCCACATAGTGGCCGATACCGATCTCAGGTCCAATGTTACCCTTAATCGTCATCCATTCGTTATTGAACTGCTTCTCGTTCATGACGCGCACATACCGAACGTCCTTGCGAACGGTCCAGTTTCCAGCATCGTCCACTAGATAGGGATACAGTCCCTTTTCCTTGCACGCGGTTTCAAGCGAGCCCTCGCCGCCCTTGATCTTGCCGAAGCCCAGCATGTTTGACTGCCCAAGCAGGATATACACCTGCACAGGCTTGCTCATATCCGCTTCCTTGCCGTCGGGGTCCGGCAGGTCCGCCGTATGCCCAACTGTTGCGAGAAGCATAGCTGCCAATGCAGCCATTGCCGTCCACTTCCTGTTTCTACGCATCC
>JBFIFS010000107.1:0-8271 GCA_041602695.1 Kiritimatiellia bacterium
GCAGACGTGCGCCATGTATTGGCCAACAAGCTGGTCCACCAGGCAGCCCTTTCCGAGCTGGAAGTCGAGGCGCCCCAGCTTTCCTGTCATACCGACGACTAGGCTGGGCGCGATGTCCTTCTTCTTCGGCGGCTTGATATGGTGCTCGTAGTATTCGCCGTTGAACAGGGTCTTGTCCATCTTGGTCGAACCTGACTCAAACAGGGCCCTGCATTTCCTGGCGAATCCCTTGTCGTTTAGGTAAGAAGCCATTTCTTCGGCGGCTCGCAGCGCGCCCAGATACCAGCCGGTCATTTGAGGGTTCGGGCCGAAGTACTCGACGTCCATCGTGTTGTGCTGGCAGCCTTCCATGACTCCGTCCTGGTCGGCGTCCCATCCTCCCTTGATCCAGCAGAAGCTCAGAGCCTTCTTTACCTTCGGCCACAGTTTCCTGAGGGTGTCGGTGTCACCCGAGAGCTGCCAGTCGCGATAGATTTTCATGATGCAGCCCATTTGGCCATCGGCAGCAGCGTGCTTGAATCCCTGTGCTTTCTTCTTTAGCGGCAGGTTTACCCGGAACGACATGCAGCCGTCTTTGTCTGTCGCGTGAAGGAACTCAACTTTACGCATCCCCATACTGAGGTTGCCAAATAGAAACGCGGTTGCCTGCTCGTAATTCCATACGTGTGTGCATGAGCCATGACAGCAGCCTGACTTATCGCCACACCCTTCCCAGCCGTAGAGGTGCCCGTCCGGTGTGCGGAAGCAGGTTTGGGTTCGCAGAGTGCTGACGTTGAACAGCGCGGACTCTTTGACCGCGTGGGGCAGGTCGCTGTTGCAGAGGGAATCAACAAAAAGGGCCGTCTTCTTTTCGAGTGCCTGGAGTGACGGTAGTGTCTTTCGTACTACATCAACAGCGTCACGGTATTTAGTGGTGTAATAGTTGCCCACGATCTCCGATTTACTGCATTTGCCTGAGGGGCTCCAGATGTATCGGTTTGGGAAGTGCCAGGTGATAAGGAACGTCATTTGTTTTGTCTTGCCGGGTGGGATTGTGGTTTTGACGGCCAGTGAAGCCATGGGCATCCGACTCTTGGCGGCGCGCGGTTGGGTGAGGTCTCCGTCGGACTGAAGGTCCTTCCAGAAGTCGTGCGTGGCGGAGCCCCAGCCGGCATTGTTGTTCCAGTTAAGGCGATGTGATACGCCGCTCTTCGAGAGTGTAGTTAGCGCGATCGTGCCCGCTTGCGCCGCGCGCGGATCAATATCAGGCGAATCCATGAGTATGGTGCTGAACTGCGCACTCTTGCGGAAGCGATTACGGCGCGTGCACTGCTGCTTACCTGAGCCGTCATCGCCAACGAAATTGGGGATGGAGCCGCAGAGCGTCGCGGTGACGGGTTTGCGGCTTGTGTTCTTAAGTGTGTAACGCAGGACTGCCATTGGTATGCCGCTGGCATCAGCGTCTGCCGGGATAAGGGGATTGAATGCATTAAGAGTGACGTTTATCGGTACGGCAGGATCATTGAGGCTGACCTGTCCAAATGGGTAAGCGGATCCGAACGAGCAGCTGCTGAATCGCGGCAGGCCATGATTCCTGGCGAACGAACCCATATCACCTTCATACTCGGAAAGCTCGAGGGGGCCCTCACAGATGCGGGTTATGGGGTTCGAGCCAGCAGTCTTGACGTTCAGGACAAAAGATGGCCCTATCTGCCGGGCTATTGAGGGCGTGAACCCCTTCGCAGGTCGGTTCATGATCTCCCAGTCGCGCAGGTCGCCGCGTCCGCCGAGTGAGACTGTGCCTGTGCCTATGCCTCCGAGGGGGAGGGCAATGCGGTGAAGGTGATTCTGGTCGTATTCGGTAAGGACTGGGTATTTCATTTTTCGACTCCCTGTTTGCAGTTGGGCAAGTATAGAACCCAAGCCTATTAAGGCAAATGATATGTGGATGGATTTTCTGGAAAAGACGATTTCTTTTGTGTGGGAGACATCGATTGCAAACGATCCCCCCTTTTGATACAGTCATAGCCGTGAGTGCATTACGTGCAATGCGTGTTCTAATCCCAATGCTGACGTGCGCGCTTCTCTTGGGCCAGAATGGAGAGGCTGCTGACAAGTATTCCTCTGGAACCAAAGCATGGGATACGGTCACTTCCAATTGGGGTACCTCTCCCGGGGTATACAGTGGTGCTGTTTGGGCGGATAATGACAATGCCTTTCTTGAAGGAACGGCAGGAACCGTCAGCCTGGGGCAGAGCATAAGTATCAACAACCTTACGATTAGCACTGCCAGTTATGCTGTGGATGGCGGCTACACGCTTTCATTTGGTGCGGGCGGCTCGATTACCAACAACGCGGACAGCGTAACCTACAGTTGTGGTATTGCAGGTGCGCCATCTGTTCGGGTCGCAAATCCATCGGTGAACAACAACGTAATCTTTGCTCCGACTGCTTCAAACATGGTTCTCGGAGCTGTAACACGACCTACAGATACATATTTAACTTTTGCCGGCACTACGACAGGCAACGTGATCGGTTCCGTGATAAAGGGGGCGCAAAACGCCAAGGTTCGGTTTAACGGAACTGGCAAATGGACCGTTGGGAACGTTTACGGCGGGTATGTACACATTGACAGCGGTGATCTGGTTGTGAACGGTGAGCTAACTTCCGACTATCGCCAGATTGAGGTAAGGAACGGGGCCGTTATGCACTGGAACAATCCGGCGGCAGTTAAAGGCCCCACATCGGGCTCGAGTTCGACTTTGAGATTCCATATCTACGGTGGCAGTATCGACAACAGCAGCGGCTCCGCTATTGCAACATCTACATGGGACCCGGCGCAGAGATGGGCAGGGGATTGGGTGTTCGTGGGAAGCTTGGGGGCGAATAGCGATCTGAATATGGGTGCGGGCCCAGTGACACTTACATCGGACGTTACAGTTACTGTTTCTAATTCCCTCGCCACCCTGACAGTCGGAGGCGCCATTGGTGACGGCGCCGTTGGCTATGACCTGACGAAGGCGGGAGCTGGCACTTTAAGACTGACTGGCGGAGGCACTTATGTGGGTGACACTGTGGTGTTAGCAGGTACGCTCAGCCTTGATCAGGTCTACCTCGGCGACATTACCTCTGTCAGGCTCACTGATGGTGCAGTCCTGAATCTCGATTACGTGGGTACGGATGAAGTTATTGGTGTGTATACTAACGGGTTAGAGGGTCCGACTGGAACGTGGGGCGCACTGGGTTCGGGTGCGGACAATGAGACCGCGCTTATAACTGGCACAGGAATGCTTTCTGTCCCAGTGCCAACAGTAGTCCCTGGTGTTCGCTGGTGGGACGGCGGAACCACGAATATTCCGAGTGCGGGAAATCAGCTGAGTGATGGCGGAGACGGGTCATGGAATACATCCATCAAGAACTGGGACGCAGGCGCTGGTGTTTCCCATACAAACTGGAACAACAGCACCAATGACCTTGCGATCTTCAAGGGTGTGGCCGGTACGGTCACGCTGGCAGAGGATATCAGTCTTGGGCATATTCTGATTGATACCGACGGCTATACAATTCAAGGGAATGCGCTCAATTTTGCACCGGCCGGGACCATCACTGTTACAGTAAATAACGTGTCGATCTCCTCAGGGATAACGGGAGCGCCTGACATCTGGCCATTGCGTGATGTGAATGACTACTTAACGTTAGCGCCCGTTGGTACAAATATGACCCTCGGTACGATTTATCGGCCAACAGACGACTTTGTGGTACTAAGTGGGACAACCACAGGGAACACCGCCGTTGCCATCCCGAGGGGCCAAAACAATCAAAAGGTGCATAAGAGCGGTTCTGGGGCGTGGACGATTAATGGGGAATGCTACGGTGGGGAGGTGAAGGTCAACGATGGCACGCTGATTTGTAACGGCAGGCTCTGGGAGACCCAGTGGGATATATGGATCAATGGCGGGACCCTGATTGCAAACGGCACTATGGAAGGCAGCCTCAGGTTTGACTCCGGCACTCTTGGCGGAACTGCGGCGTGCGACCTGGCTGTTAGTGTTCCTGCAGGAGGTACATTGGCTCCCGGCTATCCCTCAGGAACTATGACTGTGTCTAACAACTGTACGATTGCAGGAGTCCTGGAAATCAACGTGGACGGTTCGCAGCACGGCCGTCTGGATGTGGACTCGGGCTACGCCTTAACAATCTCTAATGCCACACTTAATGTTAATGTTGGTGCCAGCGTGCCGGCGACTGACCTGGTAATTGCCACGTATGGCACTCTGAATGGTGAGTTTGCGGCGACGAACGGTATCGATACCTGGGAAGTTGACTACAACTACCAGGGCGGAAACGCCATTGCCCTGCTTCCTCCTGCAGCGGGGACTGTTCTGATCATTCGATAGGTATTACGGGTGTCAGCGGGATTCTGTTTCTTGATTTGAGATTCCTCGACTGCGCTCGGAATGACAAAGTCGCTGACTAGGATGGCAGAGCAGAATGCCTGCGTATGGCGAGGGGTTGTCATCTCGACCAGAGTGGAGAGATCTTCTGGGCCGAATGTCGCCTCAAATCCTTGACAATCCGGACTATTGCTTGGACTCTGTCCAGACGTATTTGATTCAGGTTGGTTAGCACAAAAGGAGTTGAAAGATGGCGAGACCAAAGAAGGCGAAAGTTGCGGTAGTTGGTGTTGGTAACATGGGCAGCGGGCACTGCGGTGTGGTCGCGTCGATACCCAATATGGAACTGGTTGCAGTGTGCGATATCGATCGCGCGAGGGCTGACGAAATCGCTGCCAAGCATGGCGTTCCAGCTTTCTATACTCACAAGGAGCTCCTGAAAGCGAAGATTGCCGACACGGTCATCGTGGCCACGCCTCACTACGATCATACGACGATAGGTATAGACGCCCTCAAGGCTGGACTGCATGTGCTTGTCGAGAAGCCTATTTCGGTGCACAAGGCGGACGCGCTGAAGCTCATCAAAGCGCACAAGAGCAAGAAGCAAGTCTTCTCCGCAATGTTCAATCAGCGTACTGATCCTCATTACATCAAGCTTAAGGAACTGCTTGATAAGGGTGAGCTGGGCAGGATTACCAGGATAAACTGGATAATCACTAACTGGTTCCGTTCGCAGCGCTATTATGACAGCGGCGGCTGGCGCGCTACCTGGGCTGGGGAGGGCGGCGGCGTTCTCATGAACCAGTGTCCACATCAGCTCGATCTTATGACCTGGCTGTTCGGTGAGCCCGAAACGGTGAGAGCTGATATCGCTCTGGGCAAGTATCACAAGATCGAGGTAGAGGATGAGGTAACCGCTTACCTGACATACAAGAATGGCGCTACGGGCGTATTCATCACGTCTACCGGTGAGGCCCCCGGGACAAACCGTCTCGAGGTCTGCGGTACGATGGGTAAAGTTGTGATTGAGAGGGGCGAAGGCCTTGAGTTTACGCGGAACGAAGAGCCGATGGATAAGTTCTTGAAGACTACGCAGACAAGTTTCGGAACTCCTGCCCGCTGGAATGTAAACATTCCTATCAGGGGCAACGGTGAGCAGCATAAAGGGATTCTCAAGAACTTTGCTGATGCCATCACAAAAGGCGCGAAACTGATTGCTCCGGCGGAGGAGGGAATTAAGTCAGTAGAGCTCGGTAATGCAATGATGTACTCAGGTATGAATGACGTGACGGTTAAGATGCCGCTCAGCGCACCGCTCTATGAGAAACACCTGAAGAAACTTATCAAGGGTTCGAAGTTCAAGAAGAAAGCTCCCGCGGGCAAGAAGACGGGCGCTGACGACTTCGCGAATTCGTTCTAGGTGAATCTTGCATAGAGAACGCGGTGCTTGCGACAAGATAGGGCGGAAAGTGTGGACGGGATAAACCCGTCCCTACCGGCGGATGGGGTTCCAACATTGATGATGGGGAGCTGCGGAGGGGATGAACCATCCCCACGGGTAGAGACGGGTTTATCCCGTCTATCCTAAGAACGCGAGGAGAGCGATGACCTTAGATAGATTGTTTCGAAAGAGCGAACCGGTCTTGGAGAAGCGCGGTGTGCATCTGGACCTTAAGGGTTTGCCTCCGACTGTCAGGCGGATGGTTGAGCTGCTTAAGCTGTTTGCCGCAATGCGGTACAACGTCGTACTTGTTGAGTGGGAAGATTCTTTTCCGTGGACGGTAGACGAGCGCTTTCGAAGTCCAACCGCCTACACTCCGGAGGATGTGTCGCTGTTTGTCAAAACAGCGGACGAGCTGGGACTGGAGCTGATTCCGCTGGTGCAGTGTCTAGGGCATATGGAGACGCCTCTTAGCATCGAGGACTACCACCACCTTCGGGAGCTTCCGGACAGCGAGCAGTCCATCAACCCGCTTGCCGAGGGCGCGCGAAAGCTTGTCCAGGATATGGTGGATGATGTCCTGAAACTTATGCCGAATGTGAAGCATTGTCACCTGGGCGGGGACGAAGCGTGGGCTTTCGGGTCGCATCCGGACACGAAGAAGTATGTCGAGGAGCATGGCAAGGGGGCTCTCTATCTGCATCATATCGGGCCTATTCTGGATTCGCTGAACGGGCGCGGCATAAGGCCGATCCTATGGCACGATATGATGATTGAATGGGAGAGTGACGCCTTGAGGGCCCTCGCCAAGAAATGCGACCTCATGCCGTGGGGATACCAGGGCCATCCTGACACGACTAAGAGTCACTTTAAGACGGAATACATTAAGCGCTTCCACGAACATGGTTTCACTCAGTGGGGCGGTACAGCCTACAAAGGCGCGGAGGGATACGATTCTGATGTGCCGGATATTCCGCTGCATACTGAGAATGCGAAAGCCTGGTCGGAAGTCGGACAGCGATTTGACTTTGTCGGTGTCGTTGCAACTGCCTGGAGCCGATACGCGGTTGATACGGTTCAGTGCAATCCCATTGATTCCAGTCTGGACTCGATGCTGAACGTTGCAGTCATCCTGCACGATGGGGAGCACGCCGAGGGCGGCGTTGAGGAATGTGTTGATGCGCTTGGAGATGTTGGAGAAAGGGAGCGCTTCGAGAAATGTAAAGACGTGATGAACCGTCTGGCAGCTCTGCGTCGCCGGGGATGGGATCAGGTCCAGCATTCCAGGCAGATGCTTGTCCTTGGTGAAATGGATGAGCGGCGTACCAGTGCAAGGAACACGAAGATGGGTCTGAAATGTGTGGTACTTCTTGAGCGCAGCGTCGAGAAGTGCGACGAGTTGGCTGTTGAAGTCCGCTCTGCGTTCGAAGGGTTGATCGATCCCGTGTGGATTAATGAGTATCTTGCCACCCGCATCGAGCCGCTGCGCGAGGAGCTGCAGGAGATTAAAGAGCGCGTAGACGCATTTAGTGCATAGTCGTGTCGCATAGATGCTCTTCCTCTCGCACCGCAAGACGTCTAAGATCCGAAGTAAAGGGAGTTGTTATTTATGACCATGAAGAGTGGATGGAATACGTGGAATGTAAGGAGCGTGCTGTCGCACGTTCATTTGCCGGAATGCTTTGCGATATCGCTGGGCTTGAAGAACTATCGAACTAACAAGTGCCTTAGGGAGGCCCTTATCGGTAAGCCTGATGACAGGCCCGAACGAGTAGTCCCTGGGCCCCACGCTTACGACGGATCGTATACCTGCGTTGAGGTAGAGTGGGACCAGCTCAAAGTGCGTGTCGAAACTGCCCACAGCGATGGCGATTGGTATGCTCGGGTCACGCCACTTGCTGAGATGGTCAAGACTCCTGCTCTTACGGTTGAAGCCGGGGTTCTCTGGGGTAAGGCGGGTTATGCAAGACGCGATGGCAACCGCCTCATTATTGAAAACGGGCAGAAGGCCGTAGAGGTGGTTACTACCGGGAATCAGGATAACGAAGAGCCTGTTGTTGAAATCTCATCGCCTTACCTTCTCGTTGCACTTGACGGTCCAGTATTCGTCGCAACAAATCCGGGCAGGCTGGCTGACGCCGGCAGCGTTATTGATGCTTCGAAAGAGAAATTTCTAGAGGGCAGGAAGGATTTGAGCGAAGTGCACAACGCGATGCAGATCTGCCTGGCATGGGACACGATCTATGATCCGGTGAAAGACCGGATCATTTCCCCGGTCAGCCGTATCTGGAGCTGTAACTGGGGCGGCTGGGTCCTGTTTGATTGGGACACCTATTTCGCGGCGTGGATGGCAAGTGTTGAGAACAAGGAGCTTGCCTACGCCAATGCGATAGCCATTACCGACGAGGCGACAGAGCGAGGCTTTATTCCGAATATGGCAACGACAAACGGGTTCAA